>NZ_DASWQI010000045.1:0-64259 GCF_036403745.1 Allosphingosinicella sp.
ATAATCGCCGCGGATGCCGACGGTGTCGGCGCCCGCGCCGCCGTCCACTGAGTCGCCGGCCCCGAACGCCGCGCCGAACGAGAAGGCATCGGTGCCGCCGCCGCCCGACGCCTTGTCGGCGCCGCCCTGCGTCAGGTCGAAAAAGTCGTTGCCCCCATTGCTCGTAATGATGTCGTCGCCAGTGCTGCCGATGCCGGTGAAGTTGCCGCTCCCCGCATACGTCAGCTTCTCGACATTCGCGGGGAGGGTGTAGGTCGCAAGGGTGGTGCGGATCTCGTCTGTGCCTTCACCCGCAATCTCAGTGACGACATCGCCGGCATTGTCGACGAAATAGACGTCGTCGCCGACGCCTCCCGCCATCGTGTCCGCGCCGGTGCCGCCGTCGATCGTGTCGTTGCCGAGGAAGCCGGTGATGATATTGTCCAAGGCGTTCCCGGTCAGCGTCTCGTCGGCATACAGCTCGGCGGTGAGGTTCTCGATATTATCCGGAAGCGTGTAGGCGGCGAGCGACGTGAAGACGGTGTCGGTGCCTTCGCCGCTCTGCTCCACCGCGAGATCGCCCGCATCGTCGACGAAGTAGGTGTCGTCGCCTGCGCCGCCGGCCATCACGTCGTCGCCGTAGCTGCCGTCGAGCGTGTCGTTGCCGTCGCCGCCCTCCAGCAGGTCGGCGGCGCCGCCGCCGGTGATGTCGTCCGCGCCGGCGCCGCCGACGACGTGGAGGAAGCCGTCGGTTTCGGAAGAGCCGTCGAAGGTCAGCGGTTCGTCGGCCTGCAGCCCGCTCGCGTCGACCAGCAAGTGCGCGCCCTCGGCGACTTCATCGTCGTCGGTCTGGAGGACGTAGCTGAACGGGTCCGCTCCCGCGCCGCCATAGGTGGCGTCGAGATGGCTGAGCACCCTCAGCGTCTCGATGTCGCCGAGCGCACCGTTCGCCAGCAGCAGCCCCGTCGAGTAATCGCCCTGCAGGACGACCGTGTCGGCGCCGGCGCCTCCGTCCGCAAACACGGTGTCGTAACGGCCGCCGGGAAACTGGGCGCCGGCGTCGCCGAGGTAGAAGACGTCGTCTCCGCCAAGGCCGTGCCAGACACCCGGCGCGCCGGCCCTCAAGTCGAAAAAGTCAGCCGAGTCGCTGCCGTAGCCGAAATTCTCCTTCGTCAGGGCGGTGGCGACGACGTTCTGAAGGACGGCGACGGTGACGTAATCGGCACTGCTTCCAGCGGCGTCGCGATCGAACTGGACGAGCGTGTCGGGACCGCTCTGCACGACGCGCAGATAGAAGCTGTCGAACGGGTTCATGCCCTGGTTCCAGCCGCCCGCATTGAACGAGAGCAAGCCGGAGAGATCGAGCCAGTCGCCCGCCGCGCCAGCCGCGAAATCGGTGACGACGAGGCTGGGAGCGGTGGCACCGATCAGGGAATAGATAAGCGACAGCGCGTCGGCTCCGGCCCCGAGGGTGATTGTCGCCGCCGAAAAGGAGAAGAGAGCAACGCTGTCGCGCCCATCGCCCATGTCGACGATGAGGTTGGGCGTGCCCCCGCCGACACTCAACATGGCATCGTCGCCGCTGCCGCCGCGCACGGTCACCGTCGGCGATCCGGGTACCCAGATTTGAATCACGTCGTCGCCGGCGCCGCCGTCCACTTCCGCCGCCCCGGCATTGTCGTCGATCCGGTCGTTGCCGTCGTCGCCGAAAAGATGGGCACCGACGACGTTGCCGGTGAGATGATCGGCGCCATCGTCGCCGTGGACGGTATCGGCGCCGCTGCCAACGGTGATCGTGTCGTCACCGCCGCCGCCATGGACGGTATCGACACCGGGGCCGCCATCGATCCTGTCGTTGCCGCCGTTGCCGAAGATCATGTCGTCGCCCGCGGCGCCCTTGATGTTGTCGGCGCCCTCGCTCCCGGTGATCGAATCGGGCCCGATCGTTCCCGTTATGCCGCCGCTCCCGGAGATGACGATGCCTGGCGCGCTCGACCCGTCCGTCGGAAGACCGCGCAGGTTGGCCGCGGTGAAGGATGTGGCGACGGTGTTCTGCAGCGTCGCCAGCGTCACCCAATGGCCGTCGCCCGCCGCGCCGTCGATCTGCAGCAACGTGTCCGCACCCGCCTGCAGGAGGCGGACATTTCCCGCCGCGAAGGGATTGCTCGTGCGGTTCCAGTTGGTGCCGATGGTGAGGAGGGGCACCACGTCGAGCACATCGCCGGCGTCACCCGTTTGGAAATCGGTGATCACCACGCTTCCGGAGGTCAGGCTGGTGTTGAAGGTGACGAGATCCGAGCCGCTGCCGAGCGTCAGTTGCAGAGATCCGTCGAGCTCGGCGATGCTGACGGTGTCGTTGTCGGAACCCGTGTCGAGCGTTGCGACGCCGCCTTCGCTGAAGAGGGTGATCCGGTCGGCCCCCGCGCCGGTGACGGCGTGGGCGGTGTCGCCGTCTCCGACCAGCGAGGTGAGCCGGTCGTCGCCGTCGCCGCCGTCGATCGTGTCGCTCCCTTCGGCGATGATCGTGTCATTGCCGTCGCCGCCGATCAGGACGTCCGAACCCGTTCCGTCGGCGAGGATGTCGTCGCCGGCCCCGCCATCGAGGTGATTGTCTCCGAAGTCGGCGCTGAGCTGATCGTTGCCGTCGCCCCCGGTAAGCGTGTCGTTCCCCATCCCGCCCCAGATGGTATCGTTACCGGGGCCGCCGTCGATCGTGTCGGCCCCGGAGCCGCCGAACAGAAGGTCGTCGCCGGGCGTGCCGCCCACTGTCGTCGGCCCTTGCAGAGAGCCGTCCTGGCCGTAGCCGCCCAGATTCCAGGCCGTCAGAGACGCCGCATCGACATTCTTGAGCGTCGCCAGATCGCCGAACTTCGACGTGACCAAAGTATCGGCGCCGTTCTGGACGAGCTGGAGATAGCCGAGCGTGAACGGGCTGGCGGTCACGTTCCCGACCAGGAATCCCAGGAGCCGGTTGAAGTCGAGGCGGTCGCCGCCGTCGCCGACCTGGAAGTCGGATACGGTGACCGAGGCGAACAATTCTCCGTGGGGAACGCTGTCGAACCGGATCGTGTCGGAGCCCGCGCCCAGCGTCAGGTCGAGCCACCCGCTGACGCCGCCGATCTCGACCACGTCGTCGCCGTCGCCGCAGTAGACCGCGACGTAGCTGTAATAGCTGCCGCTCGTATCGATGTAGAAATCGTCATTGCCGCTGCCGCCCGAGCCCAGGATTCCGTCGCCGGCTTGTCCGCTCGCGCTGCGAATGATGGTGAAGGAATCGTTGCCGGCGTCCCCTTGGAGCCAATCGCTTCCGGCGCGGCTCACCAATATATCGTTGCCGTCCCCGCCGTACAAAGCGTCGTTGCCGGCGCCGTCGGTGAGCCGATCATCGCCGCTGTCGCCGCTGAGGAAGCTGTCGCCCGCGCCCGCCGTTATCACGTCATTGCCGTCGCCGCCGAACAGCTGATCTTCGCTCACGCCAATGAGCGTATCGTTGCCGCCCCCGGCGTCGATCCGCGTCCTCAGCAGGCTCGCGACGATCGTCTCGCCCACCGGGCTGCCGGTTTTCCTGATCATGCGCTGTCCCCCCACCCAGGCGCGATCATCCGTCCGCCTGCCCCTTCGTCCTCAATATTATTGGGCAGAGACTTGTTTCGCCAGCGTTTTTTGCGAGGCACAGGCGCCGCTCCGAAACCTCAGGACGGCTAGGGCTCCTCCGCTTCCCTCCCGAACACCCGCGTCGGGACGCCCTGGTAGCGAAGGCCGGGGCGGAGATGCTCGTGCTTCATGATGACGCTGTGGGCGCCGACATAAGCGCCCTCGCCGATCGCCGCGCCGTAGAGCGGCACGGTGCCGGCGGAAATGGTAGCCCCCGCCCCGATCGTCACCTTGCCGACCTTGAGGACGCGATCCTCGAACGTATGCGCCTGGAACATCGCGCTGACCGTCGCGCCGGCGCCGATGTCGATCATGTCAGGATCGACGACTTGGGCGAATTCGGGTCCGAGCACCGCGCCGCGGTCGATCTTCAGGCCCATCAGCCGCAGATAGGCCATGAGCAGGTACGTGCCCTCCAGCTGCTGGAGGATGCGGTTCGCATATTTGGCCCAGGCGACGTAGACGAAGTCCCAGCGGCTGCACCAGCAGGACCAGAGCGGATGCTGGCCCGGCTTGACCCGCCCGATCAGCAGCCATTTCAGCGCCAGCACCGTCAGGCAGAGTGCGGCGAGCGGCAGCAAGGTCGCAGCGGGTATGACGAGCAGCGCGAAGGTCCAGGGGCCGGCCGAGCGTCCGCCGCTCGCGAGGATGGCATACCAGGCGACGGTCAGCAGCAGCGGCACCACCGGCAGGGCGAAGCGGAGCAGCTCCCAGAAGGCGCGGTTCGCAGTGCGGATGGCGGACGGGTCGTGGGTGAAGCGCCGGTCGACCTCCACCACCTCACGGCGGGGCAGGTCGAAGCTCGGATGCCCGAAGCGCGAATGGCCGCTGGCGATCTGGCGTGAATCGGCGACGGTGGCGATGCCGATCAGGATGTCGGCGGGCAGCCGCTCGCCGCCCGGCACCACTGCATGGTTGCCGAGGAAGGTGTTGCGCCCGAGCGAGACCGGCGCCAGCCGCACCGCGCCGCGGGTGACCTCGGCGCCGCCGAGATAGATGCCGTCGGCGAAGAAGGTCTCCGGCCCGATCTCGACCAGCTCCGGCACCACGTCGATGATCGTGCTGACCTCGCATTTGCGGCCGATGCGCATCCCCGCGAGCCGGAGCCAGGCCGGCCAGAACATGGTTCCGCTCAGCCACTCGCCGGCGCTGAAAAGCATGCCCGTCTTCAGCCACACGCGGACATAGGCAGCGCTCCAGCGGTCGATCGTGCCGGGCCGCACCTCTCCCATCGCACGCAGGATGAGAGCGGTCGCGACGAGCGTGAGAGGCACGCTCACCGCCGTCAGCCCGAGGACGATGGCGATCACCGTCGCGTCCAGGCTCGGGTGATAGAGCCAGCGCCAGACCTGCTCAATGCCGACGCCGCTCATCCGGCAGAGTGCGAGCGTCAGCAGCTCGGCGGGCAGCAGGGTCAGCGAGGATGCCGTCCCTCGCGCCAGCATCATCAGGAAGCCGTGCATAGCCGGCGACATGGCGCGGCCTCCGGAGACTGGCCGGGGCGGCTCCGCGAATCCGGCCGGCAAGGCGGGGACGCCGTCCCAGCGCTCGCCGGGCGGGATCGCCTCTCCCGCATTGAGCACGGAGAGCGGTGCGAGCTCGGCGTCTGCCCCGACGCTGCAGCCGCCCTGTACGGAGGAGCGGACCCGCAGCGCCGCGCCGGGACCGATTGCGACGCCCCCGACGACGATGTCGCCGCGGTCCAGCTCGACCAGCCCGATATGGACGTCCTGGCCGAGCGAGGCGTCGTCGCCGATGTCGAGCAGATCCCAGCCGCCGCGGCCGAGATCGACGCCGCGGTGGATATGGACGCGGCGGCCGATCCTCGCGCCGAGCGCCCGGAGCGCCGTCTGCTGGAAACTGGTCCCCTGCAAAAGCGGCCAGGGTATCAGCCGCGCCGCCTGCATGACGATCCAGTGGCGCAGGTAATAGGCGCTGCGGACGGGGGCGCGGACAGGGCGGTAGCGGCCGATGACGAGCCGCTTCACCAGCACCGCCATGCCGACGGAAGCGGGGATGTAGAGCGCGGCGCCCGCGACGGCGAGCAAAGGCGCCAGCAGCACGAAGAGGACGAGGCCCATCGAATCGAAGAGCGGCGGAAGCAGCTTGAACGCGGTCAGCCAGGCGAGCCAGGAGCCGACGAGGAGCTCGCCCGCCAGCCACAGGAGCTGGACGATGCCGGCGAGCAGAGGCCGTGGCTGCCCCTCGCGCCGAAGCGCCGGTTCTGCAGCGGCATCCGGCGCGAGGCGGGTGGCGCCGATCTCCGCCAAGGCGCGCACCGTGCGCGCTTCGTAGACGTCGCTGACGGTGATCCAGTCCGTTGCCGGATCGTCCCGCAGCAACGTCACCAGCATCGCAGCCGAGAGCGAGTCGCCGCCGAGGTTTTCGAAGAAATCCGCATCCACCGAGACGCGTGAGGGGCGCTTGAGGATATCGCCGACGCCGGCGGCGATCTGGCGCTCGAGCGGCGTAGCGGGCGCGGCTGACGGGGCTGCGGCAGCATGTCCGGATGCGTCGATCTCGGGCAGCGCCGCCCGGTCCAGCTTGCCGCCCACCGTCGTCGGCAGCGCCTCCAGCATCCCGATGCGCCGCGGCACCATGTGGCGGGGCAGAGTCGCGCCGAGCGCCGTCCTCAGCACCTCCGGCTCCGGCGGCGAATACGGATCGTCGGGGACGACCCAGGCGACGAGCTCGGCCGCCCCGCCCTCGCCCTGGAGGCGCGCCGCCGCCCCGCGCACACCCTCCAGCCCGGCGAGCCGCGCCTCGATCTCCGCGAGTTCGACGCGGTGGCCGCGTATCTTCACCTGCGCGTCGATGCGGCCGTGACAGTGAAAGTCCCCGGCATCGTCCCGGTGAACGAGGTCGCCGGTGCGGTAGATGCGGCCCAGCTCGGGGTGCCGGACGAACTTCTCGGCCTCGATCTGCGGCCGGTTGCGGTAGCCGCGCGCCACGCCGGGGCCGCCTATGCACAATTCGCCCCGGCCGCCGTCCGGCACCAAGGCGAGATGCTCGTCCAGCACCCAGCCCTGCATCCCCGGCACCGGACGGCCGATCGTGACCGGCTCCCCGGCACGGACGTCGCCACGAAGGCAGGTGACGGCGCATTCGGTCGGGCCGTAGCCGTTCACCAGCCGCCGCTTCTGCGCCCACAAATCGGCGATGTCGTGCGGCAACGCCTCGCCGCCGACATAGAGCAGCCGCAGATCCGGCAGCGCCTCCGCTGGATGGGCGCAGCCGGTGCTGCGCAGCAGCGTGGGGGGCGGACAGAAGACCGTAGCCCGCTCGATCCGCAGCCACGGCACGAGATCCGGCCCGAGCCGCGCCGCCTCGTCGTCCATCACCACCAGGGTGGCGCCGGCGGCGAAGGCGAGCCAGGTCTCCTCGAGGAACGAATCGTAGGCGGGCGAGGAGCCCTGGACGACACGGTCGGCGGGCGTCAGGCCGAATTCCTCGAGGTCGGAGCGGACGAGGTTGGCGATGCTGCCATGCTCGATCATCACCCCCTTGGGGCGGCCCGTCGTGCCGGACGTGTAGATGACGTAGGCGAGGCGGTCGCGGGATATGTCGTGCGGCAGCGCTGCCGCCTCCGGAACGCGCTCCAGCAGGCCGGCAACGTCGATCAGCCGGACCGCCTCGCCCGCCAGCGGCGCCAGGCGCGCGAGGCCCTGCACGTCCGACAGCAGCACCGGGGCATCGGCGTCGGCGACGATCTCCTTCATCCGCTCGAACGGGAAATTGGGGTCGAGACAGGTGAAGGCGCCGCCGGCCTTCAGCACCGCAAGCTGCGCGACGTGGAGGAGCGGCGAGGTGCGCGGCAGGAGCAGCGGCACGATGGCTTCCGGTTCGAGCAGGGGCAGGAGGTGGAGGGCGAGGCGATCCGAAAGCGCTTCGAGGGCGCCGTAGCTCAGCGCCTGACGCTCGCTCCGCCCCCGTGCGGGCGGGACCTCGATGGCCGGCGCGTCCGGCGTCAGCCGGGCGGGAAGGGCGAGGAAGTGATGGAGCAGCCGCTCCTCGCCCGCTTCCGCGTGCCGGATTCGTGGATCGTCCCTTCCCATCCGCCCGACGTAGCGGCGCCACCGGGGCCGTCAACACGGGCGCCTTGGCAGCCGACTCGGGTGTCGAGCGTTCACCGCGCGTGCAGGGCGGCCGTCCGAGGGAAGCCGCCCGCCGCTAAGGAGCCGTGCCCATGACCGCCTACGCCGCCACCGCCCTCGTTCCGACCAAGAGCGGCAGCCGGTATCTCCAGCAGCTCTGCAAGCATTGGGCGCACAATCTGGCAGTGGAATTCACCGCCGAGCACGGCACCGTCACCTTCCCGAGAGACGCGCGTGGAGCCGACTTTCCGGGCGATGCGGTCGTAACCTTCGACGCCGCGGCGGAAGCGCTCAGCGTCCGGGTAGACGCGACGTCGGCGGAGCAGCTTGGCGCCATAGAAGGCGCGGTCGCCCGCCACCTCGACCGGTTCGCCTTTCGAGAGGCTCCGCTCCCCTTCGACTGGCGCGAGGGCTGAGCGGGCCCGAAGGGCTGGCGGACAGTAGGTCCGCCGGAACTCAGAGGCTTGCTTGGGAACGTGAGCTTGTTTCCACATACGTCCGCGCAGCGGTTCGAAATCCACTCGGAACCGAATGGCCGCTCTTGGCGCTCGCAGATGTGCGTTCAGGCGGTGCCGTCGGTGCCTTTGCTGACGAGCCGTGGCGTTACGTCCTTGCCTTCGGGGTGCGGTAGCCGCTCTCATTGGCGCGGCCTTGGAGGTGGGGCTGGTGAGGCTCGTCGGCGCAGATCGCGCCCGAGGGCGTTTGTAAACTGCACAATTGCCCCTTTCGTGGCACAAGGGCGCGGACCACGTGTCGGCTTTCGACCGATCGCCGACATTTAGAGCGAATGCGCTCTATGCTAGGTAGGCCAATGTCAGAATGCTGATCCGACCCCGCTTACCGTTCCACGCCGGCTACGCGCCGCCTTTGGCCCAGGGCGTCGCGGCGCTTGCTCGTGAGGTCGCTGTTTCTGCTTCCGAGCCGACCTCGGCTGCCGGCGATACCTGCGGGTGACTCCATGAGCCTACGCGCCTCGTTCGCCTCGCTGTGGAAAGCTCCTCGAGCGCCATGCGGCGATGAGGACGCATACGATCCGGCGAGAGTGTTCGACTTTGCGAGCGTGGCCGCTACCCACCCGCCCTTTGCGGCGTTCGACCAGCTACGGAGCAGCGGCCCGGTGGTCTTCCTCACCCGTCACGGCGTGTGGATTGCGGTATCTCACGATGCGGTGCGAGAGGCCCTCGAGGCGTCGCACATCTTTTCCAGCACGCCGCAGAACACGATCGATCCGGTCCTGCTGGGCGCGGACCAACCTGGCCACGGAATCATCCGGCGTCTTCTCGCGACCTATCTTACCCGGGCGAGGCTGGCGGACATCGGCTCCCAAGCGACCACCGACGCGAGGGACCTGATCCGTCCGCAGTTCGACCTGGTCGCCGATTTCGCGGCGCCCCTGGCCCGCCGCGCCGCCGCGCGTCTGGTGGGGCTGGGCGAGCGGCAGATCGGCCTCGTCCTCGACGGCGACGACCTCAACCTGCCGCCCGACCGTATCGGCGAACAGTCACGAGACACGTTGGCGAGCGCTCGCCTCTTCGCATGGATCGTCAGCGCTCAAGGCGCCGCGATCGGAGAGGCCGCGGCGCTCAGCCTCGTGCGCCTGATGTGCCGCGCGGCCGCCGAGACCACGGAGCGCCTCATCGTCCGGTCGGCCTGGTCCCTCCTCGGCGAGCAGTCGCTGCACGCGGCGCTACGAGAAAGCCCGGCCGGGCTTGCGCCTTTTGTGGACGAGGTTGCGCGCCTCTATCCCCCGGAGCCGAACGTGCTCCGGCGGACGGTCCGGCCGGTAAGCCTCGGCGGTGTCGAATTGCCCGGGGGCACCACGATCTTTCTCTCGCTGCTCGCCGCTAACAGGGACCCCTCGACGTTCCACAACCCTGCCGAGTTGCGGCTCGACCGGGAGAGAACGGCGCACCTCGCCTTTTCCGCCGGCCCTCATCATTGCCTCGGCGCCGGCATCGGCAGACAGCTGACGCTCGTCGCGCTTCGCGAGCTTCTGGCGCGTTCGGCCGCGCCAGGCGAGTCTGCGGAGCTGGCAGTCGTCCAGGGGATCGCCACCCCGACGCGGCTGATCGTGTGGACCTGATGGCCGGCAATCCCCGGGTTGAATGCGCGAGCGGGCTCGTCACGAACGTTCTGCACATCGTCTTGATCTCGTTCACCGCCTCTCGGGCGGTAGCAAGATAGCCAGAAGCGATCCCGTCCAATCTGCTAACGGAGTTGTAGCAGTGAATTTGAAAATTGCCCAAGCGAGCAGCCGTGCCCAGTCTATTATAATCTGTATTTTTATTGCGGCTCTTTTAGCAGTTGCTCTGAGCTATACGTTTATAGCATTTCCTGCGCTAGACGATTTTTGGAGGGCTACGGACAAGCACGAAAATGTAGCATCGCAAGTTGCTTCCCTTTATCAATTCTGGACGGGCCGCTGGCTTACCAGCCTGTTTTATGCCGTGCTCACGCCGAGGATCGGTATCTTTGGACCTGGCTATACCGTCGCGCTGTTGGCCGCTTTTCTGGTATGGTTATCCGGTTTCTTCCTTGCGTCGGGCCTCCTGTTGGGAGAGCGCGCGTCGCGTGGTCAGGTGGCGGGCTTTGCAGCCATGCTGTTTGCGGTCTTCTGGGCGGGGGCGCCGGCGCCTTCGGAGGTATTCTACTGGTTTAGCGGCGCGTTTGAATATGGCATTCCGTTCCTCCTGCTGATGGTCTCCCTGCGGCTCCTGGCGCGCGCGGTCGGCGAGCAGCCGTCCTTGCGCCATGCGATCGCGGCCGGAGCCGTCGGCGCCTTGTCGAGCGGTGCGCACGAGGCCGCTGGAATCGTTCTGCTCGCCGCGGCGGCGTGCACGGGACTGGCCAATTGGCACCTGGGCCGAAAAGCCGCGCTCATCCCGTGCCTCGTGACGGCGGCGCTCGTGGCGGCGGGGCTTGCCGTCAACCTTCTCGCGCCGGGCAATGCCGCCCGCGCCGCCGTGTTTCCCTACGGCGGCAGCCTTGCCCGAGGCGCCGCTCTGACATTCGGCTTCCGAAGCACGCCCGTCGCCTGGCTCCTCGACCTGCGTCTGGTCGCGCTGACGTTGCTGCTGCTGACCGCAGGTCCGCTGCGCAGGGTTGAGCCGGCCTGGGCAAGGATCGGCCTTCCGTGGCTCGTCGTCCTGCCGACCCTCACATTGGGTTGCGCGTTCACCGTCTGGTTTCTCGTCGCTTATTCGCTGGGTTTTCCGCCACCCGGCAGGTTGCAGACGCTGCTCTACGCCCTGTTCGTCATCGGCTGGGCTGCGACGAGCCTGGTTCTGCGCGAGAAGGTCGATGCGGCGACCGCCCCTGGCTGGCGCAGCGGTCTCCTCGGTACATGCGCCGCGGGCTTGTTCGGACTTGCTCTGCTTCTCTCCGCGAACACGCGGACGGCCTTTGCGGAACTTCCATACGCTCATGGGGCGTGGCTGGCCGCGAACCGCGAGCAACTGGCGGACGTTCGGACCCGGCGTGGACGAGGGGAAGCCGATATCATTTTGAGGAGGGTGCCGTCGCATCCGCGGCTGCTGATGAGCCAGGGGCTGCCGAACGATCCTCGGCGCATCGAAAATCGATCGGTGGCCAGACTGATGGGCGTGCGGACCGTACGGGCCGCTCCGGGCGAGGATTCGGGTCGGCGGCTGTGGCGTGGGGAATGAAATCCCGTCGGCTGCCTCAAACCTCCCGCTCGATCGCGCCGCGGTCACCTCGAGCAGACCGCAGGCCTTCATCATCTCCGTCATAGGGCTGGCTGTGCGTCATGTCGTCGCCCGAACAGAGCTTTCGAAAGCGCGATGAACGGCCGCTCGACGTGCTGGTGAAACAGCCACGCCGCGAGGATGGAGGCGCCGACCGCCGACCCGACGATCAAGAGCTTCGCCGCGGAGCCGCCGGACCCAGTAACGCGCTCGACGAGAAGAGCGGCCGTCGCTCCGACCAAGGGATGAAGCAGGTACAAAGAGTAAGAGATTTTGCCGAAAAAGCCGGTCAGCCGTTTCAGTTTCACGAAGGCAATCGCGAGGCCAGTCAACACTCCCGCAATCGTCGGAGTGAGGCCGAGCTGAACATAAGTGACCAGCGCCAGCGCCAGCAGGGAACCCAGATACCAGAACGCGCCCACCCTTCTCCCGACGTAGAGAAATGTTGCAGCCCCGGTCAGAAACAGAGGTGCGTACCAAAAGAACACCAAGCCGTGCGGAAGCGGCAGGTATCTTACCAAGCACAGTGCAAGGGTGCAGCCGATGAACGAGGGTATGTTACGGAATAACACCGGAAATATGGCCGCTATGACGACGTAGAATTGCACTTCCACCGCCAGCGTCCAAAGGTTCAAGCTTATCCAGTGCAGGTGCGTGAACGGAATGATGTACGTTGCGTTGCAAAGGAACTGAACGACGGAAAGGTCCTTGGACCAGAGCGGCCCCCTCCCCCGGGCGGTGTCGAGGGCCAGGAATGTAGCAATAGTAAGCGCGAGCATGATCCATGACGGTGGCCCGACCCGCATTATCCGGCGGCCGAGAAAGCCCGGCCATCGCCTCAAGACGTAACCGTCCCGCAGCATCGCGTACGGGATGACGAAGCCGGAAATCACGAAAAACACATCGACGCCCGCCCAGCCCCACGACCACAGCCGATGGAACTCGGGAACCGCGACGTTGGGCAGCCCGTCACCCGTCAGGTGGAAGAGGCAGACGGACAAAGCCGCGAATCCACGCAGCGATTCTACCATGTGGATATCCCGCGACATCAAAGACTGAGAGGCGCCCGGTTGCGAATGGAACAACGGATTTTTCTCGCGATCGCTGCGCACCGCCTCCGAGGCCGTCGCGGATAGAAAATGCTGCCACAAGGCCGGAGAGGCGGCAAGCCTCGCCTCCACCCCCGTTGCGAGACGGTGGCGGCAGCGTCGACGACCGGTGCGACCAGGCTGGCAATCGCCAGGTCCGCACGTTACGGGGATGGGCCTGACGGGGGATGAAGATCGGATCGGCGAGCTATGGATGCGCAAGGCGAGGGCCGCCGATTGGAAATCACCGCCTTCCTCGCATCTTGGGCTGAAGCGACCGTTGCAGGGGATGTCGAAGCAGCCGCCCGGCTGCGTACGAAGGATTATCGGGCGACTTGGCCCGATGGGAATAGCCTCACATCCGCAGAGGAACTGGCAGCGATCGCGGCCTCCGATGTCCGGCCGCTAAGGATCGCCACGCAGGTCGCCGAAATTGCGGGGGATGACCGCGAAACCCGCATTTCGTTCACGCTCGACGTTAGTGCCGAGGGGCCTCACGGCCCATTTTCGGAAGTTCTCTGCTGCAGCATGGCGCTCGTGCGCGAAGACGGTGCATGGCGTGCCAGGTCCTTCGTTATGCGCAAGCCGGCGGAGCCGGACGGCAGCCGGCGAACTCTGAGGTCGTTGCCCGCACGTCTCCGCGCCCGGTTGGCCCGCCCGCTCCGCCGTAAGCCGGCGCGCTCTCCGTTCCAGGATTCCGCTTACTTCGCTTACGCGCCGGGCGAGGATTACGCACTGCCGCTGAGCGAAGCCCGCGCGCCCGTCTACGACGAGGCCGATCTTCCCGTGCCGCCCGAGGATCTGTGGCTCGGATACAAATATCCTGCCCACGGCGCTTTCCATGTGCGCACGATGCTCGAGATCGCGGAAGCTTCGGGGTTCACGCTTCAAGCCGGCGATCGGGTGCTGGACCTCGGTTGCGGGGCCGGACGCATGATACGGCACCTCGCCCCTTTTGCCCGCTCATGCGAGATTTGGGGCGCCGACATCAGCGCACGCCACATCTACTGGTGCCAACGAAACCTGACGCCGCCATTCCATTTTCTGACGAGCACGAAGACCCCGCACCTCCCGTTCCCCGACGGCTACTTCAGACTGATCTACTGCGGCTCGCTCTTCACGCATATCGACGATCTGGCAAAAGCCTGGCTGCTCGAACTGCGGCGATTGTTGGCGCCCAACGGGCGCGTCTACCTGACGATCCATGACGAGGACACCATCCGGCAACTCGAGATGGCACCCGACCCTTCGCCGATGATGCGGTTTCTGAGGGAGCTGCCCTCCTTCAAGGCATTCAAGCACGCCAGCGATATGTTCACGGTCGGCCGGGACGACCTGTCCCAGGTATTCTACGATCGCCGGTACTTTGCCCGCCTCCTGGATCCCGCGTTCGAAGTCGTATCCGCGACCCCGTCCGCTTATTACTACCAGACAGCGATTTTGGCACGGCCACGCGGCGGCTGAATATCAGCCGGCGAGGTTGGATACCCATCGCCGCAGGCCTGTCATGGGCCGGCGGGGCCGCCCCTCCTTCCTGTGGCGAAGAAGCCGTTCGCATTGCGACAAGGTGAGAGGCCGGTTGAGGTTTGGAACGTAGCCCAGTGACTTCTTCTGGATGACCCCCAGCTCGAGATCGTCCGGTATTCCGGTGAGAACGCCTCCATCCTCTACGTCCAGGACTTCGAACCGGCGGCCTCCCGCTTCCACTTCGAGACGGTAGAAAACGACCCTCTCATCCTCAGGCATGCATATGCCCCGCAACACGTGACGCGGCGCCCCCGTTTCGTTGGGTGTCGACCAGTGCATCAGCCGGTTGTCGAATATTATGGCCTGGCCTGCCTGCAGCGACGGTCGCTCTCCCCGGCGCTTCAGGGTTTCGCCGTACTTCGCGTAGAAACGACTCACCCCTGCGGATTCCACGTTGGGAAGCGCCTGGCTCCCAGGAACCACCGCGAGCGTCCCATTTCGCTCGTCGACCGGCATCAGAGGACACCAGACGTTCAGCGAAGGCGTTTCCAGATTGCGGACGATTGTCCAGTCGCGGTGCAGATTCATGGCCGGCGTGTCGGGGCCTTTGATGAAATGCCCGGCAGCCAGAATGCGGTACCCGCTTATCAGTCGTGCGAGCGCCTCCGTCAGCGCGGCGCGCCCAAGCGTGTCGACTTCAGCCCGGTAGGTGGGGTCCGGGTGAAAAAAGGATTGGCGTAGGGTCGCGTCGCCTCCAGCCGGCCAGTCCGGCGCGACGGCCTCGAGGCGGGTCAGCCTGTCGAGCAGCTCGGCAGCTTCCGCCGCAGCCAGAAGGTCAACCACGACGAAACCGGTCCGCTGAAATTCTTCTTGAAGTACCGGATCGATGAACATCCGCCGCATGCTCCAGCTTGGGTCTTCGCGTCTAGCTGCCGCGTCGGGCGCCGACCACGGGAATCTGCGCCGCTCGCCACCTCGCGAAGTCGGCGCAGGCGCTCGCCGCCGGGATCGGGAAGGGCCGGCATGCGGTAAGCTCGACTTCGTCGGCGCGCACGCATACCAGCAGCGTCGAATGACGACTTTCATCTACACTGCCGAGCCTGAGCTGAAGCGGCCACGCGATTTCCTGGGACGTTCGTTTCGAGACCTTGGGGCGAGCGCCGCACCGGCGTGGGCGTTGTTCCTCTCCAGCCTTCGCGCCGAGCACCGTCGCTCCTGGTTCGGGTACCTCTGGCTGATCATCCCCGCGGTCGGCTTGGCGACGCTGTGCACCTTCATCCTGTCCCAGCGGGTGGTGGCGGTCGGCCGCACCGAATTGCCGTATCCGGTTTTCGTTTTCAGCGGCATGGTTCTTTGGCAAGTGTTCGTCGATGGGCTGAACGCCCCTCTCGACCAGCTAAAGCGCTCGAGACAGCTGATCACGCGAAGCGTCGTGTCGCATGAGGCGGTGATCGGCGTGGGGGCGCTCCAGGCCCTGCTGAACGCAGCCGTTCGCCTCTGCGCGCTGGCAGTCCTGATCCTGGCTTTCGGCGTTCCCGTTGGGTGGGGCGCGTGGCTCTTCCCGGTCGGATTGCTCGCCATGTTCGTGACAGGACTGGCGGTCGGCGTCGCCACCGCACCGCTCGGTCTGCTCTACGACGATTTGGGACGCGGCCTTTTTCTGGCGGTGAGCTTCCTGTTCTTTGTCACTCCGGTAGCCTATCCGCTCCCCGAGCGCGGCCTGTTCCGTCTAAATCCGGTCGCCATCCTCCTCGACACATCGCGCGATTGGCTGACCGGCGGCAGCGGTGGAGCCGCTACGTTCATCGCCGTTTCCACCGTGGCTTTGGCCGCGCTCGTGCTGGCGTGGCTTTCATACCGTATCGCGCGGCCGCACCTGGTAGCTCGACTGGGATGATCTGTGCGCTTGGGTCGGGGGTGGGCGTAGCGTGCCGGCTGCACGCCGGCAGCCATAGAGCCTCACATGGCCGCTGAGCCGATTCTGATAGTCACCGGCCTGTCGAAGAAATATAGCCATGGTCTCAAAACCGGCCTTGGCTACGGCCTGCGCGACATTGCTCGCGAGCTGAGGGCCAAGGGGCCGTCAGGCTTACGGGCGGGCGAGTTCTGGGCGCTTACGGACGTCTCGTTCGCGGTTGATCCTGGCGATGCCGTCGCCGTCCTGGGTCTCAACGGATCGGGCAAGAGTACGCTGCTCAAGCTGATCAGCGGCCTGCTGAAGCCGGATCGTGGCGAGATTCGGGGCCGGGGCCGCACCGAAGCGGTCATCGAACTGGGCACAGCGTTCAACCCGCTCCTGAGCGGGCGCGAGAACATCCGCGTGGCTGCGAGCCTCCACGGGATCGGCCGGCGCGAGTTCGCACGCTTCGAGGAAGAAGTTATCGACTTCGCGGAGCTCGACGCGTCCATCGAAGCGCCTGTCCAATCCTATAGCTCCGGCATGAAGGCGAGGCTGTCTTACTCGATCTCCGCCCATTTGAAGCCGGACCTCTTCCTGGTCGACGAAGCGCTTACCGTTGGAGATTTCGCCTTTCAGCGCAAATGCTTGAACCACATGCGAGCCTTTCTCGATGGCGGGGGCTCGCTGCTGCTCGTTTCCCACAACGCGTTCCAGGTCCAGGCGGTCTGCAGTCGCGCCATTCTCCTCGACCAGGGACGGCTGGCATTCGCAGGCAGTGCGGTCGATTCTCTCAACGCGCTGTTCGAGATGCGCAATCGCTCCAGCAGCTCGGGCGTGCCGCGGCCGGCGCAGCACGGTCCGATGACGATAATGAGCGTTCGAGCAGCCGGCCCCCACGGCGGCACGCCGCGGACGGGCGAGCCGCTCAGCATCGCCGTGGACTATTCCTGCGATGCGCCGACCCGCGTCTGCTGGAGCTTTGCAATCTACTCGGGCGATCAGATTGTCTGCATCACCGGCGCCTATTGCGAGACCGTGCAGCCTCTGGCCGCCGGTCCGGGCCGGCTTTCCTGCGTGGTCGAGCGGTTGCCGCTGTTGCCGGGGCGGTATCTGCTCTGGGTGGCGATCCTCGATCCGGTGACACGATATCCGCTTACGCTCGACCGGGGCGACGGCAGTGGGCTCCCGCTGCATGTCACGGGGCCCGCAACCGCCACGACGAATGTGCAGGCCCAGGTTCAGCAGCTCGTCGCCGTCGATGTCTGCTGGGACGCACAAGCATGACGGAGCCCGTTCGTGCTGCGCTCGGACGCGCCATCGGTTTTCTGGAGGCCTCGCAGCGCCCTAACGGTGAGCTTCCGATCTATGCGTTCGCCGGCAATGATCCGTCCAGAGCCTCCCTCGATCCTTCGATTTTCCCGAGCGCCCTTGCTGCCTTCTCCCTTTCCTTCTGGCCGCCCGCCCGCCCGCTGCGGGAACGGATTTGCGACTTCCTGATCGCGCAGATGGACGCCGACGGACTGTGGCGCCACTGGCCGAGCGCCCATCCCTCCTACAGGAGCCTTCCCGCCGACCTGGACGACACGAGCTGCGCTTGCGCCGCCCTCGCCGCCGGCGCGCTGCCTGGCCCGGACAACCGCGCGTTGTTGCTCGCGAACCGGGAGGCGGGCGGTTTGTTCTGCACGTGGTTCGTCCCGCGGATGCGATGGAGCGGAGCGCGGCACATGGCAGCCACTTGGCGCCGGGTCGCCCATCTGCCGACACTGATAGCGTTTTTTCGCCAGACATCGGCTTCGCCCGGCGACGTGGACGCTGTCGTCAACGCGAACGCCTTGTTCTGCCTCGGCGCCTTTCCGGGCGACGCCGCGGTCGTCGACCACCTGGTGGCCGTGCTCCGGGAGGATCGCGAGCGGACGTGCGACAAATGGTACGATAATCCCTTTGCGATCTGGTATTTTCTTGCGCGGGCGCTCGCCGGAAGATCCGAAGAGGGTGAAGCGCTGCTCGCCGCCAAGCTCGCTGTCGCGACATCGAATACCCCGCTGGACGAAGCGCTTTCGCTCTGTGCCGCAACGGCTCTGGGGCTAGGTCCCGACGGCGAGGCGGCCTTCAGGCTTCTTCGGCTCCAGCAGCCGGACGGCTCCTGGCCCGCCGTTGCTCTCTATCACGGAGGCCGTACGCGCCTGGGCGACGGCGGATTCGCGCCGGTCCATCGCGATACGCCGCACTGGGGCTCGGAGGCGCTGACGACCGCCTTCGCGGTGGAGGCGCTCGCCCGGTTTCTTCAGATGGGGGAGCGATGACGAGGCACCTCATCCATATCGGTTTTCCAAAGGCAGGTTCGACCTTCCTCCAGCATTGGTTCGAGGCGCACCCGCAGATCGCCTACGCGAAGGGCGGCATCGCCGGGATCGAGGGGGCGTATGAAATCGTGGACGCCGCTCTGTCGCCCGCTTCTCCGCAGCGCGAGGCGGCGCAGCCCTGGCGCGTCACGAGCGCGGAGGCCCTGACGGCGCCGCTGGCCACCCCGGCGGCAGGGACGCGCGGCGATGAAGCGCGCGGCCCGGCCAGTTCCGCAGAAGCGCAGGCGCGGGTCTGCGCACTCCTCGCAAGCCTGTTCAGCGATGCGACGATCCTCATCGTAACGCGGGGTTTCCGCTCGATGATCCTCTCCTCCTATTCGCAATATGTGCGGGCCGGAGGCACCCTCAGCCTCGCCGATATGGTCGGCGCCGCTCTTCATTATCAGCCTTGGGATTACGACGAGGTCATACGCCTTTACGAGGAGGCGTTCGGGGCGGACAACGTGATCGTCCTTCCCTACGAGTTGCTCGCAGACGATCCGGCCTCGTTCTTGAGCCACCTGGAGCGGCGGATGAATCTCGACCCGGCACCGGTGTCGCTCGGAGCGGTGAATGCCTCTTTGTCTCCGGACGAGCTTGCGTGGTATCCTCGGCTCGGCCGGCTGGCGGCCCGGCTTCCGCTGGCGCGGCGCCTGGCCGTCCGGCTCGCAGCCCGGGCCGCATCATCGAACCGGCTGGGACGTGCGATACGAGTCCTGCAGAAGCTGCACCCTCTACCTCCGGTGTCCGCGGCATCGCTCGACGAAGACCTGATCCGTGGCTTCTCGGGGAGGGCCGAGCGGCTGCGGGGCCGGCCGCTCTACGCCGACTGTTCCGACGCTTACCTCCTTTAAACGCCCTTGGCGGCGATGCGGCTGAACGAATGTCGCAGGCGCCACATGTCCTTGAAGACCAGACGGATCCGGTTCGGGAACAGGACGAGGTGGACCGCCAGCACGGCGAGGTCGAGAGGGTGCGTTAGCACAGCGGCGACCAGAAGACCCAAGGGCAGGAAAACGTCATAATAGTCGCTCAGGATTATGAAGTAGCGCGGCTCCGGCTGTACGAGCACCGCCTTCATGCCCCAGCGCGCCACGCGCCGCTGCGTCAGAACGAGGTAACCGAGCAGGAGCAGCGCGGGTAACACGGTGCCCATCAAGAAAAGTATGGCTGCGAGCCCGATCGCTTCGAGCGGGAAGACCATGTGACGGGCCAGCGCCTTCAAGCGTTCGGGCTGATGGCGGCACGCGAAGGTTGCCACCCCCGCAGCGCGATCGTTGTCGACGTCGATGAGTTGGTGCCAGAATATCCCGCGCACGCCGTATGCCAGGGACCACAGCGCTACCGCCGCTGTCCATTCGACATCGATCGCAAGGCGCGCCTGGTGCCAAACCAGCAGCACGGCGGTCAGCGTCGGGAAGAGATGCGCGCCGCACGCATCGGCGATAATTCCGGCGAAACCGCGGGCTTTCAGCCGGATCGGCGGCAGCGAGTAGAAGGAATAGGCAATCCAGGCGGACAGGTATGCCAGGAGCAACGGCAGATCGCCCCACCAGAACAGGCCGAACAGGAGGCCAGCGGCCACCGGCAGCATGATCATCGGCAGTTTTTGCCACAGCGGCCGGCCGGCCATTCGGTTAGGCTTACCGGCCGCGGCATCTTCCTCCTGATCGGTAAGATCGTTGAGGATGCTGACATAGATGGCGCCCGGCACCAGGGCTCCCATCAGCGCCAGAGCAGCAGGCCATAACGTCCACAGCGGTATGCCCGTCCGGAGGGCGGTGGCGTAGAAAATCGCGAAAATCGGGACGAGCTTATATTCCCACCATTCGCCGCTGCGCGAGACGGCGACCAGACGGCGGAATGCGGCGCGAACCTGTTCGATTGCACTCGCCGCCATTCTCCTCCACCCGTTCCCCCACAGCTAGAGCAAGCGGGGTTGAGCCTCAATGATGAAGCGTCCGGCGGACCGCCGCCGAATTCGATTCTCGTTCATAAGCAGCAACTTCACGTGGGGAGGCAGTGAGGATCTCTGGAGTGAGACGGCGGCGGTCTTGGCCGCCGCGGGCTATGATGTCCACGTCTACAAAAACCGGCTCAAGCGCTCCGAGGGGAATGTCGCCAGGCTTGTCGAAGTCGGCTGCCGCGTCACCGAGCTGGCCCGGTTCCCGTTTCTCCCGAACAAGGCCTATTCCGCCGTCGCGATGCTCGCGCACCGGCTGAGCATTGGCTATCAGGCGGTGCGGCTCTGGTCTTGCCTCAAACTGCGCCGGGCGCCGGACCTCGTCATTCTGTCGCAAGGCGGCAATCAGGACGGGTGGTTGCTCGGCTCTGTCTGCCGGCGGCTCAACCTGCCCTACGTCGTCGTCAGTCAGAAGGCGAGTGACCTCTACTGGCCTGATGATGCCTGGCTGCCGTGGGTGCAGGCGCTCTACACGGGCGCCGTCCACTGCTTTTTCGTTGCCGAGCACAATCGCCGGCTGACCGAAGAGCAGACCGGGCAGCCTATCCCGAACGCGTCGATCGTACGCAATCCCTTCAAGGTGCCCTGGGCGCAGCGTCATACGTGGCCGGCGCACCGCGAGGGAGCGCTGCGCCTGGCCTGCATCGGCCGTCTTTATGCAAAGGAAAAAGGCCAGGACATTCTGCTTCGTGTGCTGGCATTGGACAAATGGCGCCGGCGGGACGTCACCCTCTCCGTCTACGGAGCCGGCGAGCATCTTCGTGCGCTCAGCGGCATGGCGGAGCATCTCGATCTCGGAAACGTCGTCTTTCGGGGATATGTAAACGACATAGTCGGCGTCTGGGCGGAGCATCATGCCCTCGTCCTGGGGTCGCGTGCCGAGGGGCTACCGCTGGTCGTGGTCGAGGCGATGCTGAGCGGCCGCGTTCCCATCGTCACGGATGTTGCCGGAAACGCAGAGGTGATCGCCGACGGAGAGACCGGTTTCCTTGCCGCCGCACCGACCGAAGCCGCTATGGACGAGGCAATGGAGCGTGCGTGGCAGGCACGGGGAAATTTGGAGGCGATGGGCCTGCGCGCTGCGGCGGCGATCCGGGCGCTCGTTCCAGCTGATCCAGCGGCCGCCTTCGCCGATCAGCTCTTGGACATCGCCGACGCCGGCGTCCGTGGGGCCGGCCCTGTCAGCCGGAGCAGCGGCGCGCCCGGCGGGCACCATGACACGGTGGAGGATGCGCGCCTCTTCGGCTGAGCCTAGGATTGCTGGGCGCGCTGCTACCCGGCTGCCGTACGAAAGCTCTGCGCCGGCACCGGCGCGCCGCTCGAGCTGAACGCAGACCGGCCAATCTCCTTGGCGAACCAGCCGACGGTTGATTCCAGCCCCTCCTGCAGTGCCACCTTTGGCTGCCAGTCGAGCAGCGCTTGGGCGCGGCCGATGTCGGGGCGGCGGCGGCGGGGATCGTCCACCGGAAGCGGCCTGTTGACGATGCGCGATCGCGAGCCGGTCAGCGCCAGGACGCGGTCGATCAAGTCGCTGACGGTGAGCTCGACCGGGTTGCCCAGGTTGACCGGACCGTCGGTCACCCCGCTGTCCATCAGCCGCATCAATCCATCCACCAGGTCGGAAACGTAGCAAAAGCTGCGGGTCTGAGAGCCGTCGCCATAAACGGTGATGTCGTCGCCGGCGAGCGCCTGGCAGATGACGTTCGAGACGACGCGGCCGTCGTCGGCACGCATTCGAGGACCGTAAGTGTTGAAGATACGCGCCACCCGGACATCGGCGCGGCCTGCGCGCTGATAGTCGAAGGTCAGCGCCTCCGCCGCCCGCTTGCCCTGGTCGTAGCAGGCGCGGGGCCCGGTGCAGCTCGTCGAGCCGCGATAGCTTTCCGGCTGGGGGTGGACTTCGGGATCTCCATACACCTCGCTGGTGGAGGTCAGCAGGAAACGCGCCTGATTTTGCTCCGCCACGCGCAGCAGGTTCCGCGTGCCGACGACATTGGTCAGCATCGTATGCTCGGGGTCGCGCTGATAGTGGGCGGGCGAGCCGGCGCAGGCGAGATGGTAGACGTGGGTGAAGCGGATGGCATCGACCGCCGCAGGCACCCCGTCTATCACGTCGGCTTCGAAGAATTCGAAGCGGCTCTCGCTGTCGAGGTGGCGCAGGTTCTCGCGGGCGCTCGATATGAAATTGTCCACGCAGACGACGCGACCGCCGCGGGCCAGGATCGCATCGCACATATGCGATCCGATGAAGCCCGCGCCGCCGGTGACCAATGCGACCTGTTCCTTCTCGTCGTTCACGTCCGCTCCCTCTGATCTTCTTCCGCGACGGTAGCGACAGCACCGTACGCTGTCATACCACTCGAATTTCCATGAGGGTTGCACATGAACGGCGCAACAACGGAAGGCCTCCATTTGCCCCCGAATCGCTTAGGTTCCAGTCGCAGCTACCCTTCTTCAGATGGTCCGCTGTGGACCAGAAGAAGCTCCGGCGCTCGTCGGGGAGTCAGGACTTTTCTCGTTTCCGCGGCAGCCACGTAACGACGGACGGCCGATCCGCCGGCGACCCCGCTTCTGCCATCCGGACTGCGGTTAGGGTGTAATCGCGCGCCCATGCACCCTGACCAGTCCCGCCCGCCGTTTTCACCCGACAGCGGTCTGCTGGGAGATCAGGCGCAGGTGGTCACCTGCTCACGCTGTCTCCTGCGGCATTGCCTCCGGCGGAGGGCAGCGACCAGCAGCAAGCAGGTAAGTGGCGGAGCGGGAGGGATTCGAACCCTCGATACGGTTTTGCCGTATACTCACTTTCCAGGCGAGCGCCTTCGACCACTCGGCCACCGCTCCGCATGCTCTGGAAGCGGGCTCCTCTAATTGCCCGCGCCGGTCAGGGCAAGCCGCGAGGCCGCGTCGATGGCGCGGGCGAGGACGATGTCGAGCGCGGTGACGCCGCCGGCGCTGTGGGTGGAGAGGGCGATGTCGACCTTGTTCCAGCCGTTCGACCAGTCCGGATGATGGTCCATCTTCTCGGCGGCGAGGGCGACGCGGGTCATGAAGCCGAAGGCCTCCGAGAAATCGGCAAAGGCGAACTGGCGGCGGATGGCGCGGGCGTGGGCGTCGTAGCTCCAGCCCGGCAGGTCCTGGAGCGCCGCCTCGCGGTCGGCGTCGGTGAGCAGCGTCCTTTTCTCCATCGCCTCCTCCCTTTATGCCCTCGGGCCATGGCCGCAAGCGGAACCTATGCGCCCTCGGCGGCGGACATCGAGCGGCTCGCCGACGCGGCCATCGCGCGCATGCCCGGCCATTTCCGCCGCCATCTCGAAGGCGTCGTCCTGCGCGTCGACGATTTCGCGGAGGAGGCGGTGCTGGACGAGCTCGGCATCGAGGACCCGTTCGACCTCACCGGCCTCTACACCGGCCGGCCGATCGGCGAGCGTTCGTCGATGCTCTCGGGAGAGCTGCCGGCGATGATCCACCTCTACCGCCGGCCGCTGCTCGACGAATGGGCGGAGACCGGGGTGAGCCTCGAAGACCTCATCACCCACGTCATCGTCCACGAGGCGGGCCATCATTTCGGCTTCTCCGACGCCGACATGCACGCCATCGAGGACGCCGCCGGATGAGCGAGCCCACGCTGCTGCGGATGGAGCGGGTCGCGTGCCTGCGCGGCGGGCGGCTGCTGTTCGAGGGGCTGGACCTGGTGCTGGAGCGCGGCGAGGCGGCGCTGGTGACAGGGCCCAACGGCGCCGGCAAATCGAGCCTGATCCGGATCGCTGCCGGCCTGCTGCGTGCCTCTGCCGGCACCGTCGCTCGCGACGGCGAAGCGGCCCTGGCCGACGAAGGCCTGGCGCTGGACGCGAAGCTGCCGCTCGGCCGCGCCCTCGCTTTCTGGGCCAGGCTCGACGGCACCGCCCCCGGTGCCGCGATGGAGGCGATGGGCCTCACCCGCCTCGCCGCGGTCCCGGTGCGGATGCTCTCGACCGGCCAGCGCAAACGCGCGGCGCTGGCGCGGGTGATCGCGAGCGGCGCGCCGCTGTGGCTGCTCGACGAGCCGGCCAACGGCCTCGACACGGATGGCGAGCAGCGCCTCGCGGCAGCGATGGCGAATCACCTCGCCGGGGGCGGCGCCATCCTCGCCGCCTCCCACCAGCCGCTCGGCCTCGATGGGGCAAAGCGGGTGGCCCTGTGACCGCCCTCCTGCTGCGCGAACTGCGCCTCGCGGCCGCCGGCGGCAGCGCCTTGCTCCCGCTCCTCTTCTTCCTCCTGGTGGCCACCCTCTTCCCGTTCGCCGTCGGACCCGACGCCCCGCTCCTCGCCCGCACCGGCGGCGGCGCCTTGTGGATGGCGGCGCTCCTCGCCGCTTTGCTCCCCGTCGACCGTCTCGTCGAACCGGATCGCACGAGCGGCGTCCTCGACCAGCTCGCCGTGCGCGGCAGCCCCGAGGAACTGGTGGCGCTCGCTAAGCTGCTGGGCCATTGGCTGAGCTTCGGTCCGCCGCTGATGCTGGCCGCGCTCCCCGCCGCGGCCTTGCTCAAGCTTCCCGCCGACCTCCTCCTGCGCCTCGAGCTCGGCCTCCTCACCGGCACCCCCGGCCTCGCCGCGCTGACGCTGATGGTGGCGGCGCTGACGGCGGGTCTCCGCGCCACCGGCGCCCTCGCCGGCCTGCTGATGCTGCCGCTCGCGGTGCCGCTCCTCATCTTCGGCGCCGGCATGACCGAGCAAGGCGGCGGCATGGGCGCCGCCAAGCTCCTCGCTGCCGTCTCGCTGCTGCTTGTGGCGATCGCCCCCTTCGCCGCAGGCGCGGCGATACGGGCGGCCAGAGACTAACCTGCCTCCCCATCCGCAGGATGGGGAGGGGGGTGTAGGCGGGTCGGCAGTCCGGGGGGACTGCCGAGAGCCGGAACCGGCTGCGCAGCAGCCGCGGGCGAAGCTGGTGGAGGGGTATTTTCGTAGAGCAGCCAGGCTACTCAACCTCTTCGGGAGCGCGTGACTACCCCTCCACCACCTTCGGTGGTCCCCCTCCCCACGAGCTTCGCTCGCAGGGAGGCATAATCAATTCCGAGACCAGCGCGCGAAGATGGCGGTGGGGAGGAGCAGGCCGCGGGCCTCCTCCCGGACGGCCATGTCGCCGCATTCCACCCGTCCCGGCAGGTCGGCGAGCGCCTGGCGGAGGAGTTCGCCGATCGCCAGTGCCGACATCCGCACCGCGTAGACGGTGAGGACGAGGAAGCGGCTCTCCGCATCGAGCAGGCGCCGACAATCGGCGATGAGGCCCGGCAGGCCCTCCTCCAGCCGCCACACTTCCCCGGTCGGCCCACGGCCGAACTTGGGGGGATCGAGGATGATGCCGTCATAGCGCTTGCCGCGCCGCACCTCGCGGGCGGTGAACTTCACCGCGTCGTCGACCATCCAGCGGATCGGGCGGTCCGCCATTCCGGCGAGCCGCGCATTCTCCTTGCCCGCCTCGACCGATTTCTTCGAGGCATCGACATGGGTGAGCCGCGCGCCGGCAGCGCTCATCGCCAGCGTGCCCACGCCGGTATAGCCGAACAGGTTGAGCGCCTCCGTCCCCTCGCCGAGCCGCGCGCGCATCCACGCCCATTGGGGCGCCATGTCCGGGAAGAAAGCGAGGTGGCGAAACGGCGTCGCCTGGGCCCGGAAGCGAACGTCTTCCCAGCCGAGCTCCCAGCCGTCGCGCGGCACCGGCCGCTCGAAGGACCAGCGGCCCCCGCCTTCCTCGTCCGAGCCGGGGATGAACTCGCCGTCCGCGTCCCAGTCGGCGGAGGCGGGCGCCCACATTGCCTGCGGCTCCGGGCGGATGAAGCGGTAGCGGCCGTAGCGCTCCAGCTTGCGGCCATGGCCGGAATCGACGAGCCCGTAATCGGCCCACGGCTCGCCGACGAGCACCTCAAGCCCCCTCTCCCCTTCAGGGGAGGGGGTCGGGGAGAGGGGGTGTCGATGGTCAGGCGGCATGACGGCCCCTCTCCCAGCCTCTCCCCTGAAGGGGAGAGGAGTATCTCACGCCGCCCTCACGGCGGGAAAGCCGATGGTGGCGCGGGCGCGGGGGCCGGCGAGCATCGCCGCACCGGCGGCGCGGACGGCGTCCAGCGTCACCGCGTCGAGGGCTGCGACCACTTCGGACGGCTCGACGAGGCGGCTCCACACCGAAAGCTGGCGCGCCACGTAATGGGCCTGCCCCCAGGGGCTCTCCATCGACATGAGCAGGGCGGCGCGGGACTGGGTGCGGACGCGGTCGAGCTCGCGCTGGGTCACGTCCTCGGCGGCCTTGGCGATGACGTCCTCGATCAGCTGCGCGGCCGAGGCCGATTCGCGGCGTGCCGTGGCGGCGTAGGCGTAGAAGATGCCGGTGTCGGAATAAGGCTGGAGCGAGGCGTAGACGGAATAAGCCAGCCCGCGGTCCTCGCGCACCTGTTGGAAGAGGCGCGAAGACATCCCGCCGCCGACTGCATCGGCGAACAGGCGGGCGGCGAAATAGCCCGGGTCCCGCTGGGAGGGTGCCGGGAAGGCAAGGGTGAGGTGCGCCTGCTCGCTCGACATGCGGCTGACCCGGGTGCCGCCGGTGAAGCGCGCCGGAGCGGGATCGTCGATCGTCCCGGCGGGAAGCTCGGCGAAGTGCGCCCGGGCGAGCGCTACCAGCGCCTCATGCTCGACCCTCCCGGCGGCGACCAGCGCCAGGCTGCCGGCGCGGTAGCGGGCGCGGCGCCATTCGTGGAGGTCGTCTAGCCCGATCGCCTCGATACTGTCCTCGTCGCCGAGGACGGAGCGGCCGAGCGGCTGGTCGTCGAAGGCGGCGGACCAGAGGTCGTCGAAGATGATGTCGCTCGGCGTGTCGCGCGCCTCACCCAATTCCTGGAGCACGACCTCCTTCTCGCGCTCGAGATCGGCGGCGGCGAAGAGCGGGCGCTGGACGAGGTCGGCGATCATCTCGACCCCGAGCGGCACATGCTCGGCCATCACCGAGGCGGAGAAGCTGGTGCCGTCGCGGTCGGTTGCCGCGTTGAGCTCGCCCCCGACATCCTCGATCGTCTCGCTGATCTCGCGGGCCGAGCGGCCGCCGGCGCCCTTGAAGACCATATGCTCGAACAGATGGGCGATGCCGTTCAACCGCGCCGGCTCGTGGCGGGCGCCAGCATCGGCGTAGAGGCCGACCGCCGCGGTCTCGAGGCCCGGCATCTGGCGGCTGGCGACCCTGAGGCCGTTGGGGAGGATGGTGAGCTGCATGGGAGGCTCGCCAGATAGGCCAGCCCTCCCGCCGGTTCAACCGGACCGTGCCGGCTCCGCCTGCCGCCGCCGCACCGCGACGACGAAGATGATCGCGCCGGTGAGGGCGAACAGGAACCATTGGACCGCATAGGCGAAATGGTTGTTGGGGACGTCCGCCGGTGAGGTCGGCGTGCTCGGCTGGAGCCCCGGCGCCGGCTCGTCGGCGACGAGGCGGATGCGATGCTTGTGATCGGGCACGATGAGGCCGGCGACGGCGCCGCCCTTCCAGTCCCGATACTTCGGAGCCACCGACCAGCCGATGTCGACCTCCATGCCCGGCCCTTCGGCGCCGTTGGTGCGGCACGAGGCGATGTGGCTCCAGCCCGGATCGCCCTTCGGATTGTGCCCGACGACATCGCGCCAGGCGACCGGCTGCACGCAAAAGCCGGTGGCGCGGCGGTAGAGGAGTTCGCTGTCGTCCTTCGGCAGCAGCGCCGGCCAGGGCATGGCCGGCTTGTGCAGGTTCGCCTGGTAGGTGGCAATGAGCCCCGTCTTCCACGCCGCCCGGCGCAGCTGCCAGATGCCGAGCACGATCATCGCCGCCACGGCGAGGGCGACGAGGGCGGTGGCGACGACGGGAAAGCGCCTCATTCGCCGCCCACGATCCGGCCCTCACGGGCGCGGTTCCGATATTCGAGGATGAGCAGCAGCCCCTTCGAGAAGCGCAAGCCGCCGACGACCAGCACCGCCGTCAGCGGCACCCACAGCAGGATGTGGACCCAGAAGGGCGGACCCACCTTCAGCTCGAGAAGGATGGCGAGCAGCACGACGAGGCCGCCGACGAGGAAGATCAGGAAGGGCGCCGGTCCGTCGCCGACGTTGAAGCTCGAATAATCGAGCCCGCAGGCGCGGCAGCGGGGTGCGAAGGAGGCGACGCCGCTGAACAGGGTCTTCGCCCCGCATTGCGGACATTGCCCGCGGAGAGCAGCGAGGGCGGGAGAAACTTTCTCCCCTCCCGGGTTTCCGGGAGGGGCTGGGGGTGGGCCCTGCGGAGACGCACTGGTCATCGTAAAGAGCCCATCCCTCAATCCCCTCCCGGAACACCGGGAAGGGAGGTTTTTTCCGCTGGGATGCCTATCCCGCGACCGGCGCGCCCCAACCGCCCCAGACGTAGATGCAGACGAACAGGAACAGCCACACGACGTCGACGAAATGCCAGTACCAGGCGGCGGCTTCGAAGCCGAAATGCTGGCGCGGCGTGAAGTCGCCGCGAATCGAGCGGATCAGGCAGACGATCAGGAAGATCGTGCCGATGAGCACGTGCGCGCCGTGGAACCCCGTCGCCATGAAGAAGGCCGACGTGTAGACATTCTGTTTGAACGCGAACGGCGCGTGGGCATATTCCCAGGCCTGGATGCTGGTGAACAGCATGCCGAGCAGGATGGTGACGATGAGGCCCTGGATGAGGCCCTTGCGGTCGCCATGGATGAGCGAATGGTGCGCCCAGGTGACGGTGGTGCCCGAGCAGAGCAGGATGAGGGTGTTGAGGAGCGGGAAGCCGAACGGGTTCAGCACCTCCATGCCCTTGGGCGGCCAGACGCCGCCGATCGCATCGACGCTCGAGGGGAAGAGCGACGAATCGAACCACGCCCAGAACCAGGCGACGAAGAACATCACTTCCGAAGCGATGAACAGGATCATGCCGTAGCGCAGGTGCAGCTGGACGATCGGCGTATGGTCGCCCGCATGGGCTTCCTTGATGACGTCCGACCACCACAGGAACATGGTCGAGAGCACGCCGAGCAGGCCGAGCAGCAGCACCGGCGTTCCGCCGGCGACCGAATGCATCCACATCACCCCACCGCCGGTCAGCGCCAGCGCCGAGAAGGAGCCGATCAGCGGCCACGGGCTCGGGTTGAGGATGTGGTATTGGTGGTTCTTCGCTCCGGCCATCGCTTCCTCGTCTTCATTCCGGTCGCCCCAGCGGGCGACGGTGCTCTAGCTCCGCCCGCCGGGCTGGTCCACCGGGTAAAAGGTGTAGCTCAAGGTGATCTCGCTGATGTCCTTTGTGTCCGGGTCCTTGGCGAACGCCGGATCGACGTAGAAGATCACCGGCATGCGCGCTTCCTCGCCCGGCTTCAGGGTCTGCTCGGTGAAGCAGAAGCATTGGATCTTGCTGAAATATTTGGCCGCCTGGGTCGGCGACACGTTG
This sequence comes from Allosphingosinicella sp., assembly GCF_036403745.1. Lineage (GTDB taxonomy): Bacteria > Pseudomonadota > Alphaproteobacteria > Sphingomonadales > Sphingomonadaceae > Allosphingosinicella. The sequence goes on from NZ_DASWQI010000045.1 coordinate 29,619, forward strand.
AAGCTGGCGCGGCCGGTGATCGAGCGCGCGGTGAGGTTGCGGGCGAGGAAGATCGCCATCTGCCGGCCGCCGATCGGCACGATCTGCGTCGCCTTTTCCGGCCCGAAGCGCCACGGCAGCGACGGCGAGACGTTGGCGTCGAAACGGACGGAAACCGTCTTGCCGGCGACCACGCCCGGCGCCTGCTTGCCGATGGCGCGGCCGGGCGTGCCGTCGAAGCCTGTGACCTGGCAGAAGACGCGGTAGAGCGGCACGCTGGCGAAGGCGAGGCCGACCATCGCCGCGACGAGCAGCGCCATCAAGGCGGCCGTGCGGCCGTTCCTGCGCGTGGCGGCGCTCGCCACCGCGCTCACCGGTTGATCGACATCTTCGCGATGGTGATCGCGTAGACGAGGATCACGAAGGCGGCGAGCAGCACCGCCATGATGATCGCGCGGCCCTTCTGGCGGCGGCGGATCTCGGCGTCGGTCGGCGGGGTGAGGTCGTTGGGGCGGGTCGGTTCGGTCATGTCAGCCAGATCCTGTCGATCACCAGCGCTCCGAACACGCCGAAAAGGTAGAGGATGGAGAAAGCGAAGAGCTGCTTCTCGGGCTTCATCTGCGCCGGCTCGCTCCCCTTGTTGAGGAGTACGCGCACCGCGATGCCGACGAAGACCAGGCTGAAGGCGGCGGCGGTGATGCCGTAGAACGCGCCGGCGAGCCCGAGCGGCCACGGCGCCACGGCGGCGGCGGCCATCGGCAGCGAATAGAGCAGGATCTGCTGCCGCGTCACCTTCGCGCCCGACACGACCGGCAGCATCGGCACCCCGGCCGCGGCATAATCCGAGCGGACGAACAGCGACAGCGCCCAGAAATGCGGCGGCGTCCACAGGAAGATGAGCAGGAAGAGCAGCACCGGCAGAAGCGTGATGTGCCCCGTCGCGGCGGCCCAGCCGATGACCGGCGGGAAGGCCCCGGCGGCCCCGCCGATGACGATGTTCTGCGGCGTCCTGCGCTTCAGCCACACCGTGTAGACCAGCACGTAGAACAGGATCGACACCGCCAGCACCGCCGCAGCGACGCGGTTGATGGCCAGCTCCATCAGGATGACGGAGAAAAAGGAGAGGCCGACGCCGAAGTGCAAGGCGGCCTGCCGGTCCATCCGCCCCGCCGGGATCGGCCGCTTGGCAGTCCGCTTCATCTTCGCGTCGAGGTCTGCTTCGAACCACATGTTGAGCGCCGCCGCCGCGCCGGCGCCGAGCGCGATGCACAGGATGGCAGTGAAGCCGAGCACCGGATTGACCGGCACCCCCGCCGCCAGCATCCCGCACAGCCCCGTGAAGACGACGAGGCTCATCACCCGGGGCTTTGTCAGCGCCAGGAAATCGCGCCAATCGGCGGGGTAAGCGGGGGAAAGGTGGGCGGCGGCCATGGGAACGGGCGCCCTATAGTCCGGACGGAGCCGGAGCGGAAGCCGTCGCTTCGCTTCAGTGGAGTGCGAGCGGATGACCGACGAGCGCCCGGTCGCGGGTGAGCAGCCGCATCCCCTCGACCTGCGCCTGAACGAGCAGGAGTTCGTCGAATGGGTCCTTATGCGCCACTGGCACGTCCAACGGCGACGCAGCGTGCTCCGGCAGAAGCGCGAGGAAAGTCCAATTCATTGCCTGTCCGAACGCCATGACCGCGTCGGGGGAGGCAGGTCCTTTCCGCACCCCTTCCAGCGTGACGCGGTTCCACTTGAGCCGCAGCTCCCAGATGCTCACGGCTGAGCAGACGATCTCCACGTCTCGGCGGGCGACGAGAGCGCGCTCGGCATTCGAGACGCGGGCTTCGTTCGATGCGAGCCAGACGGCGAAGTGCGTGTCGAGCAGCAGCCTCACTCTTCGAGGCCGAGGACGCGGCGGCTGAATGCCGGATCGTCGAAATCGTCCGGGAGGATGATCTTGACTCCGGTCAGCCCGAGCCGCTCTCGGACTTCCGCAGTCTTCGCGAAGTCATGTCCGCCCCTCGGGCGTGCCGGGACCCACTCGACGACCGGTTTGCCGTGCCTGGTGATGACGACCCGCTCGCCGCCTTCCGCCGCAGATATCGCCTCCGCGAAGCGGGCCTTTGCCTCTCGTACCGAAAGTTCGAGCGCCATGAATTATCTCCGCCGCGAATTGTGACCTCATGTAGTCACAATTCGCGGGGGGAGCAAGATTGAGCGCCTCAATCGATCCGCGGGAGCGTCTCGAACTGGTGGAAGGGCGGCGGGCTCGACAGGGTCCATTCGAGCGTCGTCGCGCCTTCGCCCCAGGGATTGTCGGGCGCCTTGCGGCCGGCGAACAGCGACCACAGCACGTTCACGAAGAAGAAGACCATGCTGGCCGCCATGATGAAGAAGCCTATCGAGGCGACGTAATTCCAGTGCGCGTAGGCGTCCGTATAGTCCGACACGCGGCGCTGCATCCCCTCCATGCCGAGGAAGTGCATCGGGAAGAACAGGATGTTGACGCCGATGAAGAAGAACCAGAAGTGGAGCTGGCCCAGCACCTCGTTGTACATCCGGCCCGACATCTTCGCGAACCAGTAATAGAAGCCGGCGAAGAGCGAGAAGACCGCGCCCAGCGACAGCACGTAGTGGAAGTGCGCCACCACGTAATAGGTGTCCTGGAAGACGATATCGACGCCGCCGTTGGCGAGCACGACGCCGGTGACGCCGCCGACCGTGAACATGAAGATGAACCCCAAGGCCCACATCATCGGTGTCTCGAACGTGATCGAGCCGCCCCACATGGTCGCGATCCACGAGAAGATCTTGATGCCGGTCGGCACCGCGATCACCATCGTCGCCGCGGTGAAGTACATCTTGGTGTTCACGTCCATGCCGACGGTGAACATGTGGTGGGCCCAGACGACGAAGCCGATCACGCCGATCGCGACCATGGCATAGGCCATGCCGAGATAGCCGAAGACCGGCTTGCGGCTGAAGGTGGCGATCACCTGGCTGACCATGCCGAAGCCCGGCAGGATCATGATGTACACCTCCGGGTGGCCGAAGAACCAGAAGAGGTGCTGGTAGAGGATCGGATCGCCGCCGCCGGCCGCATCGAAGAAGTGCGTGCCGAAATTGCGGTCCGTCAGCAGCATGGTGATCGCGCCGGCGAGGACCGGGAGGGCGAGCAGCAGCAGGAAGACCGTGACGAGGATCGACCAGACGAACAGCGGCATCTTGTGCAGCGTCATGCCTGGCGCGCGCATGTTGAAGATGGTGGTGATGAAGTTGATCGCGCCGAGGATCGACGAGGCGCCCGCAAGGTGGAGCGAGAAGATCGCCATGTCGACGGCTGGCCCGGACGAGCCGGAGGTCGAGAGCGGGGCGTAGGCGGTCCAGCCGATGCCGGCGCCGTTGCCGGTGCCGCCGGAGACCTGGGTCGAGCCAAGCAGCAGCAGGAAGGCGGGGACGAGCAGCCAGAAGGAAATGTTGTTCATCCGCGGGAAGGCCATGTCCGGCGCGCCGATCATCAGCGGCACGAACCAGTTGCCGAAGCCGCCGATCATCGCCGGCATCACCATGAAGAACACCATGATCAGACCGTGGGCGGTGACGAGCACGTTCCACATGTGGGTCGCCTCGTCCTGCGTCGCGTGGGCGCCCGCCCAGCTCTGCAGATACTGGACGCCGGGATGCATCAGCTCGAGCCGCATCAGGCCCGAAATGGTGCCGCCGATGATGCCCGCGACGATCGCGAAGATGAGGTAGAGGGTGCCGATGTCCTTGTGGTTCGTCGACATGAACCAGCGCGCGAAGAAGCCGGGCTTGTGATCGGCATCGTGGTGCGCGTCATGCGCGTCGTGCGCGTGGAAATAGGCGGCGTTGGCGGTCGTATCGGTCATTTTAGATTCCGCGGCTGGAATGGGCCTGGCTCTGGTTGGTGGCCGCGGGCGTAGCGGTTCCAGCAGAGACGTTGGTCGGGGTCGGGGTGGCGGAGGTGCCGCCGCCGGGGGCGGTGGTCGTCGCGCCTGCCGCGGGCGCCGGATTGCTGATCGGCGAATTCTGGGTCGCGTCGGGCGACGTCGGCTTCTTCTGCCCGGGCATGGTGCCGCCCTTGGACGCGATCCACGCGGCATATTGCGCCGGCGGCACGACATCGACCGCGATCGGCATGAACGGGTGGCGGGCGCCGCACAGCTCGTAGCAGACGCCGTAATAGACGCCGGGCTTGTCGACCTTGAACCAGGTCTCGTTCAAGCGGCCCGGGACGGCGTCCATCTTAACCCAGAAGGAGGGGACGCCGAACGAGTGGATGACGTCGGACGAGGTGACGATCAGCTTCACGACGGCGCCCGCGGGCACCACCATGCGCTCGTCGACGCCGAGCAGACGGGGCTCGCCGCGCTTGGCCGCATCCTCCTTCGACAGCATGTTCGAAACGACTTCGAACCCGCCATTGTCGGGGTAGGAATAGGTCCAATACCATTGGTTGCCGGTGACCTTCACCGTCACGTCCGGCTTGGGCGGCGAATATTGGTGGGCGAGGAGCCGGATCGACGGCACCGCAATCGCCACCAGGATCAGCACCGGCACCAGGGTCCAGGCGACTTCGAGGAAGGTGTTGTGGGTGTTGCGCGACGGCACCGGATTGGCGCCGCGGCGGTAGCGGATCACCACGAACAGCAGCAGGAAGAGGACGAACAGCGAGATCGCGGTGATCAGCGGGATCAGGATCTTGTTGTGGAAACGGGCCGCCTCTTTGCCGATCGGGGTGAACTGCTCCTGCAGCCGCATCGTCCCCGCCTGCGGCTGGCCGACGCCGACGGTCGGCGAGGTCCGCGCGGCGAGGGCGGAATTGGCGACGGTGGCGTCGCTCGGGTTCGTCGTGTTGAACGGGCCGGTGGCGGGGCCGGAGACGTCGTGCGGCTGGGCCGGCTGCGCCTGGCTCTTGGCGCTGATCGCATCGCGTGGCGCCTGGGCGGCCGGCGCGGCGGCGCTGTTGGCGCTCGCCGCAGGCGCGGGGGCCGGCGCTTGCGCCGCGGCGGCGGCCGGCATCATCCCGAAGGCGGCGGCGACGGCGAAAAGCTTAATGAGGTTCTTCATCTATACCCCTTGCAGCCTCCGGGCGGAGCGGGATTGGTCGGTGCCAGTGGCGGCGGATCGCGGCGCCTTATAGGCAGGGTGCCCCCGCGCCTCAAGCGCCCCTTTGGACGCATTTGCCCGCGCCTTGAAGAGGGCTTGTCGCCCCCCTATTCACCACCGGAGCCGATAAGGAACCTGCGCCGCGATGAGTGAAGACGAGATCCTCGCCGAGTTCCGCGCCGCCGACGCCTTGCTCGAAGGCCATTTCATCCTCTCCTCCGGCCTCCACAGCCCCCGCTACCTGCAATGCGCCCGCGTACTCATGGACCCAAAGCGGGCCGCCCGCCTCGCCGAAGCGATCGCGGCCACGATCCCGCCGGACCTGCGCGCTGAGATCGACGTGGTCGTCTCGCCGGCGATGGGCGGGGTGATCGTCGGCCATGAAATGGGCCGCGCGCTCGGGGTGGAAGCGCTGTTCGTCGAGCGCCCGAGCGGCACGTTCGAGCTGCGCCGCGGCTTCCGGCTCGATGCGGGACAGAAGGTGCTTCTGGTCGAGGACGTCGTCACCACGGGCCTCAGTTCGCGAGAAGCGATCGCCGCCGTCGAGGCGGCCGGGGGTCAGGTGATCGCCGCCGCCTGCCTCGTCGACCGGTCGAGCGGCAAGGCCGATCTCGGCGTGCCGTTCTTCCCGCTGATCCGCCTCGACGTCCCCACCTACGCGGCCGATGCGCTTCCGCCCGAGCTCGCCGCCACCCCCGCCGAAAAGCCCGGCAGCCGCAAGGCGGCATGAGCGACGCGCTGCGCCTCGGGGTCAATATCGACCATGTCGCGACCATCCGGAACGCGCGCGGCGGCGACCATCCCGATCCGGTTAAGGCCGCCCTCATCGCCGCCGAGGCCGGCGCCGACGGCATCACCGCGCACCTCAGGGAAGACCGCCGCCACATACGCGACGACGATATCGCCGCTTTGATCGAGCGGCTTACCATCCCGCTCAACCTCGAAATGGCGGCGACGGAGGAGATGCTCGAGATTGCGCTGCGCCATCGCCCCCACGCCGCCTGCATCGTCCCCGAGCGGCGCGAGGAGCGGACGACGGAGGGCGGCCTCGACGCCGCCGGCCAGGACAATCACCTGAAGCCCTTCATCGAGCGGCTCGCCGGCGCCAACATCCGCGTCAGCCTGTTCATCGAGCCCGACCCGCGCCAGATCGAGGCGGCCATCCGCCTCAAGGCGCCGGTCGTCGAATTCCACACCGGCCGCTACGCCCACCTCGACGGGGACGCGCGTGCGGCCGAGCTGCGCCGCATCGCCGACGCCGCCGCGCTCGCCGCCAAGAACGGCATCGAGGCCCATGCCGGCCACGGCCTCACCTTCGACAACGTCCAGCCCGTCGCCGCCATCCCGCAGGTGCGCGAGCTCAACATCGGCCATTTCCTGATCGGCGAAGCGATCTTCTGCGGCCTCGAAGACAGCGTCGCCCACATGCGCCAACTGATGGACGCGGCGCGGTGAGGGCCTGTCACGTCGTCCCAGCGAAGGCTGGGACCCCAGCGGGTGAAAGGCACCTGCGATCATCACCCCCTGGGGCCCCAGCCTTCGCTGGGGCGGCGAGATGATGATCATCGGCATCGGCTCGGACCTGTGTAACATCGAGCGGATCCAGAATTCGCTTGACCGCTTCGGCGATCGCTTCACGCAGCGCGTCTTCACCGATGTCGAGCGCGCCAAGGCGGAGAGCCGCCCCTTCACCCGCGCCGGCACCTACGCGAAGCGCTTCGCCGCCAAGGAGGCCTTCTCCAAGGCGGTGGGCACCGGCTTCAAGCGCGGCGTGTTCATGCGCGATATAGGCGTGGTGAACCAAAGATCCGGCGCGCCCACCCTGGCGCTTGCCGGCGGCGCCCGCGAAAGGCTCGACGCGCTCACGCCGGCGGGGCATCGTGCGGAGGTTCATTTGACAATGACCGACGATCACCCCTTTGCTCAGGCCTTCGTGATCATCACCGCCGTGCCGCTCGAAAAGGAACCGACGTGACCGACGACCCCGCTCTCACCTCCGCCGACGCGGCCGCGACTCCCGTCGACGAGGCGCCGGCGAAGAATCCGACCGACTGGTGGGGCGAGATCAAGGGCATCCTCTGGCTCGTGCTCGGCGTGCTGGCGCTCCACAGCCTCGTCGCCAAACCCTTCTACATCCCGTCCGAATCGATGATGCCGGGGCTGCTGAAGGGCGACCAGCTTATCGTCAGCAAATATCCGTACGGTTGGTCGTGGGTGTCCCCCTCCTTCCACGTCCTTCCCGAATTCCACGGCCGGCTGTTCGGCCGCATGCCGCAGCGCGGCGACGTCGTCATCATCACGCCGCCCGGCGAGACCCGCCATTCCGAGGACTGGATCAAGCGCGTCATCGGCCTTCCGGGCGACACGATCCGCATGATCGGCGGCCAGCTCATCCTCAACGGCCAGCCGGTGAAGCGCGAGGCGCGGGGCACCACCGCCATCCCGCTCGATCCGAACCTGCCCTGCCCCGACCAGTTCGGCCGCTTCCGTGAGCCTTCGCCGGACGGCAAGCTCCTCTGTCGCCTCCCGGTCTTCCGCGAGACGCTGCCGGACGGGAAGAGCTACGACACGATCGATGAGGGCCCGTCGACGGCCGACGATTTCGGCCCGGTCACCGTCCCCGCCGGCCACGTCTTCCTGATGGGCGACAATCGCGACGATTCGGCCGACAGCCGGGTGTCGATCGATCAGGGCGGCCTCGGCGGCCCGATCCCATGGGAGAATCTCGGCGGCCGCGCCGAGTTCATCACCTACTCCTCCGACGGCTCGTGGCACTGGTACAACCCGATCAGCTGGTTCCAGGCGCTCCGCGGCGGCCGCGCCGGCACATCGCTCCGCCCCCATGCCGTCGCCCCTAAGCTGACCGCCGGCAAATAGCCGGCAGGGTTGACGCGACCGTCGGCGCGCGCCACCGCGCCGCCGACGAGACGCGCCCGGCCCCGATCCGCGGCAAGTCGCCCATCCCCGATCAGGAGTAGAGGGTGAGCCGCAGCGATTCCCCCGTGCCGACCATCAATGCCCCGGGCGAAGGCGCGCCCAAGCCCGCCGAAGCCGAGGCGAAGGCGGACATAGACTGGTGGCGCGAGATCAGGGGCATCGTCTGGATCGTCGTCGGCGTGCTCCTCTTCCACAGCCTCGTCGCCAAGCCCTTCTACATCCCGTCCGAATCGATGATGCCGGGGCTGTTGAAGGGGGACCGGCTGATCGTCAGCAAATTTCCCTATGGCTGGTCGTGGGTCTCGCCCTCCTTCCACATCCTCCCGCATGCCTCCGGGCGCCTGTTCGGCCGCATGCCGGAGCGCGGCGACGTCGTCATCGTCACCCCGCCGGGCGCCAGCCGCCATTCGGAGGACTGGATCAAGCGCGTCATCGGCCTTCCGGGCGATACGATCATGATGGCCGCCGGGCAGCTCTACCTGAACGGTCGGCCGGTGAAGCGCGAAGCGCGCGGCGCCGCCACTATCCCCCTCGACGACAATGTCCGGTGCCTCGACCGTGCCGGCCGCTTCCGCAGCCGCGCGCCCGGTGGCCGCCCCGTCTGCGCGCTGCCCGTCTACCGGGAGACGCTGCCCGGCGGCAAAAGCTATGACACGATCGATCTGGGGCCGAGCGCTGCGGACGATTATCCGGCGACCAGGGTCCCGCCCGGCCATGTCTTCCTGATGGGGGACAATCGCGACGATTCGGCGGACAGCCGCGTCGCGGTGGAAAATGGGGGCCTCGGCGGCCCGGTGCCGTGGGAGAATATCGGCGGCCGCGCCGAGTTCATCACCTTCTCCTACGACGGATCGTCGACCTGGCTGAACCCGCTGAGCTGGCTCAGCGCGTTGCGCGGCGGCCGCGCCGGCACCTCACTGCACCCGCACGCCCCGCACTAGGCGGGGCTTTACTGCCCCGGCGCCGGCTGTGCCTGGCCGCCCGCGGCACCGGCCGCGTCCGGACCCGCATCGCCGCCCGCCGGAGCGCCGCCGGCCGGTCCGCCCGGTCCGCCCGCGCCGCGGCCCTGCATCTGCTGCATCATCATCTGCTGCTGCATCATCTGGCGGATCTCGGCCTCGGACATGACGGCGCGCACGGCGACGTCGAATTCGAGCGTCGAATTGGGCGGGATCTGGCCCATGTCGCGGCTGCCATAGCCAAGCTCCGGCGGGATCCGAACACGGTAGATGCCGCCCTTGCGCATCATCCGCAGCGCCTCGGAGAAGCCCTTGACCGTGGCGCCTTCCGCCACCGGGAACGGCGCCGGCTGCTGGCCGACGTTCGAATCGAACACCGTGCCGTTCGGGAGCCGCCCGACATAATTGACAAGCGCGAAGTCCTTGGGCCCCGGAGTCGGGCCTTCGCCCTCCTTCACCACCTGGAAGCGCAGGCCCGAGGCGGTGCGGGTGAATCGGTGATGCCCCGTCGTCCACCAGGCGAGCGCCGCGGCGAGCAGGCCAAGGACGACGAGCGCCGCCCACAGCTTCGCGACCGAGCCCTTCTTGATCGGGCGGAGCGGGACGGCGGTGACGGACATGTTTCTTCCCCGGATATGCGAAGGGCGGCGATAGCTATCGCCGCCCCGAAAGGAAAGTGGTGGTGTATTGGAGGCAACGCCACCCGAATGCCGTCATGCCGACGGAGGGACCCCGTCAAAGTAGTACTTTGATGGGAACCCTGATCCGGCATCCACCTTCTTTCCTGCGGACGCGCCGGACGACAGGTGGACCCCGGATCAAGTCCGGGGTGACGGAGTGTGCTAGGCGTCAGGGCCCCTAGAGCCCGGACACGGCGCCGCTTAGCGGGTGGCGCCGCCGTCCCGCTCGGCGCGCTTGCGCTCGAGCTTGCGGGCCCGGCGAATCGCCGCGGCGCGCTCGCGGGCGCGCTTCTCGGACGGCTTCTCATAGTGGCGGCGCAGCTTCATCTCGCGATAGACGCCCTCACGCTGCAGCTTCTTCTTGAGCGCGCGCAGCGCCTGGTCGACATTGTTGTCGCGAACGATGATTTGCATAAAGTCCCGTCACTCTCCGCTTCGAAAGGAGCAAGGCGGCCGCCGCGAGGCGCCGCCCCGAATATTCCTCGATACCATAAAAAAGGGTTCGCCGCGAGACTCCTCCCACGACGACGCGCGGCGCCGATAGCAGGCGCGCCCTTTGGTATCAAGCGTCGAGATCGGGAAACGTCGCTTCGCTCCTCGTCAGCCGCGCCTGCACGGCGGTACCGAGATCGGCGCTGGCGAGGGTGCCCGCGTTCCACAAGGCGACGTGGCGCAGGCCTTCCTCGATTGTGCGGCCGCGGCTGTAGTTGAGGCTCGCTTTGGCCCCGGCGACCGCGAGCGGCGACTTGGCGGCGATGGTGCGGGCGAGGGCGAGGCCGGCGGCGATCACCGCCTGCCGGTCCGATTCCACTCGGTTGACGAGGCCGAGGCGAAGCGCCTCCTCCGACTCCATCCGGCGGCCGGTATAAGCCAGCTCGCGCACCACGCCTTCGGGGATGAGCCGGATGAGCCGCTGCAGCGTGCCGAGGTCGGCGGTGATGGCGACATCGACTTCGGCGACCTGGAAGAAGGCGTCGGCCGAGGCGAGGCGGATGTCGCAGGCGGTGGCGAGGTCGACCCCTGCGCCGATGCAGCCGCCGTGGATGGCGGCGATCACCGGCGGCCGCGCCTCTTCCGCGGCGGTGAAGCAATCCTGCAGCCAGCGGATGTGGCGGAGGCGCGATTCGGAGGCGCGGCCGGGATCCTGCGCCGGCGTGAACTGGCTGCCGGCATATTGGAGATCGAGCCCGGCGGTGAAATGCCGTCCGCGCGCCGAGAGGAGGATGCAGCGCACCGACGAATCGGCGCCGAGCGTGCGGAAGGCTTCGCCGATCGCGGTGAACATGCCGCCGTCCATGGCGTTCAGCTTGTCCTCGCGCGCCAGCTCGACATGGGCGACGCCGCCGTCGCGGGCGATGCAGATGCGGTCTTCGCTCATGTCCGTTCCTTTCAATCGGCTGACGTTACAGTTCAGCAACGGCTCAGCAAGGTTTACGTAAAGGTCAGCACATGGGGCAGGCGATCGTCGCCGGCCGGGTTGATGGAGTGAAATCGATGCGCAAGGCATTGATCGGATTGCTTATCGCGACGACCGCGGCGAGCCCGCTGGCGGCGCAGGACAATGGCTGGCACGGCCGCGGCGACGGCGAGCGCCATCAGCGCGCCGAGGGCCAGCAGCGGCCGGCCCGCCAGGAGCGGCAGCAGGCTCCGCAGCAGGCGCAGCCCCAGCAACAGGTCCAGCAGGGCCAGCGCCAGGGCGGCTGGCAGGGCCGGCAGCAGGCGCAGGCCCAGCAGCAGCAGGTCCAGGTCCAGCAGCAGGCGGTGCAGCAGCAGCGCGCCTACCGCCAGGGCTATCAGGGCCAGCAGGCCTATCGCGGCGGCAATGGGCAGCAGGACGCCTATCGCCAGCAGATCGAGGCGAGCCGCGCCGCCAACCGCCAGGTTTCGCAGGGCATGCCGGAGCGCTACCAGCGCCGGGCGGCCGAGAACGAGGCCAATTACGAGCGGCAGCTGACCCAGCAGCGCTACGGCCGTGAGGGCCAGCGCAGCGGTTCTTCGGGCTACCAGGGCCGCCAGGGCTATGATGGCCAGAACTACCAGGGCGGCCGCTCCGGGGCGCGCGTCCAGTGGAACCGGACCTGGCGGAACGACAATCGCTACGACTGGCAGCGGTACCGCTACAGCAACCGCGACATCTTCCGCTCGCCTTATTACGCGCCGCGCGGTTACGGCTACGGCTATAACCGCCTGTCGATCGGCGGGCTGCTGGACCAGATTTTCTGGGGCCAGAACTACTGGATCGGCGATCCCTACGAGTATCGCCTGCCGCCGGCGCCCTACGGCACCCAGTGGGTCCGCTACTATAACGACGTCGTGCTGGTCGACGTCTACACCGGCGAAGTCGTCGACGTGATCTACGACTTCTTCTGGTAAGGATTGCGGCGGGCGGTCTCCCCAACAGGAGGCCGCCCGCACGTCCCTGGCGTGCCGGGCCTGGCCGGAACTGGAAGCTGCGCCGCTATGACAACCGACACTTTGCGTCAGGAGCAGGCTGAGGAAGCCGTGCTCCTTTTTTCGTACGGAACCCTGCGCCAGGCCGGCGTGCAGCGCGCCACCTATGGCCGCCTTCTCCAAGGTCACGAGGACGTCCTCATCGGCTATCGCCTTGCGCCCCTCGCGATCACCGATCCCGAGGTCGTCCGGATCAGCGGCAAGGCCGTCCACACCATCGCCTGCCGCAGCGGCGATCCCGGGGACCGAATCGAGGGCGTCGTCTTTGGCCTCACCGCCGCCGAACTGGCCGCGACCGACCGCTACGAGGTCGACGTTTACGCCCGCGTCGAGGCGGAGCTCGCCTCCGGCACCCGCGCCTTCGTCTATGTCGGGCCGCCGCTCTCGTCGGGGGATTCCGGGATTTCCGAGTAGAGCGCGCGCGCTTCGGCCGGCGGGCCCCGGCGCGCCGGAAGCGCCTCGACGCGGAGGACGCGCACGTGCCCGCGCAGGGCAAAGCTCAGCACGTCCCCGATTCGCACCGGCGCATGGGCGCGGTCGATCACCCGTCCGTCGATCCGCAGCCGCCCTCCTTCCGCGAGCGCCTGCCCCTGCCCCCGCGTCTTCACGATCCGCGCGAACCACAGGAACTTGTCGAGCCTCAGGCTATCCGCCACGCCGCAGTCCCGCGAGCGCGGCAAAGGCGTGCGAAGGATCGGCGGGGCCGCCCTCCCGCCGCCGGGGGCGGTTCGGCCCGCGCCAGACCCATGCGCCTTCCTCGGCCGCCGGGCGGAAGCCGAGATCGCGCATCAGCCGCGCGACCGCCTGCGGCTGCAGGCCGAGGGAGGTGGCGAGCGCCTGGTCGACCACCGGCCGGTCCGCCGCCGACCGCGCCTCATGGGCGTGGCGGGCGAGCCGCTCGGCCATGTCGACGCGCAGCATCTGCGGCCCCAGCGCCCGGAACCCGAGCCGCTGGAGAAGCGCGCGCTCCGCATCCGCCGGACAGGGCAGGACGACGGTCGCCTCCGCCGGCAGCAGCGGCATGGCCGCGCCGGCCGCGGCGGCCTTCAGCGCGGTCCGCCACCGCCGCGCCTCGGGCTTCAGCACGTCGGGCATGAACAGGTCGAGCGCGCCGATACGGACGCCGAGGCGGGTGATCAGCTTGCGCTGCTCGCGCTCGACCGACGCGAGCGCCTTCGCCACCGCTTCCCGCGCGACGATGCCGCCTTCGTCGACCAGCAAAGCCAGGATGGAGCGCACCGCCGGCGGTGAGGCGGGGTCCTGCGCGGCCTGGCCGGCGCGGCGGAGGGTCGCGAGGCTCCGCTCGACCTGGTGGCGCACCCAGAGGTTCAGCCGCTCGACGATCGCGCCCCGGCCCCGCTCCGACAGGCGGTCGAGCTTGCGGTCGATCAGCACCCGCGGCGACAGCAGATTCTTGCCCGGCCCGAGCCGCGCCACCTCATGGCCGCGCCACAGGATCGCGACCGGCTTCTCGGCCTCGGTGCGCAGGGTGAAATGCTCGTCCGTGTCGGCGACGAGCGCCGCCGCGCGCTTCTCATATTCGCCGCCGAGGCGCCGCTCCGCCGTCGCAAGCAGCATCTTGCGGTCGGCATGGCGCGCGCTTGGATCGACCTCGAAGGCGAAGCCCTCCATCCGGCCGATCGCGAACGAGCCGACGGTGACCTCGCCTTGCTCGTCGACGATGACGGGGAATTCGCCGGCGCCCTTGCGGCCGATGTCGCGCAGCAGCACCGACGTGCGCCGGTCGACGAAGCGCTGGGTCAGCCGCTCGTGCAAGGCGTCGGAGAGCTTCTCCTCGACCTGCCGCGCCCGCTCCGCCATCGCTTCGGGTTCCGCGAGCCAGTCGGAGCGGTGGGCGATATAGGCCCAGGTCCTGACCCCGGCGAGCCGGTCGGCGAGGGTGTCGATATCGCCCTGGACATTGTCGAGCTGGGTCAGCTGGCTCGCATACCAGGCCGCAGGAATCCGCCCCTCGCCCTCGGTCAGGTGAAGATAGAGCCGGGCGACGAGGCGGGCATGGTGGTCGGCGCCGGTCTTGCGGAAATCCGGCAGGCCGCAGGCGGCCCACAGGCGGCGGACGGCATCGCCGCCCTTCGCCCGCGCCACCACCTCCGGGTCGCTCGCAAGCCGCTTCAGGACCGCAAGGTCCACCGCCTCCGGCGCGGCGCGGAGGCCCGGCCGGTCGGGCTTGCGCTCGAGCGAACGGATCAGCGCCTCGAGGCTGCGGAAATCGGGGTCGCCCTCGCGCCAGTAGAGATGATCGAGCGGCGCGAAGCGATGCTCCTCGATCGCCTCGATCTCCTCGGGCCGGAATTCGGCGCTGTTGTCCCCGTCCAGCGTGAGGACGCCGAACGTGCCGTCCTTCTGGTGCCGCCCGGCACGCCCGGCGATCTGCGCCATCTCCGCCGGCGTCAGCCGCCGCCGGCGGTGGCCGTCGAACTTTGCAAGGCCCGCGAAGGCGACGTGGGTGACGTCCATGTTGAGGCCCATGCCGACCGCGTCGGTGGCGACGAGATAGTCGACCTCGCCGGCTTGGTACATCGCCACCTGGGCGTTGCGGGTGCGCGGGCTCAGCGCGCCCATCACCACCGCGGCGCCGCCGCGCATCCGCCGCAGCATCTCGGCGACGGCGTAGACCTGCTCGGCGGAGAAGGCGACGATCGCTGACCGCGGGGGCAGGCGCGAAAGCTTGGACGGCCCGGCATAGCTCAGTGTCGAGAAGCGCGGCCGGCCGATGATCTCCGCCTTGGGAAGCAGGCCTCGCACCATCGGCGCCAGCGTCTCGGAGCCGAGGATCATCGTCTCCTCCCGCCCCCGCGCATGCAGCATGCGGTCGGTGAAGACGTGGCCGCGCTCCGGGTCTGCGCCGAGCTGCGCTTCGTCGAGCCCGACGAAGGCGAAGTCCCGCTCCATCGGCCCACCCGTGCCGCTTGCGGCGCGGGACACCGGCATGCTTTCGGCGGTGCACAGGAACCAGCGCGCGTCCTTGGGGACGATCTTCTCCTCGCCGGTGAGGAGCGCGACCCGGTTCGCACCCTTCATCCGCACCACCCGGTCGTAGACCTCGCGGGCGAGCAGGCGCAGCGGGAAGCCGATCATCCCGCTCGAATGCGCCGCCATCCGCTCGACGGCGAGGTAGGTCTTGCCGGTGTTGGTGGGCCCCAGAATGGCCGTGAGGGGGGCCCGGGCGAAGTCGCTCATCTGGCTAAGATCGTGCCTCCGCGCCGCCGGTGCAATGCCGGAATAACGCGCGGGGTGCCGCCCAGTGCCTCCCCATCCGCCAGGATGGGGAGGGGGGTGTAGGCGGGTCGGCATGCCGGGGCATGCCGAGAGCCGGAACCGGCTGCGCGGCAGCCGTCGGCGAAGGTGGTGGAGGGGTAGATGTCGTAAGGTAAGAGGATCGAGCAGGAGACAAGCTGAGTTCAGCGCGCCTACCCCTCCACCACCCTTCGGGTGGTCCCCCTCCCCACGAGCTTCGCTCGCAGGGAGGCAGAAAAGCTACCGCCCCTGGCTGCGCCAGCGCTTGACGACGCGGGCGACCATGGCGTCTTCCTCGCCGCTCTGGCGCCACAGCTCGGAGAAGCAGGGGTCCGACGAGGCGGGACGACGGCCGATCTCGAGGTCGTCGAACGACACGCGGATCGGGATCGAGACGCCCTCGCCGCAGACGATGCATTCGCGGTTGCGGAGCGCGGGGATGACGTCGAGGAATCCGCGCGCGCCTTCCGGCATGGCGGACTTCACAAACGCCTGGTCACGCTCGTTGTTGAGGCGCATCGCGATGATCGTGCCGCACTGGGAGAGCACGCCCTCGGCGAGATCGGACGGGCGCTGGGTGATGAGGCCGAGCGCCACCCCGTATTTACGGCCTTCCTTGGCGATCCGCTCGAGGATCTTGCGCACCGCCTGGCCGCCCCCGGTCTTGTCGGAGGGGACGTAGCGGTGCGCCTCCTCGCAGACCAGCAGCACCGGCCGCGGCACTTCGTTGCGGGACCAGATCGCATAGTCGAACACCAGCCGCGACAGCACCGCGACCACCACCGAGACGATGTCCGACGGGACGCCCGAGACATCGACGATCGAGATCGGCTTGCCCTTGGCGGGAAGCCGGAAGATCTTGGAGATGAAGCTGGTCATGCTGTCGCCGATCAGCATGCCCGAGAACATGAAATGGTAGCGCGGATCGGCCTTCAACTCGTCGATCTTGGTCTTGAGGCGCATGTAGGGCGCGGTGTCGGTCGCCTTGTTCAACAGCCCCATCTCGTTGTTGATCGAGGAGGTCAGGTCCGACAGTGCGTACGGGATCGGCGAATCGACGGTGAGCTTGGTCATGCCGTCCGCGGCGCGGTTCTTGGCGCGGGCCTGGAGCAGGCACTTCGCCAGAATGTCCATGTCGCGCTGCCGCTCGGAATCGGACGAGGTGATGAACACCTCGCAATGCTCCTCGAAGTTCATCAGCCAATAGGGCATGGCGAGGTTCTCGACGTTGAACAGCTCGCCGACGCCCTTGAAGGCCGCCGAATATTCGCCGTGCGGGTCGATCATGACGATGTGACCCTCGGGCGAGAGGTCGCAGATGCGATGCATGATCAGCGCCGCCGAAGTCGACTTGCCGGTGCCGGTCGATCCGAGAAGAGCGAAATGCTTGCCGAGCAGCGCGTCGACATAGAGCGCGCCGCGCACGTCCTTGGTCGGATAGACGGTGCCGATCTCGATATGGGCGCGATTGTCCGCCGCGAACATCTGCTTCATGTCGTCGCCCGACACGGGGAAGACGCGGGCGCCGGGCACCGGATAGCCGGTGATGCCGCGGCGGAAGTTCATCAGCTTGCCCGAATTCTCATGCTCCTCGCCCTCGCCGAGGAAGTCGATCTCGGCGACGACCATCGAGCCTTCGCCGTCGTGGAGCTTCAGGGTGCGGACGTTGGCGAGCAGCCAGCGATTGCCGAGTTCGAGCTTCACATGGCCGCCGACCTGGCCGGAGAGGGCGATGCTGGGATCGGGGTCCTTCGAAATCTCGTTGAGGCGGCCGAGCTCCAGCTCGACCTTCGCCCCGCCGCCGCCGATATCGACGACGCGGCCGAGCGGCGCATGGCGGGTCGCGCGGACCAGGACGGGGCGGATCGTCGGCGCCAGCTCTTCGGCATCCGCCGCCGGGCTGAGGCTCTGGAAATTCATCATGTCTGTCATGACGTCGCGCCGTCTCCTGTTCGTCCTGGAGCAGCGGCATAAACGAAAGCGGTAAACAACTGATTTGCGACGGCTCCGACGTCACCGCCGCCGGAACATGACGCTGGCGCCCCAGCCGAGCAGCAGGGAAAGCCCGACGGCGACGATGCCGTAGGCGAGGGACCAGCTGCGCGCGGCCTGGGCGACGACGCGCTCGAAGCCGAGTTTCTCGATGCGGATGTCGCGGGTGGCGCCGGCGAGCACCCGGCCGTCCTTGATGAGGAAGGTCTCGGCCGTGTAATTCCCGACCGGGACCCGCGCGGGAATGGCGATGTGGGCGCGGTAGAGGACGCCCTCGGTGATCTCCACGCCCTTCGGGTCCTCGACGTAGAGGCCGCGGCGCTGCATCAGCTCGACCAATCCGCTTTCGAACCGCCGCTGCACCTCGGGGCTGGAGCCGGGGCCCGGCGAAAGCTGAAGGTTGCGCAGGCCCAGTTCGTAGATCGCCGCCGCGCGGTCGTCGACGAGCTTGGGGAGCGGCCGGGACGACGCCACCGCATAGAAGGAAGGCGCGGAGCGGAAGCGGGCGCTCTCGACGTTCATCCAGATGCCGGCGACCTTCTGCTTCTCGCGCACCACCAAAGGCTGGACCGGCCCCTTCACCACCACGGCGATGTCCGCCTGCTCGGCCGGGGCGCGGCCGCCGGGATAGAGGATGGCGCCGAACAGCAGCAGTTCGACTCCGGTGAACGAATAGCGGATCTCGATCCGGCTCTGCGAGACGTCGGGTACAAGCCGCGGCTTGGCGGCACCCACGGTCAGCGGGGCCAGCGCGAGGAGCAGGAGGGCCCGCGCCGCCGCGGCCCTCACAGCAGCTGCACCGTGTAGATCTCTTCCGGCCGCCAACCCAACCCGATCGCCATGCGCAGGGCGACGGCGAGGATGACGATGGCGAGGAACATGCGCAGCAATTCCGGCTTGGCCTTCTGGGCAAAGCGGGCGCCGAACTGGGCGCCGATCACCGAGCCCAGCAGCAGCAGGCCGGCCAGCACGACGTCGACCGATTTGGTGGTGGTGGCGTGGATGAGGGTCGTCGCGGCGGTGACGAACAAGATCTGGAGCAGCGAAGTGCCGACCACCACCTGCGCCGACATGCCGAGCAGGTAGATCATCGCCGGCACCATGATGAAGCCGCCGCCGACGCCGAGCAGCACCGTCAGCATGCCGCCGACGAAGCCGAGCAGCAGAGGCGCGAGCGGCGAGATGTAGAGGCCCGACGAATAGAAGCGCCACCGCATGGGGAGGGAGGCGATCAGCGGATTGTGCCGCCGCACCTTCTTCGCCCCCGCGCCGCCCTTGGGCTTCAGGATGTCGAGCGCGGTCGCCGATTCCTTCGCCATCAGCACGCCGATCGAGCCGAGCAGCACGACGTAGAGGATGTTGATCACCGTATCGATCTGCCCGGTATCCTGGAGCAGCCGGAAGATGCCGCCCCCCGCCGCCGCGCCGAACAGGCCGCCGGTGATGATCACCGCCCCCATCCGATAGTCGACGCCCTTGCGGCGCCGGTGGGCGAGCACGCCCGAGACGCTGGTGCCGGTGATCTGGGTGGTCGCGGAGGCGACGGCGACGGCCGGCGGGATGCCGTAGAAGATGAGGATCGGCGTCGTCAGGAAGCCGCCGCCGACGCCGATCATGCCGGTCAGCAACCCCACCACGCCGCCGAGGAGGACGATCACCAGAGCGTTCACCGACAGCCCGGCGATCGGGAGATAGACGTCCATGCCCCGACCTAGCCGCTTGGCGGGCGGAGCGGCAAGGCGCAGCGGCGAATTAGCCGCGCACTTACCCGCCCAGGCGCGCGATCGCCTCGTCGCGGCCGATCAGCGGGAGGAGCGCGGCCATTTCCGGTCCGCTGTCCCGGCCGGTCAGCGCCCGGCGCAGCGGGTGAAACAGCGCCCTGCCGGTGCGGCCGGTGCGTTCCTTGAGCAAGGTCGTGAGCTGCCGCCACGGGTCGGCTTCCCAGTCGATCTCGGCGGCCACGGCGGCGGCGGCGGCAAGGAAGTGCGCATCGCCGGGATCGGCCGCCGCCTCGACATGCCCGTGGAGGATGGCCCACCAGTCCGCCGCCTCCGCAACGGTCCTGAGGTTCGGCCGGACCGCCAGCCAGTCCGCTTCGCTCATTCCCTCCGGAAGCCGCTCGGCCACAGCCGCATAGGGCAGGAGATGAACGACTCGCGCATTTAGGGCCGTGAGCTCGTCCAGGTCGAACCGCGCCGGCGCCCGCCCGAAGGTGGAGAAATCGAACGTCTCGATCAGCGGCCCGGCATCCGCCACCGGCTCGACCGGCAGGCTGGTGCCGATGCGGGCGAGCTTGGCCACGAGCGCGATCGGCTCGATCCCCTGCTCCCGCAGCGTGTCGGCGCCTAGCGAGCCGAGCCGCTTGGAAAGCTTGCCTTCCGAGCCGACGAGCAGCGCCTCGTGCGCAAAGGCCGGCGGGGCGGCGCCGAGCGCCTCGAACATCTGCACCTGCAGCGCGGTGTTGGCGACATGGTCCTCGCCGCGCACGACATGGGTGACGCCGAGATCGATGTCGTCGACGGCGCTCGGCAGCATGTAGAGCCAGGAGCCGTCCTCCCGCCGCACGATTGGATCCGACAGCAAGGCCGGATCGAAATGCTGCGGCCCGCGCACGAGGTCGTCCCATGCGATGGGCGCGCCGTGATCGAGCCGGAACCGCCAGTGCGGCCGCCGCCCCTCCGCCTCGAGAATCGCCCGCTCCGCCTCCGTCAGCGCCAGCGCGGCGCGGTCGTAGACCGGCGGCTTGCCGCGGCCGAGCTGGACCTTGCGCTTGAGCTCCAGCTCCTGCGCCGTCTCATAGGCCGGATAGACCCGCCCCGCCGCCTTCAGCCGCTCCAGCGCGGCTTCATACCGGGCGAAGCGCGCCGACTGCCGGTGCTCCTCGTCCGGCGCGAGCCCAAGCCAGGCGAGATCCTCCCGTATCCCCTCGACATGCTCCTCGCGCGACCGCTCGCGATCGGTGTCGTCGAGCCGCAGGATGAACGTCCCGCCATTCCTGCGCGCCCACAGCCAATTGTGGACGGCGGTGCGGATGTTGCCGACATGGAGCCGTCCCGTCGGCGCGGGGGCGAAGCGGGTGACGACACGCATCGTGGCGGCCTAGTCGCGAGGGCGCTAAGCTTCAAGGAGGCGCGCCCTTGCGCTAGCATCGGCCCATGCGGCTGCTGCTCTCCCTCGTCCTGATCCTGACCGGACTTGCACTGCTCGGCCTGGTCGCGGCGATGCTGATAGACTTGGGGCGGGTCATGGCCCCCTTCGGCGGGATTCCCTGGAGCTCGGACTTGCTGGAGCAGAATCTCGGCTGGGTGGTGGCGGCACTCGCCGGCGCGGTGCTCCTCCTCGCCGGGTGCGTCCTGCTGCTCCGCCGCCCGTACAAACCCTAGGGCCTTTCCCCGCGGGGTGCCCCTGTCTAAGGAGCACGGAACCGGCCTTGGGCGAGGGGAAGCGCGCATGAAACTGATGGCCGGCAATTCGAACCTGCCGCTGGTGCGGGACATCGCCGCCTATCTCGAGATGAAGGTCACCGACACCTCCGTCCGCCGCTTCGCGGATGAGGAGGTGTTCGTCGAGATCAACGAGAATGTCCGCGGCGAGGACGTGTTCGTCGTCCAGTCGACCTCCTTCCCCGCCAACGACAACCTCATGGAGCTGCTGATCTGCATCGACGCGCTACGCCGCGCCTCGGCCAAGCGGATCACCGCCGTCCTCCCCTATTTCGGCTATGCCCGGCAGGACCGGAAGCCCGGCCCGCGCACCCCCATTTCGGCCAAGCTGGTGGCGAACATCATCACCGTCGCCGGCGCCAACCGCGTCCTCTCGGTCGACCTCCACGCCGGCCAGATCCAGGGCTTCTTCGACATCCCCACCGACAATCTCTGGGCGGCGCCTGTGATGGCCGAGGACATCAAGACTCACCATGGCCGCCGCCCGATCACCGTCGTCTCGCCGGACGTCGGCGGCGTCGTCCGCGCCCGCGCGCTCGCCAAAAGGCTCGACAACGCCCCGCTGGCGATCGTCGACAAGCGCCGCGAGCGGCCCGGCGAATCGGAAGTGATGAACATCATCGGCGACGTCGCCGGCCGCTTCTGCATCCTCATCGACGACATCGTCGATTCGGCCGGCACCCTGTGCAACGCCGCCGGCGCCCTGATGGAGGCCGGGGCGGACGGCGTCGTCGCCTACTGCTCCCACGGCGTCCTCTCCGGCGCCGCCGTACCGCGGGTCGACAATTCGGTGCTGACCGAGCTCGTCATCACCGATTCGATCCAGGCCTCGGAAGCCGCCGCCGCGTCGAAGAAGATCAGGACCCTGACCATCGCCCCGCTGCTGGGCGAAGCAATCAAGCGCATCGCCGACGAAACCTCCGTGTCGAGCTTGTTCGACTGAGATGGACAGCTTTGAGTTAGCGGAGCGTCACTACCTGCACGAAGCGGATCGGTACGGTGCGCTCAGTCAGTCCGTGTCCCTGCCGCTAGCCCTCATCACCGGGCTAATCACGGCTTTGATTTCCATGGTGTCCCAGATCCAGTCCAGTCGGTGGGCTGAGGTTGCTCTCGTGGCTCTGTGCATGGGAGCAGCGCTGAGCCTCATCATAGCCATCGTGAACCTCATCCGGGCCTCAGTCCGCTATCGATATGCACACCCTGCGACGATCGCGGCCCAACTTAGCTGGAGAGACGATTTCGTTAGCCGGGGAGCCTCGCGATTCAAGGCTGAGGAAGAGCTAAGGCAAATGATGGAGCGTGAATATGCGGAATGTGCCCATGTGAATGCAACCAACAACGACAAAAAAGCCGGGTATCTCGAGGACACCCGGATTTGCATCATCGTCGCGGTTTGCTTATTAGGTATTGCAGCTGTTCCATACCTCATCGTGAAGTCGGAACAGCAGGATGCAAACGTGCAGCATGCCGTGCTGAACGGGCGTTTGGAGAAGCCAAGATGACAGCGCTTCCTGCTCCTCCCCCTCCTCCCTCGCCGCCGCCACCGCCACCGCCGCCGCCAGCGCCGCCGCGCAGGTACATTCCAGGTTACATCGTTCCGCCACGCATATAGCGGACGAAGCATTGTCCGAGCGGCAGGTCAGACCCGCCTCGTCGCGGCGGGATTTAGCGTTTCGGGAGGAACGGAAAGGCGCCGGTCCTTGCGCACGCTCGCCTGTGCCTCTATAGGCGCCGCTTCTTTCCAGCTTTGGAAGAATCGAACGGCCCGGCTGAAAGGGCTGCCGTGGCCGTTCACAAACGTCGCGCTTCATTGCGCACAAGGAGACGAAAATGCCCAAACTGAAGACCAAGAGCGGCGTCAAGAAGCGCTTCAAGCTCACGGCGACCGGCAAGTTGAAGCACGGTGTCGCGGGCAAGCGCCACCGGCTGATCAGCCACAACGCCAAATACATCCGCCAGAATCGCGGGACCGAGGTTCTCTCCGACGCCGACACGGCACGGGTGAAGGCCTGGGCCCCCTACGGCCTGAAGTAAGGAGGACCCGACATGGCACGCGTCAAGCGCGGGACCACCACCAAGGCCCGCCACAAGAGGATCCTGGAACAGGCGAAGGGCTATTACGGCCGTCGCAAGAACACGATCCGCATCGCCAAGCAGGCCGTCGAGAAGGCCGGCCAGTACGCCTATCGCGACCGCAAGGTGAAGAAGCGCTCGTTCCGGGCGCTCTGGATCCAGCGCATCAACGCCGCGGTGCGGGCCGAAGGCCTCACCTACGGCCAGTTCATGCACGGGCTGAAGCTCGCCGGAGTCGACCTCGACCGCAAGGTCCTGGCCGACATCGCGATGCACGAGGGCGAGGCGTTCAGCGCCATCATCGCCCAGGCCCGCGGCGCGCTTCCGCAGGAGGGGGCGCAGGCCACGGCCTGAGCTTCGCTGCTCGCGCAGGATCAAGACGAGGCGCCGGGGGCAATCCCGGCGCCTTTTCTTATGGACGGGGGGCTGGACAGTTCCCCGGAACCGCGGGAAGACTGCCCTGACACAGTGTTGGAGCAGAGCCTTGCCTCGTATCGTCTTGGCCGCATTGATATTTTCCGCCGCCGCCCTCCCCCAGGGCTTGCTGGCCCAGCCCCCCGTTTTCACCGTGTCCGAGGCGCTGCTCGACGAATTCGTCGCCGCCTTACCCCACCCGGAGGAATGGGCGATGAGCACCGATCCCGATGCGGAGGAGCTCGCGCGGATCGAAGCCCTGAACCCGGGCCGCGAAAAGGACGTCCGCGCTGTGCTGACCGACAGCGCCCGCTGCAGCGCGCCGGTCATCGAGGCTGGCACCAGGCGTGCGCTTCGCGTCGTCGGCGCCCGGCTCGGTCCGGACAAGCTGCGGCGCCTCATCGCCTTTTACCGCAGCGATGAGTTCCGCCGCCTCGATTCCGTCGACACGCAGCGGCAGAAGGGTGCGGTCCTTTCCGCGGCGCAGGAAGAGGAGTTCAGCCGCGTCATGGCGGCGCACCCCGAAGCGAGGGATTTTGCAACCGGCGTCCAGGGCAGCGGCGACATCATCGCCAAAGACCCGGTGTTCGTGCGCGACGTTTCCCGCTGCGGCGCCGCGCAGGCCGCCGCCTTCGCACGCGCAAAACTCACCTACCGCCGCTGACGGCTAGACCGCCCTCGGCACCCGCGGTCTCCCCGCGGCGCATTCGAGATCGCCCCGGTTCCAGCCGCCGAGCTCCGCCGCCGCCGCGTAGGTGCTGCGCAGGAAGCCGAGCAGCGCCGCGTTGGGGTCGGCTGCGGCGCGGACAGCCTCGTAGTCCAGCACGAACTCACCGAGTTCGGCATCGAACCGCGCCTCCGCCGGCGCCACCTGCGCGGCCGCGAACCCCTCGGGCACGGGATAGGCGTAGGAATAGAAGAACGGTCCGCCCGTTGCTCCCGCGCCGCCCGGCCAGAAACCCGCGCTGGAGACTTCGTGGCTGTAGGCCTCCCGCGTCACCGCGTCCGGGAGGTTGGGAATTCCGCCCGGGTGGCGCGGCGCTCTCCGGCCGGAGAAACGGGTGACGGCGAGGTCGAAGCTGCCCCAGAAGAAATGGACCGGGCTGACCTTGCCCAGGAAGGACGAGCGGAACAGGCGGAAGACCCGGTCCGCCTCCAGCAGTGCCCCCAGCAGGCGCCGGGCGCTGTCCGGCTCGCAGGCGCGCGCCTCCCGGTCCTCGGCGAACGGCACGGCCGGATCGAGCTCGTTCGGAAGCGGATGGAGCGCAACCGTCCGGCCCGACGCGCCGAGCATGTCCAGCAGCTCCCGCCAAAGGTCGGCGACCGAGGCCGCCCGCAGCTGCACCCGCCGCTCCCCCGCCGGCTCGGTCAGCACGACAGCGCCCTCCATTAGGTCCAGCCCGAGCTCGAACGGCGCCCCGGCTCCGTAGAGCGGCTCGGTCCTCAGCCCGCGCGGGTGGAGATGGAGCGTCAGGTGCCAACCATGGTTGCGCCACGGCAGCAACGCCGCCGCCGCCTTGCCGACCATCTGGCTCGCCATGTGCAGCGTCGCGATCGTCCCGCCGTCGCGCTCGGCGCTGAGTTCGGGCCAGGCCATCTTCGACTCCGCCTTCCAATCCGGGCGCAGGTTCGGCTACGGCGCGGGGCATGGCAAGTGACACGCATGCGGAACTGATCGGCAGGATCGAGCGCGCCCCCGATCTCCAGGCGCTGGAGGCGGAGCGCGTCGCCGCGCTTGGCAAGCAGGGCGCCATCACCCAGCTCCTCAAGACCCTCGGCGCGATGACTCCCGAGCAGCGGCAGGCCGAAGGGCCGCGCATCCATGCCCTGCGCGAGCAGGTCGCGGAGGCGATCTCGGCCCGCAAGGCCGCCCTCGAAGCGGAGGCGCTGGAGAAGAAGCTCGCCACCGAGGGCCTCGACATGACGCTGCCGGTCTCGGCCGGTCCGCAAGGCTCCGTCCACCCGGTGAGCCAGGTGATGGACGAGCTTGCCGAGATCTTCGCCGACCTGGGCTTCTCCGTCGCCACCGGACCGGAGATCGAGGACGACTGGCACAATTTCACCGCGCTCAACATTCCCGAGACCCACCCGGCGCGGGCGATGCACGACACCTTCTATTTCCCTCAGAAGGGCGAGCTCGATCCGGGTTTCGCCGGCAATGCGGTGCGGCATTTGCTGCGCACCCACACTTCGCCGGTGCAGATCCGCGCCATGAAGGCGCAGCCGCCGCCGCTCTACATCATCGCCCCGGGCCGCGTGTACCGCTCCGACAGCGACGCCACCCACACGCCGATGTTCCACCAGATCGAGGGGCTGGTGATCGACCGCGGCATCCATATGGGCCATTTGAAATGGACGCTGGAGACCTTCCTCAAGGCCTATTTCGAGCGCGACGACATCGTCCTGCGCCTCAGGCCCAGCTATTTCCCCTTCACGGAGCCGTCGGCCGAGGTCGACGTCGGCTATTCGTGGGAGAAGGGGCGCCGGGTCGTCGGCGGGTCGGAAGGGTGGATGGAGGTGCTCGGCTCCGGGATGGTCCATCCCGCCGTAATCCGCGCCTGCGGGCTCGACCCGGACGAGTGGCAGGGCTTCGCCTTCGGCACCGGCGTCGACCGCCTCGCCATGCTCAAATACGGGATGGACGATTTGCGCGCCTTTTTCGACGGCGACCTGCGCTGGCTCAGGCACTACGGCTTCTCGGCGTTCGACGTGCCGACCTTGAGCGGGGGAGTGGGGGCATGAAGTTCACCCTGTCCTGGCTCAAGGAGCATCTCGACACCGATGCCTCCCTCGACACCATCGTCGAGACGCTGACCCGCATCGGTCTCGAGGTCGAAGGCGTCGACAACCCCGCGGAGAAGCTGGCCCCCTTCACCATCGCCAAGGTGCTGACCGCCGAGCGGCATCCGCAGGCGGACAAGCTGCAGGTCCTGACCGTCGACGCGGGGACCGGTGAGACAATCCAGGTCGTCTGCGGCGCGCCCAACGCCCGGGCCGGCCTCACCGGCGTGTTCGGGGCGCCGGGCACCTATGTCCCGGGCAGCGACATGACGCTGAAGGTGGCGGCGATCCGCGGCGTCGAAAGCCGCGGCATGATGTGCTCGGTGCGCGAGCTGGAGCTCGGCGACGAGCATGACGGCATCATCGAGCTCCCCGCCGACGCCCCCGTCGGCGCCCGCTACGCCGACTGGGCCGGCCTCGACGATGCGGTGATCGACGTCGCCATCACCCCCAACCGGCAGGATTGCATGGGCGTCCACGGCATCGCCCGCGACCTCGCCGCAGCCGGCCTCGGCACCCTCAAGCCGGTCGCGGTCCAGGACATCGCCGGCAGCTTCCCCTGCCCGATCGAAATCCGCACCGATGACCCCGCGGGCTGCCCCGCTTTCTACGGCCGCGTCGTTCGCGGGGTCCGCAACGGGGCCTCGCCGGCCTGGCTGCAGCAGCGGCTGAAGGCGGTCGGGCAGCGGCCGATCAGCGCTTTGGTCGACATGACCAACTACATCATGCTGAGCTACGGCCGCCCGCTCCACGTCTACGACCTCGCCAAATTGAAGGGCGCGATCGTTGCCCGCAAGGCGCGCGACGGCGAGGAGGTGCTGGCGCTGAACGGCAAGAGTTACCGGCTCGACCCGTCGATGACCGTCATTGCCGACGATTGCGGCGTACACGACATCGGTGGCATCATGGGCGGCGAGCATAGCGGCGTCACGGAGGCGACCACCGAGATCCTCATCGAATGCGCCTATTTCGACCCCGCCGCCATCGCGCGGACGGGCCAGAAGCTCGCCCTCACCTCCGACGCCCGCAGCCGCTTCGAGCGCGGCGTCGACCCCGCCTTCCTCGAGACCGGCCTCGCCCTCGCGACGCAGATGGCGCTGGAGCTTGCCGGCGGCGAGGCGTCGGAGACGGTCCGCGCCGGCTCGACGCCGGATCCCGCCAGGGTCGTCGCCTACCGGCCGGCCCGGGCGCTGGAACTCGGCGGCATCGACATTCCCGAGCCGCGTCAAATGGACATCCTCGCCCGCCTCGGCTTCGAAGTGCAGCGCGGCGATCCGTGGCAGGTCCGCGTGCCGAGCTGGCGCCGCGACGTCGACGGCGCCGCCGACATCGTCGAGGAAGTCGTGCGGATCGAAGGCTATGACCGCATCGCCACGGCGCCCCTCCCCCGCGCCCCCGGCGTCGCCAAACCCACGGCGACCGCGGAGCAGCTCGCGGAGCGGCGCGTCCGCCGTACTGCCGCGGCGCGCGGCCTCAACGAGGCGGTGACGTGGAGCTTCATCGCCGAGGACGAAGCGGCCCCGTTCGGCGGCGCGGCCTTTGTGCTGGAGAACCCGATCAGCGAGGAGATGAAGGCGATGCGCCCGTCGCTCCTCCCCGGCCTGCTCGCCGCCGCCCGCCGCAACATCGCCCGCGGCGCGGACAGCGTGCGCCTGTTCGAGATCGGCCGGCGCTACCTCGCCGATGGTGAGCGGCCCACGCTCGGCCTGGTCCTCGCCGGCGACCGCGCGGTGCGCGACTGGCGCGCCGGCAAGGCGGCCGGCTTCGACGCTTTCGATGCCAAGGCGGAAGCGATGGCGCTGCTCGCCGCCGCCGGCGCGCGCGTCGAAAACCTCCAGGCGCTGAGCCCCGCCGGCAGCGTCTATCACCCCGGCCGCTCCGCCCGCCTGTGCCTCGGCCCCAAGAACGTGCTGGCCGAATGCGGCGAGCTCCACCCGGCGATCCTCAAGGCCTTCGATCTTTCCGGCCCCGTCGTCGCCGGCGAAATCTACCTCGACGCCATTCCAGCGAAACGCGCCACCGCCCGCACCCGCGACGCCTACGCGCCGCCCGCCGTCCAGGCGGTGAAGCGCGATTTCGCCTTCCTCGTGCCGGAGGCGCTGCAGGCCGACGCCCTGCTCCGCGCCGTCCGCGGCGCCGACAAGCAGGCGATCGTCGCCGTGAGCCTGTTCGACGTCTTCACCGGCCCCGGCGTGCCGGAGGGGCAGAAATCGATCGCCGTCGAGGTGACGCTCCAGGCGGGCGAGAAAAGCTTCACCGACGAGGATTTGAAGGCGGTGTCAGCCAAGGTCGTGGCAGCCGTGGCCAAGCTCGGCGCACGACTGCGCCATTAACGCTCACACTCGGAGCCTGAGCACCGTCCGGCGAGGTCCGTACTGCTGATGCTGAGACACCGTTCGGGCTGAGCCCGTCAAAGCCCTGTCCCGCTCTTCTCCAGCAAAGCCAAAGCATAGCTCGACAAGCTCAGCCGAACGGGTGAGGACAAACCCCGGTTACGATTGCGGGCCAAGCTCCCGCTCCGCCCCCGGCCTCTCCAGCGCGTTGATCGCCGCATGCACCCGCGCCTCGATCTCGCGGCGCGGCAGGCCCGGCGGGATCGGTGCACCAAACCGCATCGTCACCACGCCGGAGCGCTTCGTGAAGCCGTGCCGCGGCCACAGCCGCCCGCTGTCGAGCGCCACCGGCACCACCGGCAGGTTGAATGCCCGGTATAGGCCGGCAAACCCCGGCTGAAGCTCCGGCTGCTCCCCGGGCGCGACCCGCGTTCCCTCGGGGAAGATCACGATCGGCCGGCCCTCCGCCACCGCCTCCCGCGCCTGGACCATCAGCCGGCGCAGGGCCGCGGCCCCGCCGGCGCGGTCGACCGGGATCATCCCATAACGCCGGGCGATCCAGCCCCAAACGGGAATGCGCGCGAGCTCGCTTTTCATCACCACCTGCGGACGGCACAGGATGATCACCACTTCCAGCGTCTCGAACATCGCCTGGTGCTTGCAGGCGACCAGCACCGCGCCCGTCGGCACCGCCCCTTCGAGGCGCGTGCAGATGCCCAGCAGACCGGCGGCGCAGCGGCGGTGATAGCGAGCCCACGCCTCGGCTACCTTCTGCACCGGCGTCCGGCCGAATGGGGAAAGGAGCGCAGCGGTCGCGACGAACAGCACCGTCCCGCCATAGAAAGCGATGGAAAAGGCGAGCGTCCGCAGCGCGTTCATCAGATGCCGAGCAGGACCGCCGCCCGCCGCAGCAGATATTTGTTATATTCGAGGAACAGCGTCTGGAAGCGCGGCTTGCTCTCGATCGCATCCTCATAGACTGCGGCGCTGCCCCCGACCTGCCGCTCGATCTCGAAGCCGGCGCGCGGCATGTGCCAGTCGGTCGTCACCAGCCGCACCGACTTGAACCGCCGCTTCTTAACCCAGCGCGCCACCTCGTCGGCGTTGGAGCGCGTGTCCACGGCCTCCCGCCCCAGATCGATACAGCAGGAAAACAGCGCCGCATTGGCGGGATATTGCGCGGCAAGATCCTGGGTGCGGACCGTCGTCGCCACCCCGGAGACCAGCATCCGCTGCGCCTTGTGCGCCGCCAGCAGGTCCAATCCCCGCTCGATCCGCTTCGGCCCGCCGGTCAAGACGACGATGGCGTCGGTCTGCCGGTCGTCGCCCGGCTCCGGCAGCAGCACGGCGAAGGCGGCATAGCCCAGAAGGTAGATCAGGGCGGCAAAGGCGATCAGGCGCGAAATCACAACATCCGTCCCAATGCACGAAGGATGGTGCTGCGCGCCACCAGCATCGCCAGTCCGACCCCCAGGATCGGCAAAGCGATCAGGAACGCCCAGGCGAGCGGCGGCAGCCCCACGGATCCGAGCAGGTCCGAGCCGAGCGCCGCGGCGCGGCTGCCGAGGAGGAGCAGGACGAGCGTCGCCGCCGCCAGCCCGACGACGCCGCCGAACAAGGCGTCGAGCGCGATCCGTCGCTGGAAAAGGCGCGCCACCTGAAGGTCGGTCGCCCCCATCAGGTGCAGCACCTCGATGGTCGAGCGATGCGTGTCGAGCGCCGCCCGTGCCGCCAGCACGACTGTCGCCGCGGTCGCGCCGATCATCAGCAGCACGAGGGCGCCGGCGAGCCAGCGCAGCGCGCCGATCAGCCGGCCGAGCGGCGCCAGCCAGCTCGCATTGCTGTCGATCCGTGCCGAGGGCGAAGCGGCGGTAACCGCGGCCCGAAGCCCGTCCATCCGGTCGGCGCTGCCCTCCGCGACGTCGACATCGATCATCGCGGGGATCGGCAGATCGGCCTCGAGCGCGCCGCCGCCCAGCCAGGGCTCGAGCAATTTCTGCATCTCCGCCTGGGTGAGGCGGTGGACGCGCGCCACCCCCGGCTGGCGCTCCAGCGCCGCCAGCACCCGCGCCGCCTCCGCCTCGCGCCGGTCGGGATTGGCCTCCATGACCTGCACCGTCATCCGCGTGCCCATGCTCTCGGTGAGGTTCCCGGCCGCGCTGCCCAGCCCCAGCCCGGCGGCGGCGGCGAGCACGGTCAGGAACATCATGATCGCGATCACCCACGGCATCGGCCCGGCCAGCCGCCCTTCCGGCAGCAGGCGGCGGTCGGCCGCGCCGAACCTGCGCACGCCCCCCTTCATGCCCCGCGCAGCATCATGTCTCGGCCCGCCGCGGCGGGTGGCGCAGCGCGCCAGTCGGGTCGAGCAGCTCGCCGCGGTCGAGCTGGAGCATCTGGAAGCGCCCGATCGACGAGATGAGGTGGAGGTCGTGGGTGGCGACGACGATGGTAGTGCCAAGCTTGTTCAGGCTGTCGAACAGGTGGAGCAGCCTCTTCGCCATGTCCGGATCGACGTTGCCGGTCGGCTCGTCGGCCACCAGCAGCTCGGGCCGGGCGATGACCGCGCGGGCGATGGCGACCCGCTGCTGCTCGCCGCCCGACAAGGTCGCCGGGCGCGCCGTCGCACGGTGGCCGAGGCCGACCCACCCGAGCATCTCCTTGACCGGATTTTCGAGGTCGCGCTCGGCCACGCCCGCCACCCGGAGCGGCAGCGCGACATTGTCGAAGGCGGAGAGGTGCGGCACCAGCCGGAAATCCTGGAAGACGACGCCGATCCGCCGCCGAAATCCGGGCAGACGCCGCCGCGGCATCGTCACGATGTCCTCGCCGAACAGCCGGATCAGCCCTCGGCTCGGCCGCTGGGCGAGGTAGAGGAGGCGCAGCAGCGAGGTTTTGCCGGCGCCCGACGGCCCGGTGAGGAAGTAGAAGCCGCCTTCCTGCAGCGAGAAGCTGAGGTCCGACAGCGTCTCGGCGCCCGTGCCGTAGCGCAGGCCGACATTGTCGAACTGTACAATGGTCCCGTCGCTGGCCAGACCCGCCTCCGCTCCCGCGCCGACACGCGCTTCAGCCTCAATGGCATGCGCCGCCCCAGCGCGCAAACCCGCGAAAAGGCGGCATTTGCTTGCATGGCGCGGCGTAACTGTGCTTGGTTTTTAACCACAAGCTTTCCCGGGGCTCCTTCACGCGATGATCCTCAGCTGTCCCGCCTGCAAGACGCGCTACGTGGTGCCCGACAGCGCGATCGGATCGGCGGGCCGCCAGGTGCGCTGCGCCTCGTGCCGCCACAGCTGGTTCCAGGCCCCGCCGCCGCCGATCGCCGCACCGGTTCCCGCCTCGCCGCCGCCGCCCGCGCCGGTTCAGGAGCGCCGCACCGCGCCCCAACAGGCGCCGGTCCCGAGCCCGCCGCCTCCGCCGGCCCCCGCCTTCGCCGCGCCGCGGCGTCCCGAGCCCGAGGAGGTGCCGGTCCCGGCCCGCCCCACGTCGGCCGACCTGCTCGGCCCGGAGCCCGAGGCGCCCGAGGATTACGACGCCTTCGCCCACGAGCCGCCCTTCCGCCCGCGCCGCAACCCGGCGCGGACCTGGACCGCCGTCGCGATCGTCTTCGCCATCCTCGCCCTGGCCGCGACCGCAGCGATCTTCCTGATCGGCACGCCCCGTTTGGGCGCGATGACCGGCGCCGCCGGCCGGACCCCGCTCGGCATCGAAGGTGCGATCTCGCGGCGCGAGCTTGCCAGCGGCAATTCGCTGCTGACCGTGACGGGCCGCGTCTGGAACCCGGCCGCCAAGGTTCAGAAGGTGCCGCCGATCCGCGCCGAGCTGCGCGACGCCGCCGGCGCCACCGTCTACAGCTGGTCGATCTCGGCGCCCGTCACCGAGCTCCAGCCGGGCCAGAGCGCCACCTTCAACAGCGCCGAGGTCGACGTTCCCGCCGCCGCCAAGCGCTTCCATCTCAGCTTCGGCCCCAGCGTCTGACCATGCGCATCGGCGTCCTGACCGGCGGCGGCGACGTTCCCGGCCTCAATCCGTGCATCCGCTCGATCACCCTCTCCGCCGACGATCTCGGCTGGGAGGTCACCGGCTTCCGCCGCGGCTGGGAAGGCGTCCTCGCCATCGATCCGGCCGACCCCGCCTCCATCGCCGCGAACAGCCTGCCCCTCACCCGCGAAGGCGTGCGCGGGCTCGACCGGATGGGCGGCACCATCCTCCACACCTCGCGCACCGATCCCCGCACCCTCAAGGCCGGCGACCAGACCGCCCGCGTCCTTACGACCCTCGAAAAGCTCGGCATCGACGCCATGGTGACGCTGGGCGGTGACGGCACCCTCCGCTTCTCGTCCCATCTCGCGGACCAGGGCCTGCCCGTCGTGTCGATCCCCAAGACGATGGACAACGACGTCTTCGGCACCGATTATTGCATCGGCTTCTCGACCGCCGTCAGCCGCTCGGTCGAGGCGATCAACGCGTTGCGCACCACCGTCGAGAGCCACGAGCGGATCGGGGTCGTCGAACTGTTCGGCCGGCGCAGCGGCGAGACCGCGCTCCTCGCCGGCTTCCTCGCCCAGGTCGACCGCACCGTCATCGCCGAAGTCCCGGCCGATCTCGACATCCTCCTCCCCCTCCTCGCCGAGGACCAGGCGACCAACCCCGCCCGCTACGCGATGTGCGTCGTCTCGGAAGGGGCGACGATAAGCGGCGCCGAGGCGGAGGACGAGCTGTCGCGCCCGGCCAGCGAACGCGTCGACGTCGGCATCGGCCTGCGCCTCGGCCGCGCCATCAAGGATCGCCTCGGCTGCGGCGTCGTCAACCAGGAGCTCGCCTACCTGATGCGCGCCGGCGAGCCGGACGCCATGGACCGCATGGTCGGCCTCGCCTTCGGCGCCCTCGCCGTCCAGCTCCTCGCCCGCGGCGAGAAAGGGCGGATGGTCAACCTCACCGACGGCAATTACGGCCACGTGCCCGCGGGCACCCTGCTGGAAGGCCGCAAGTCGGTCGACGTCTCCGGCCTCTACGACGCCGCCGCCTACCGCGCCAAGCTGATGCGCGTCGAAGGCATGCCGATGTTCCTCTACTAGGACGCATCTCAGTCCTCCCTGTCCGCGCAGCGGATGGGGAGGGGGACCATGTGAAGCATGGTCGAGGGGCCATTCGGACTCAGTGAGGCCCCTCCACCGCACTTCGTGCGGTCCCCCTCCCCATCGGCTTCGCCGACAGGGAGGACGTGGGGAAGCTCGGCCCAACCCCATTGCGCCCCACAAACCCCTTTGCTAGAGGCCGCGCTCCTACCGGCGCCGGGACCTTTCCGGCGGCATCACGTGCGGTCGTGGCGGAACTGGTAGACGCGCAGCGTTGAGGTCGCTGTGGCCGAAAGGCCGTGGAAGTTCGAGTCTTCTCGACCGCACCACGTGACGCCGATAAGGCATCGTCCGGGGGACGATGTCAGCGTCGCGTCCGCCCGAAGCGATCACCCCTTTGGGGGGCAGAGCTTGCCGCTCTTTGCGCAAAAGGCCTTGGCCAATTCGCCCTTGAAATCGACATTGCCGAGCTTGCCCAAGCCGCGCATCGTTACGCCTGGGATCGCCGCCCGGTAGCGCCGCGCCTCCGGGCTGTCGGCGAATTCGACGAGCGCCCGCAGATCGTCCATCGATAGCGCAACCGCATATTCGTGCCCCATGACGATCGAGAGCCTGCCGACCATTGTTCGAACCACCTCGTCCGTCGTCGCCCGCAAGCTCTTTCGATCGGCTTCGGTCAGCTCCGGATGCTGGCCGATGACCTCCTCGGTCTCCTTCGCCGCGATCATTGGCAGCAGCGTCTCGAGCGCGCCGGTCGCGGCGAGGCGGCGGCCGAGCGTCTCGGCTTCCGCTGAAGGCGCCAGCATCGTGGCAAGGATCAAGGTCAGCATCGTGGCGCACCTCCTGGGTCCAGTTTCTGCGGAAAGTTGCGCCTACGCAACATTGGCGATCCCGTTTCCGGAACTCGCCGCCGCTGCGGGCATTCAGCCTGTGCGCGGCGTTTCCGCGCCCGAAAGGGAGAGTTCCAGATGTTCCGCAAGGCGATAAACCTCGTCCTCATCTCCGGCGCGATCATGACCATCGTCGCCTGCAACACCGTCCGCGGCGCCGGTAAGGATATCGAATCGACCGCCAACGCGACGTCGAACGCGATGCATTGACGCGGCGCGGAGCTCCGGCTCCGCCCCCGATTGCAAACCGGCGCGGCGCCGGGG
>NZ_DASWQI010000046.1:0-3379 GCF_036403745.1 Allosphingosinicella sp.
TTCTCGCCGCCGACCTTGACGTGTTCGGCAACGCCGATATGGGCCGCGGCCTCACAGGCGAGCGGCCACTCGTCGACCAGGTGTTGGCCGGCGGCTTCATGGCCATGTGGCTGGCCGTCGCGCGGCGCCGACGTGAAGGCAACAAGCTGCCGACCCTGCAGGCGCAGCTCGCGGGCCGCCAGTGCAGTCACGGAACTCGAGTCCAGGCCGGCGCTGAGCGTTGAACCGAGCGGCCGCTGGGACCGCAGCCGACAGCGCACGGCCTCGTCATAAAGCGCGACAAACTGCTCCAGGTAGGCATCGTCGGAGCCTAGCCGGATCTCTGGGGCATCTTGCAGACGCCAATATTCCCGTACGGTGACGCCGGAGGCCGATATGCTGACGCAGTGGCCCGGCGGGAGGCGCCAAACGTCTTCCCATAGGGTCGCTGTTCCATCTCCCGGCCAGCCGAAGAAGATTTCCGCGACATGCAGCTCGTTTAGCCGGCGCGGAACCCCGGGGGACGCAAGCAGGGCGGCATGACTGGACGCGAAGGCCACGAGGCGCGGCGACGCGTAGTAGTACAGCGCGGTGACGCCGTACTGATCGCGCGCTATGAATAGGCTTTGCCGCTCACAGTCCCAGGCGGCGAAGGCCCAGTCGCCGAGGAGGCGACTAGGAGTCTGCTCGCCCCAGCGCTCATAAGCGCGCAGGATCAAGGCCCCGTCAGGCATCGTGGCGCGTTCGGCTTGCGGAACTCGGAGTGCGCCGAACAGATCGGCGCGATTGTCGAGGCGCGCGGCCGCCACCAGCACTATGTTCCCCTGCCGGCTCGTCAGCGGCATTGTCTCGAACAGGGACTCAGGTGTGGTGTGCAGGAGCCGCTGCCCGAGGGCGCACGGCCCCTCTAGCCAGCTGCCTTTGCCGTCCGGTCCCCAGTCGGCGCTTGCCCGATCCATCGCGGCCAACGTCTCGGCAGAAGCAGGCTTGCCGTCGCGCTGGGCGAATCCGAAGATTGCGCTCACGGATCGGCCCGGCCTTGGCGCGTGCGACGCCCATGCGCGACGGCAGCCGGGAACACAGGATACGGCATCGAGATTTGAGCGGGCCTTGATCCCATGCTGCTTTTTTCTGCTGTTGGAACTGAGCGTCAAGGATAGGATGGCGAGCGCGCTCTGACAACCGCGCGCTGGTCCGCCTGTCAGTAGCTCGTGATCTGTCGTGTGTTTGTAGCTCGTGAAGTGTCGTGTTTTTGGTTGCCCTGAACAAAGGGGGCACGATGGGCACGGCATCCATTCACGAGGGAGTACGACGGATGCGGTTTTCGAGTTTGCTGGACCGGACCGAGGCGAGGGAGCTGACGCAAGCGGAGGCATCCGAGATTCTCGGGATCAACGTGCGGACGTTTCAACGCTGGGCGGAACGCTTCGAGGCGGAGGGGGATGACGGGCTGGTCGACCGGCGCATGGGTCGTCGATCGCCGAAGCGGGCGTCGGAGGAAGAACTGGAGCGGATGCTGGGACTGTTCCGGGACAAGTACCCGGACTTCACGGTGAAGCACTTCCACGAGCAGCTGCAAAAGCGGCACGGCTATGTGCTGGGCTATACGGTGACGAAGCTCACCTTGCACGCGGCAGGGCTGGTGCGGAAGGCGCCGAAGCGTTCGGCGCACCGCAAGAAGCGTCCACGCCGGCCGCTTCGGGGCATGCTGCTGCACCAGGACGGGTCGCGCCACGTCTGGATCGAAGGTTTGTCCGCGATGGACCTGATCGTCACGATGGACGATGCGACCAGCGAGGTCTACTCGATGCTGCTGGTGGAGGAAGAAGGAACCGCCTCGACGTTCCAGGCTTTGCGCGAGGTGATTGGCGAGCGTGGGCTGTTCTGCGCCCTCTACACCGATCGCGGCAGCCATTACTTCTACACCCCGAAGGCTGGCGAGAAGGCCTCGAAGACACAACAAACCCAAGTGGGACGGGCTTTATCGCATCTTGGGATCGAGCATATCGCGGCCTATTCGCCGGAGGCGCGCGGGCGCTCCGAGCGGATGTTCGGCACGCTGCAGGGCCGGCTGCCGAAGGATCTGCGGCTCGCCGGAATCAGCACGGTGGAAGCCGCCAATGCGTGGCTGAAGACGCACTACATGGCCGAGCACAACGCGGCGTTTGCGATCAAGGCCGAGCAGCAAGGCACCGCATTCGTTGCCGACCGGCACCAGGCCTGGCGCGAGGCGCTGTGCGTGATCGAGGAGCGAACCGTCGCCAACGACAACACGATTGCATGGAGCGGCCGGCGGCTGCAGCTGCCCGAGAGCCGGCTCAGGCCCCACTTCGTCAAGGCTCTGGTGCGGGTTCACCAGTATCCCGATGGCACCGCCAGCGTGTTCCTTGGCCCGCACCGATTGGCGACGTTTGCCGCCGACGGAGAACAGATCAGCCCCGACGCGCCTGAGCCTGGCAGCGTGCTCGGAGCCGTCAAGGACAAGCCCTCCCGGGCGCGCAAGTGCGCGTCCTTGACCGCTCCTGCGCGCGCCGCCCTCAAGACCGCGCGGGTCGGGACGGAGAAACGGGCTTCAAGTCGAACAAAGAAACCGAACAGGAGAGCTAACCCGCCAGCATTATCCGTGGCATGACCAATCGGCGGAACCGTCCACGCCTTCCGGCTCCTCCGCTACTACAACGAAGGCGACAGATCACGAGCTACAAAAATACGACATCTTCACCCGCTACGGACAGACCGACAATACGGTGGAGAGCGCCGAGGTCGATAGGCTGGACGAAAGTCGCCGGGAGAAACAGGCCGTCCACCTAATCGCGGGAAGGTTGCCGGCCGGCGACGTGCTGATGATCGGACGAGACGTCGATGAAGTCGAGGAGATCGCACGTGTCGTGGGTCGGGCGCTCGCGCTCGGTCTGCTTCCTGCCGTGCTTCTTTGCCTCGCGGTCGGCGTGGCGCTAAGCGCTCGTGCTCGCAGGCGTATCGTTGAGGTCAACGAACGGGTAAAGTGTATCGTTGCCGGAAATCGACGTGAACGACTCCCGCCCGAAACGCCGGCGATCCCTTCTCCAAACTTGCGATGATGGTCAATGGCATGCTCGATGAGATGGAAACTCTCGTCCAATCTCTTGCGGGCGTCGGCAATAACATCGCGCATGACCTGCGCACGCCGCTCACCCGGGCGCGGCTAATGTTGAGCGCGGCCGCACCAGCGCCAAGACGTTCGAGCAACTGCAGATGGTTGCAGACAAGACGATAGAGGCACTCGATCAGTCTCTTTCGATCATCACCGCTATTTTGCGGCTTGCGGAAATCGAGCAAAGCCAGCGATTGGCAGGTTTTGGCAAAGTCGCGCTCGCGGATCTCATCCGCGAAGTGGCGGACATGTACCAGCCGATAGCGG
>NZ_DASWQI010000047.1:0-14268 GCF_036403745.1 Allosphingosinicella sp.
CGCCCGCGATGGCGAACAGCCCGGCGAGCGCCGCGGCGTAGATGGCCAGGACGACGAGCGAGTCGACGCCCATGCGCGCGATCCGCCGCGCGGGCCGGAAGATCAGCCCGGCCATGTAGACGAGCGTGAGCACGATGCCGACGGCGGTCAGGTAGATGTCGGTGTCGGCCGCGTGCGGGAGGACCGCCTTGCCCGAGAGCAAGGTGGCGGGGAGGAACAGCACCGGCAGGAACGCGTTGCCGCCGAAGATGTCGCTGATCGCAAGCTGGTAATCCTTCATCCTCGTCGAGGCGAGGCCGGTGGAGACTTCGGGAAGCGAGGTCGCGGCGGCGAGGATCGTCGCGCCGAACGCAACGCCGCTCATCCCGATCCGGCTGGCAAGCGCCGAGCCGCTCTCCTCGATGGTGACGCCGGCGACCAAGGTCGCGACGGCGCCGCCTGCGAAGATCAGGACCGGCACCGCGGTCGCCCCGGCCGCCTTCGCGCGCGCCTCCTTCGAATGGCCGCGCGGCTTCTCCTGGGTGTCGGGCGCGCGGCCGGTGGTGTCGTGCCAGGGAAGCCCGCGATTGGCACGCCCGATCAGCCACACGCCCCCGCCCCAGAGCAGAGCGATGAGCAAGGCATCCGGGGTGACGCGGGCAACGATCAGCGAGGCGGGCAGCTGCGTCGCCATCACTGCGACGATCAGCACCGCGATCACCAGCAGCCCCTCGATGACGAGGGTGAGGCTGGCGGCACGATAGGTGAGCGGCGCCTTCTCCCCCTTCATCCCGAAGGCGTCCAGGAGCACCAGCACCACCGTCTGGATGGCGATCCCGCCGAGAATGTTGCCAACCGCGACCCCGAGGTCGCCATGCCACGCCGCACTGGCGGTGATGGCTACCTCCGGCAGGTTGGTCGCGATGGCGAGGAGGATGACCCCGCCCAGGGCCTGGCCGAAGCCGAAGCGGACGGAGAGGATGTCCGTGGCGCCCGAAAGCTTGACTCCCGCGATCCAGATGATCGCGGCCGAGGCGAGGAAGATGCCGGCCTGTGCAGCGGCGGGAAGGTGGTCGAACATCAGCTCTCCTCGGGCGCGCCTGTCGGGCTCTTTGCCGCCTTTACGCGGCGGTGGCGAGCCTACACCTCCGCCGGCCGCCTGCCACTCCTTCCGGTCTCAGCGCCGCGCGACCGCGCGAGACGCTTAACGGCATCTTCACCCCCACATCGCAAAGAGCAGGTCGGGATCGGGAGAGACAATGCTGCGGGTCTATTCCTGCCTCACGGCAGAGCATGATTTCCGGCTGGTGCTGGTCGCCGCCGCGATCTGCCTGCTCGCCGCCTTCACGGCGTTCACGATCTTCGAGCAGGCACGGCGCGCGACGATCCGCCGCTGGGCGTGGATCGGCCTCGCCGCCTTCGTCGCCGGCACCGGCATATGGGCGACCCACTTCATCGCCATGCTCGCCTACAAGCCGCAGCTCCCGATGGGCTACGATTTCAAGCTTACGGCGCTCTCGATCGCGGCAGCAATGCTCATCACCGGCGGCGGCTGGGCCGCCGCGCTCCGAGGCAGGCTGCAGCCGACCCTGATCGGCGGCGCGTGTGTCGGCGCGGGCATCAGCACGATGCATTATCTCGGCATGGCTGCGGTGCACCTTCAGGGGCGGTTCGTCTGGGACCCGGCTCTCGTTTGCGTCTCGATCGTGCTCGGCGTCGGCTTTTCTGCCTTGGCGCTTGCCGAGCACCGCCGACGTCCGACTTTAGTGCCCTGGCGGCCGGCGCTCCTCTTCACCCTGGCGATCTGTGGAATGCATTTCACCGCCATGGCGGCGGCTTCGATCGTGCCGGACCCCCGCGTGGCGGTGCCGCCGGCGGCGATGGACGACGGGACGCTGACGGTGGCGGTCGCCGCAATGGCCGTGATGATCCTCGCCATCGGCTTCCTCATGGTGCTGTTCGACCGAAAGCTCACCCGTAACGCCATTGAGGAAGCGCAGCGGCTTCGGACCTTTGCCGATGCCGCCGTCGAAGGGCTGGTGGTGATCGATGGCGACCGCATCGTCGATGCAAATCGCAGCTTCCTCCGCCTCGCCGGCTACGACAGCATCGATGGGGCGCCCGGCCGCCTCTCGGAGCTCCTGATCGACGTAAACACGCAGACGCTGTCCATGTCCGCGGAAGCCGCGCCGCTGGAGTGCCGGCTGATGCGGGCGGATGGCCATGGGCTCGAGGTCGAGCTGCTGCTGCGTCCACTCGCATGGCGCGGCGCCGACCTGCGGATCCTGGCGGTCCGCGACATTTCCGAGCGGCGTGAAGCGGCCGAGCGGATCGCCCACCTGGCGTTCCACGACGCACTGACGGGGCTTCCGAACCGCGCCGTGTTCGGCGAGCACCTCGTGCGCACGATCGAGAAAGCGGCCGAGGCCGCCGAGCCGGTTGCGGTCCTCTGCATCGATCTCGACGGCTTCAAGGCCGTCAACGACATATACGGACATCCGGCCGGCGATGCGCTGCTCGTCGCGGCGGCGCAGCGGATCCGCGCCGCCGTCCGCGAGCACGAGCTGGTCGCCCGACTGGGAGGCGACGAATTCGCCATCATTCAGGCCGCGGGGCAGCAGCCCGAGCATGCGGGCCTGCTTGCCGAACGGGTCGTCGCTGCGCTTGCCGAGCCTTTCTCGATCGGCAGCGAGACCATCCGGATCAGCGGCAGCATCGGCGTTGCCCTCTTCCCCGCCGACGCTGCGCAACCGGACGCTCTCATCAAGAATGCCGACATGGCGCTCTACCGGGCTAAGGCGGAGGCGCGTGGCACGGCGCGATTCTACGAAGCGGCGATGGACGAGGCCCTGCGGCGCCGCCGCCAGCTCGAAGCCGATCTCCAGCAGGCGATCGGCCGTGGCGAGCTCAGCGTCCATTACCAGCCCCTCGCCGACCTCGAGAGCGGCCGCATCCTCGGCTTCGAGGCGCTGCTTCGCTGGACCCACCCCAGGCTCGGGGAAGTTGGCCCCGGCACTTTCATCCCGCTGGCGGAAGAGAGCGGCCTGATCCTGAAGCTCGGCGCCTGGGTGTTGCGAGAAGCATGCACTGAAGCGGCTCGATGGACGCCTCCGCTGAAGCTTTCCGTAAACCTGTCGCCCGTCCAGTTCGCGCAGAACGACCTTGCCGGGGAGGTCGAGGGCATTCTCGCGGAAACCGGCCTCGATCCGGCGCGGCTCGATCTCGAAGTGACCGAGGGGCTCCTGATCAAGGACCCCGACCGGGCGATCTCCATCCTCGAGCGGCTGAAGGCGCTCGGCGTCACCATATCGATGGACGATTTCGGCACCGGCTATTCGTCGCTCAGCTATTTCCGCATGTTCCCGTTCGACAAGGTGAAGATCGACCAGAGCTTCATCCGCGACATCGCCAACCCCCAGGCGCGCGCCATCATCCGCTCGGTGATCGGCCTGGGACGCGGGCTCGGCATGCCCGTGGTGGCGGAAGGGGTGGAGACACGCGAGCAGCTCGACGCCCTCCGCGCGGAAGGCTGCGACCAGGTCCAGGGCTATCTGATCAGCCGCCCCAATCCGATCGCGCATTTCGAGGGCGTGGTGATGGACCGGAGCGCCGATGTCCGGCAACAGTGGAAGCTGGGCTGAAACGCCTCCGCCGGCAGGGCCATCGACGTCTCGGACGCCGCCTCGATCATGCTGCGCAGCGATCTTGACGCCCAGCTTGCGCCCGACGAGATCGAGCGCCTGGATGCCGTTCGTGCCTTCGTAGATCTGGCCGATACGGTAGCAGCCGACGTCTCCAGAGGTTCCAGCGGCCCGAGGAACCGGCGCGGCGCAAGACGGTGGGCCGCCTTCCGCACGTCAGGGGGACGAAAGAATCTTCGCCTTCGAATTCACCAACCTTTTCTTAGGCTTGCCGTGGCAAAATGACATGGCCGCTCAACGAGAGACGAAGACGTGACCGCCCTTCCCCGCCCCTGCACCGGCTGCCGCGACGGCGCCGCCCTCGATTTCGATTTCGCGATGGCCTTCCAGCCGATCGTCGACCTGGAGACCGGCCTCCCCTTCGCCTTCGAGGCGCTGGTCCGCGGGCCGGCGCGCGAAGGTGCAGCCGAAGTGCTGGCGAAAGTGACTCCAGAAAATCGCTACGCCTTCGACCAGAAATGCCGGGTGAAGGCGATCGAAACCGCGGTGCGCGCAGGCATCCTCGACACGCCGGCGCGGCTGTCGATCAACTTCCTGCCCAACGCCGTCTATTCGCCCAAGGCCTGCATTCAGCTGACCCTCAAGACCGCCGCTGCGGCGGGCCTACCCACCGACCGCCTCATCTTCGAATTCACCGAGCAGGAGGAGATGGCGGACCCCGGCCACGTCGCCAACATCGTCGCCACCTACCGGGCGATGGGCTTCGGCACCGCGCTGGACGATTTCGGCGCCGGCCATGCCGGCCTCGGCCTCCTCGCCCGCTTCCAGCCGGACATGCTGAAGCTCGACATGGAACTGATCCGCGGCATCGACGCCAGTCTCCCGCGGCGGGTGATCGTCGAAGGCGTGGTTCGGATGTGCGACGCGCTCGGGCTGACGCTCATTGCGGAAGGTGTCGAGACCGATGCGGAGCTGGAGACCCTGCGCTCGCTAGGCATCCGCTACGTCCAAGGCTACCTCCTCGCACGTCCGGCCTTCGAGGCCCTGCCCCTGCCGGCCCCGGCCCCAAACGTGGTGCCACTGCGCCGGATCGTCTGACTCAGAAGCCCTCTGACGTCATTAATCAGGACGCGGGAGCACCCTCTGCACGCGCAATCCACCGCCACCGGCGACAATTGCGGCGCAGCCGAAGATCATCGGGATCGTCAGCGAGGAGGTATGGGCATGCGAGGCTCAGCATCGCAGCGCCGATGTAGCCGTTCGGGTGAAGCTCCTTCGCCGTGTAAGGACAGGAGCCGGTGAGCGTCACGACCGAACCTCTTCGAACCCGCTCGGTGACGGAGTCGTCGCCATCGGTGCAGATATAATCGGTGTCGGTGTCGCGCGCCCGATAAGCTGCAAGCGAGCGGTCGACGGTGCTGGCAAGGCGGCGATACTCGCTTACAGAGAGGCTGAAGACCGCTGACCCATGCGACTCCCATCCTGAATAGGGATGACCGTCGAACCACAGAGCCCGCCCGCGCACGCGA
The DNA here is from genome assembly GCF_036403745.1 of Allosphingosinicella sp. Lineage (GTDB taxonomy): Bacteria > Pseudomonadota > Alphaproteobacteria > Sphingomonadales > Sphingomonadaceae > Allosphingosinicella. The sequence goes on from NZ_DASWQI010000047.1 coordinate 5,150, forward strand.
CCACCGTCGCCGGCTGCCAGCTCCACGATGATCCCGCGTCCCCCCAGAGACGGCTCGGTCGAAAATCGAATCGCGTCGGGGCCTAGGGCAACGGCTGGCGGCCTTTTACCGCTGTTCAGAACGTCATGCTCCCCGCGCTCGAGCTCGCACGGTTGTAACTGAGGCTCGGACCGGACGCGGCTGCAATCGAGCGGCGCAGTTGGCGCCGCCAAGAGAGCCGCTGCGATCACGAAGCTCAGAAAGCCTCTGCCGGCAGCGCCATCAGCGTCTCGGAGCCCGCCTCGATCTTGCGCCGCAGCGAACCCGTCTCCGGCATGACATGGCTGGCGAAGAAGCGGGCGGTGACGAGCTTGGCTTCGTGGAAGGCCTTGTCCTCAGCGCCCGCGGCCAGGGCGGCGGTGCTGGCCTTGGCCATGCGCAGCCACATCAGGCCGAGCGACACCACGCCCAGCAGGGTCATGTAAGGGTAGGCCGCGGCGCCCGCATTGTTGGGGTTGGCGAGGCCGTTCTGCATCAGCCACATGGTGGCGGTCTGGAGATCGGCGGTGGACTTCTGGAGCGCCGTCGAGACTTCGGCGATTACCCCTCCACCAATATTCTGGTGGTCCCCCTCCCCATCTGGCGATGGGGAGGCAGATTCCTCTGCGAGCATCTTGAAGAAGGCTTGGATGGCGCGGCCGCCATTGGCGCCCAATTTGCGGCCGACGAGATCGAGGGCCTGGATGCCGTTGGTGCCTTCGTAGATCTGGGCGATGCGGGCGTCGCGGACGAACTGCTCCATCCCCCATTCGCGGATATAGCCGTGGCCGCCATAGATTTGCTGGGCGTCGACCGCGGCCTTGAAGCCCTGGTCGGTGAGATAGCCCTTGATGACGGGGGTGAGGAGGCCGAGCAGGTCGGAGGCGGCCTCGCGCTCCTCCTCGGTCTGGGCACGGCGGCCGAGGTCGACGAGGAGCCCGCCCCACAGGACGAGCGCACGCGCCGCCTCGTTGAACGCCTTCATCTCCATCAGCATGCGCCGCACGTCCGGGTGGACGATGATCGAATCGGCCTTGGCATTGGGATCCCGCTCGCCGGGGACGAGGGCGCGGCCCTGGCGCCGGTCCTTCGCGTAGGTGACGGCGTTCTGGTAGGCGACCTCGCCCTGCGCCAGGCCCTGCAGGCCGACGCCGAGGCGGGCGGCGTTCATCATGATGAACATGGCCGCCAGGCCCTTCTCCGCTTCGCCGACGAGATAGCCGGTGGCGTCGTCGTAATTGAGCAGACAGGTCGAATTGCCGTGGATGCCCATCTTCTCCTCGATCGAGCCGCAGACGACGCCGTTGCGTGCACCCACCGACCCGTCCTCGTTGACGAGGAACTTGGGCACGATGAACAGCGAGATGCCCTTCACGTTATCGGGCGCGCCGGCGATCTTGGCGAGGACGAGGTGGATGATGTTCTCGGCCAGATCGTGCTCGCCCGACGAGATGAAGATCTTGGTGCCGGTGATCTTGTAGGAGCCGTCGGCCTGCGGCTCGGCCTTGGTCTTGAGGAGCCCGAGATCGGTGCCGCAATGGGGCTCGGTGAGGTTCATCGTGCCGGTCCAGCGGCCGGAGACCATGTTGGGCACATAGGTCTGCTTCTGCTCGTCCGTGCCCTTGACGAGGATCGAGGCGATCGCGCCGGCGGTGAGGCCGTGATACATTTCGAACGCCTGGTTGGCGGAGAGCAGATACTCGCTGATCGCCGTGGCGATCACCTGCGGCAGCCCTTGGCCGCCATATTCCTCCGGCGCCGAAAGGGTGGTCCAGCCGCCGGCGACGAACTGGTCCCAGGCCTGCTTGAATCCCGGCGGCGTGGAGACCGAGCCGTCGTCGTGGCGGACGCAGCCATGCTCGTCGCCGATGCGATTCAAGGGGGCGAGCACTTCGGCGGCGAAGCGGCCGCCTTCGGTGAGGATCGCCTCGACCATGTCGGGCGTGGCATTCTCGAAGCCGGGAAGGTTCGAATAGCGTTCGAGGCCGAGCACCGCGTCGAGGACGTAGCGAGTCTCGCGGACGGGGGCGGTGTAGCTGGGCATGGCTATCCTCTTCAGGCGTGCGGCGGTTCGGTCGATCCGACCAGGTCGATGAAGCTTTCGAGTTCGGCGATGGTCGCGTCGATATCGACGCGCTGCTTCCTGAGCAGGTCGACGCGAGACCGGCATTTCTCGAGCGTGACGCGGCGCTGCGCGGCGCGGTTGTCGCCGAGGTCGTAAAGATCGATCATCTCGCGAATTTCGGCGAGGGAAAAGCCGACGCGCTTGCCGCGCAGGATCCAGGCGAGGCGCGCACGATCGCGCCAGGAGTAGATGCGGGCGAGGCCCTGGCGCTCCGGGCCGATCAGCCCCTCGTCCTCATAGAAGCGCAGCGCCCGGGGCGTGACCTGGAACTCTTCGCAGAGGTCGGTGATCGTATAGGTGCGCGGGTCGGCTTCCGGCGCGTGGAAGTCCGAATGGAGGGCGGTCTCGGGCATGGGCTTCGCCTAGTTTACGTTCACGTCAACGTCAAGCTGGCGAGGCGCGCCGGCACGTCACCCGCAGAGCGGATCGCCGGCCGGGTCCTTGGCCTTCGCCGCCCCCGCCGCGCCGGCTTCCTTCAGCACAAAGTTGGTGCCCGCGACCGCGGCACCTTTGCCACAATAATAACCGCAGCCCTGGGGAAGTTTGGTCGGGAGGACCACTTTTCCGTCCTTCATTTCGGCCGAGATCGCGCAGGCGGAATCGCCGGTCATGGTGAGGGTGAGCTTGCCGCCCTCCATCCTGGCCAGGCCGGCGCCGGAGCAGGCGGCCATGTTCGGTCCCCATACGGTCAGCCCGAACTGGGTCGAATCGCCCTTGTCGGCGATGCACAGCTGGTTCGGTTGCGCGGCGTTGCCGCTCTGGTAGAGGCCGGCGAGACCCGGCGCGTCGGAAGGACGGGCCGGCACGGGAGCCACCGCGGGCGCCGCGGGCGCCCTGCCCTGGACCGGCGCCGTCGCGGCCTGGTTATTTCCATGGTCGGAGGCGCCGCAGCCGGCGACGAGGGCGAGGATGACGAGGGACTTCTTCATGCCTTCTCCCGGCCTGAGCGACGGGACCGTGCCAGCCAGCCCCGGTTCAGGCAAGCGCCGCTATCGGACGGACCGTTCCTTTATCCACATCAATCGGTTCCGCCGGGGCGACAAGCCGGCGGCGCCATCCTATAGGGACGGCCGGGGGAACCTCCTTTCCGGGCGCGCGGGGCTTTTGGACATGCTGACCACCCATCCGTTCGATGACGACAAGCTCCGCGAGGAATGCGGCGTCTTCGGGATTTGGGGCGCCGACACCGCCTCGGCCGTCGTCGCTCTGGGCCTCCACGCCCTCCAGCATCGCGGCCAGGAAGCCGCCGGCATCACCAGCTGGGACGGCCGCAACTTCCACGCCCACCGCGCCATGGGCCATGTCGCCGGCAATTTCGACCGTGACGAGATCATCCGCCGCCTCGCCGGCCAGACGGCAATCGGCCATGTCCGCTACTCGACCGCCGGCGAGACGGCGCTGCGCAACGTCCAGCCGCTGTTCGCGGAACTGTCGTCGGGCGGCTTCGCCGTCGCCCATAACGGCAACATCTCGAACGCGCTGAAATTGCGGCGCGAGCTCAACCGCCGCGGCTCGATCTTCCAGTCGACCAGCGACACCGAGGTGATCATCCACCTCGTCGCCACCTCCACCTACCGGACCCTGATCGACCGGTTCATCGATGCGCTGAAGCATGTCGAGGGCGCCTATTCGCTCGTCTGCCTGACCAGCGAGGGCATGATCGCCTGCCGCGACCCGCTCGGCATCCGGCCGCTCGTCATGGGCCGATTGGGCGACGCCTACATCTTCGCGTCCGAAACGGTGGCGCTGGACGTCGTCGGCGCGACCTTCATCCGCTCGGTGGAGCCCGGCGAACTGATCATCGTCTCCGACCAAGGCCTGCGCTCGCACCGCCCGTTCGGCGACGTGCGGCCCCGCCCCTGCATCTTCGAGCATATCTATTTCTCGCGCCCGGACAGCGTGCTCGACGGCGCCTCGGTCTACTCGGTGCGCAAGGCGATCGGCGCGGAGCTGGCGCGGGAGAATCCGGTCGAGGCCGATTACGTGGTGCCAGTCCCCGACTCCGGCGTGCCCGCCGCGATCGGCTACGCGCAGGAAAGCGGCATCCCATTCGAGCTCGGCATCATCCGCTCCCACTATGTCGGGCGGACCTTCATCCAGCCGAGCGACCAGGTCCGGCACCTCGGCGTCAAATTGAAGCACAACGCCAATTCCGCGCTGATCGCCGGCAAGCGGCTGGTGCTGGTCGACGATTCGATCGTCCGCGGCACGACGAGCCTCAAGATCGTCCAGATGCTGCGCGAGGCCGGGGCGCGCGAGGTGCACATGCGCATCGCCTCCCCGCCGACGCGCCATTCCTGCTTCTACGGCGTCGACACGCCTGAGCGGGCGAAGCTGCTCGCCGCGCAGATGAGCGTCGCGCAGATGAACGAATATATCCGCGCCGACTCGCTGGGCTTCATCTCGATCGACGGCCTCTACCGCGCGCTCGGCGAGGAGATGCGCGAGGAGACGCAGCCGCAATATTGCGACGCCTGCTTCACCGGCGCCTACCCCACCCGCCTCACCGACCATGAGGACCAGGCGGAGCCCGACCAGCTGGCGATGCTGGCGGAGCGCTACGGCTGAGCCGGGCGGCTGAGGGGCGGCTGAGGGAGCCCAGGCGTCACCCTGAACTTGTTTCAGGGTCCAGTTTCGAGCAACGCGACCTTCACCGAACTGGATGCTGAACCAGGTTCAGCATGACGAAGGGGTACAGATGACAGAGAAGTTTCTCGCCGGCCGTGTTGCGCTGGTGACGGGAGCCAGCCGCGGGATTGGCGCAGCCACCGCGGAAGCGCTCGCCGCGGCGGGCGCGCATGTCGTAATCACCGCCCGCTCGGGACCCGAGCTCGAAGCGGTAGAGGAGCGCATCCATGCCGCCGGGGGCAGCGCGACGATCGCGCCGCTCGATCTGACGGAGAGCGACAGCATCGCCCGCCTGGCGTCGGCGGCGGCGGAGCGGTGGGGGACGCTGGACGTGCTGGTGCTGAACGCGGCGATGCTGGGCGCGCTGACGCCGGTGGCGCAGATCGACGGCAAGGAGTTCAACCGACTGCTCACACTCAATGTTCTCGCCAACCAGGCCCTGATCGCCAATTTCGACCCGCTGCTGCGCAAGAGCGAAGCGGGCCGGGTGATCGCCGTGACCTCCAGCGTCGGCCGCCAGCCCCGCGCTTATTGGGGCGCCTACGGAGCGTCCAAGGCGGCGCTGGAAACGCTGACCCTCGCTTATGCCGAGGAGGTGAAAAACCTAGCGCCGGTGAAGGTCGCGATCCTCGATCCCGGCGCGACGGCAACGAAGATGCGCGGGAAGGCTTTTCCGGGCGAGGACCAGGAGACGCTGAAGCCGCCGACCGCGGTGGCGGACGCGGTGGTCGAGATGCTGCGGACGGACTTCGAGACGGGGTTCAGGCTGGAACTCGGCAAGTAACCGTCATCCCGGCGAAAGCCGGGATCTCCATCCGGAAAAGGCGCCGCTACCCTTCACCCCACGAGATCCCGGCTTTCGCCGGGATGACGTTAGCCCTTCACCAGCGTGACCTGCGCGACGTCGATGCCGCCGCCGCGGAAGCCGCCTTCGCAGTACATGAGATAGTAGCGCCACAGCCGGTGGAAGGCTTCGTCGAACCCTGCCGGAAGCCGCCCTTCCGCAACGGCTGCGTCGTAGGAAGCACGCCAGCGCTTCAACGTCTCGGCATAGTCGAGGCCGAAGCCCTTGCGCTCTTCCCAGCTGAGGCCGGCTTCCGCAGCGAGGGCGGCGAAGCGGTCTTCGCTGACAAGCATGCCGCCGGGGAAGATGTAGGTCTGGATGAAGTCCGCATTGGCCGCATAGCCCTCGAACAAAGCCTCACGGATCGAAATGAGCTGGAGCGCGGCCCTGCCGCCGGGCTTCAGCACCCGCGCGACGCTGGCGAGGTAGACGGGCCAGTAAGCTTCGCCGACCGCCTCGGCCATTTCGACGCTGGCGAGGGCGTCGAACGGCTCCTCGACGTCGCGATAGTCCTGGAGGCGTATCTCGACCGTGTCGGCCAGACCGGCCGCCGCCATGCGGGCGTCGGCGAAGGCCTTCTGCTCCTCCGAGAGGGTGATGCCGACGACGTGGGCGCCGTACTCCCGCGCGGCGATCTCGGCGAGCGCGCCCCAGCCGCAGCCGATATCGAGCAGGCGGTCGCCCGGCTTCAGCTGGAGCCGGTCTAGGAGCAGCCGGATCTTGCGCGCCTGCGCCGCCTCCAGCGACTCGCCCTCGGCGGCGAAGACGGCGCTCGAATAGGTCATCGAGGGGTCCAGCCAGGCGCGGTAGAAATCGTTGCCGAGGTCGTAATGGTGGGCGATGTTGGACCGGGCCCGCGCCTTGCCATTGTCGCGAAGGCGGTGGGCGAGGCGGTTGACGGCGCGGAACAGGCCCTTCGAGCGGGCGGTGTCGCCGAGGCTCTCGCCGTTGAGCATGAACAAGGCGAAGAGGGGGACGGGGTCGGGGCTGGACCATTCGCCCAACTCCCACGCCTTGTACCAGCCGACGGAGCCGGACGTGACCAGGCGGACGATCGCATTCCAGCTGTGCAGCCGGACGGCCGGCTCCGGCCCCGGCGCGCGGCCGCCGAGCCGGCGCCGGCTGCCGTCGGGAAGGGTTGCATCGATCGCGCCCTGCTTCAGACCTGCATCGATCCGGTCCAGCACGGGGCGGAAGCTGCCGCCGAGCAGCCGCCCGAACAGCCCTGCGCCGGTCGCGAAGACGCGGTCGGCGGAGACGAGATGACGGCCCCTGACGCTCACCCGCCGCTTGATAGAGGCTGGGGGCGGGCTGGCAAGCGCCCTCCCCCGCCGCCTTAGCCGAGGATGCGGGCGAGCCCGCGCGAGAGCTGGACCGCGCCGTTGATGCGGCTTTTGGGATCGGGCCAGGGCCGCTGGATGACGAGCTTCGAATCGGGCCTGAGCTTCGCCGTGCCCTTGAGGCGCTGGACGTAGTTCAACAGGCCCGGCAGGTCCGGGAAGCTGTCGTTGTGGAAGTGGACCAGCGCCCCCTTGGGGCCGACGTCGAGCTTCACCACCTGCGCGATGCGGCAGTTCATCTTCACTTCGATGATCTTCAGGAGGTTGTCCGTCTCGTCGGGGATCTTGCCGAAGCGGTCGATCATCTCGGCGGCGAAGGGCTCGATCTCGGCCGGCGTCTCGAGCTCGTTCATGCGGCGGTACAGGCCCATGCGCAGGTCGAGGTCGGGGACATATTCGTCCGGGATCATGATCGGGGCGTCGACGGTGATCTGCGGCGAGAAATCCTCGGCGCGGGTGCTGAGGCCGCCCGACTTGGCGTCGAGGATCGCCTCTTCCAGCATCGACTGGTAGAGCTCGAATCCGACCTCCTTGATGTGGCCGGATTGCTCGTCCCCGAGCAGGTTCCCGGCCCCGCGTATGTCGAGGTCGTGGCTGGCGAGCTGGAAGCCGGCGCCGAGCGATTCGAGGTTGGCGAGGACCTGCAGGCGCTTGTCGGCGGCCTCGGTGACGGTGCGGCTCTCAGGCGTGGTGAAGTAAGCGTAGGCACGGGTCTTGGCGCGCCCGACGCGGCCCCGCAGCTGGTAGAGCTGGGCGAGGCCGAAGCGGTCCGCGCGGTGGATGATGAGGGTGTTCGCCGACGGGATGTCGAGGCCCGATTCGACGATCGTCGTTGAGAGCAGGACATCGTATTTGCGGTCGTAGAAGGCGGACATCTTCTCCTCGACCTCGTTGGCGCCCATCTGGCCATGCGCGGTAACGGCGCGGACTTCCGGCACCTCGTCGCGCAGGAACTGCTCGAGGTCGGGGAGGTCGGCGACTCGCGGGGCGACGAAATAGGTCTGGCCGCCGCGATAATGTTCGCGCAGCAGCGCCTCGCGCAGCACCACCGGGTCCCAGGGCATGACGTAGGTGCGCACAGCCAAGCGGTCGACCGGCGGGGTCTGGATGACGCTCAGCTCGCGCAAGCCCGACATCGCCATCTGCAGGGTGCGCGGGATCGGCGTCGCGGTGAGGGTGAGGACGTGGACGTCCGCCCTAAGCCCCTTTAGCCGCTCCTTATGGGTGACGCCGAAGCGCTGTTCCTCGTCGACGATGACGAGGCCGAGCTTCTTGAATTCGACACCCTTGGCCAGCACCGCATGGGTGCCGATGACGATGTCGAGCTTGCCGTCCTTCAGCCGCTCCTTCGTCGCCTTCGCCTCCTTGGGCGGCACAAGGCGCGACAGGCGGCCGATCTCGATCGGGAAGCCGCGGAAGCGCTCGGCGAAAGTGTTGTAATGCTGGCGGGCAAGCAGCGTCGTCGGGCAGACCAAGGCGACCTGATGGCCAGCCATGGCGGCGGTGAAGGCGGCCCGGAGCGCGACTTCGGTCTTGCCGAAGCCGACGTCACCGCAGACCAGCCGGTCCATCGGCTTGCCGGCCTCGAGGTCGGCGAAGACGTCGGCGATGGCGCGATCCTGGTCCTCGGTCTCCTCGTAGGGGAAGCGGTCGGCAAAGGCGGCGTAGCTGGTGTCGGGCTCGATCACGGCGCCGGGGCGGAGTGCGCGTTCGGCGGCGGTCTTGATGAGCTCGCCCGCAATCTCGCGGATCCGCTCCTTCATGCGCGACTTGCGGCGCTGCCAGGCCTCTCCGCCGAGTTTGTCGAGCGCGACGCCGTCCTCGCCGCTGCCGTAGCGGGTGAGGATGTCGATATTCTCGACCGGCACGTAGAGCTTGTCGCCGCCCGCATATTCGAGCGCAACGCAATCGTGAGGGCTGGTGCCGACCGGGATCTGGGTCAGGCCTTCGTAGCGGCCGATGCCGTGATCGGCATGGACGACGAGGTCGCCGGGGCTGAGCGTCGCCAGCTCCTGGAGGAAGGCGTCGGCCGACTTGCGCCGCTTGCGGCGGCGCACCAGCCGGTCGCCGAGCATGTCCTGCTCGGTGAGGACGGCGATGTCGGGCGTGGTGAAGCCGTGGTCGAGCGGAAGGACGAGGAGGGCGACAGATCCTCCCCTGGCCT
>NZ_DASWQI010000048.1:0-2060 GCF_036403745.1 Allosphingosinicella sp.
AGAAGACAGAGGCCTCCAGCCCCGCCGCCGTGGCCCGGCGCTGCACGAGGGCCTGTCGCAAAGTTTTTCAGACCGATTGGCGAGCCGCGCGAGAGCGCGGCAGAGCATAACCTTTGGTTGCAGGGTTGGGTTCTTAGGCGATCAACCCCCTACCTCTGGTTGCGCCGAAATAGGTTCGGGAGAGCGCAATCTCCTCACAAACCATGTGCCGAAAAACTTTGCGACAGGCCCGTCGCGGCAGCCTTGCGCGGCCGTCCGCGGCCCTTCTTCTCGGAGGAGCCCGACGTGGGCTCCGGAGCGGCCTTCTCCCGCTGCTGACCAAGGCCGAGGCTCTTGGCAAGAGCGGAGCGCTGGGCCGAGTAGTTTGCCGCCGTGGAGGGATAGTCGGATGGGAGCCCGTACCGGGCCCGGTAGCTCTGGAAGTCCATCCCGTGCTTGGTCAGGTGGCGCTTCAGGGTCTTGTAGGCCTTGCCGTCGACGAAGCTGATCAGCCCGTCCGGCGTGATCGACTTACGGATCTGCGCGGGTGTGGGCTTCTCCACCTGTTTGACTGCCGGTCCGGAAGGGGCGCCAAGGCCAGCTAGCGCCGCGTGTACGGACGCGATCAGCTCCGGCAAGTCACTTGGGCGGACGGAATTGTTCGACACGTAGGCCGCCACAATGTCGGCTACCGTTTCGATCTCGCTGGCGTTCTCTGACCCTGTGCTTTCTTCCACGGTGATCTCCAATCAATTGCTGAACGTCAGAGTCACAGCGCATTCTTGTGGATAGCACAATGCCGTTCCCGTCCGGTCAGCTGGATTAAGGACCTAGGTGTCATTTCCAAGGAGGTTGTCCTTGGCCAGCCTGCTGATGGGTGGTTTTCCGCCGTGTGCGGCGTGGGGTCTGCGGCGGTTATAGGCGCAGAGCCACGGCCTCATGGCGGCTTTGCGCTGGTCCGATGAGGCATAGGGGCTGGCATAGAGCCACTCGCGCAAGGTCGTCTGGATGAAGCGCTCGGCCTTGCCGTTGGTCCGGGGCGTGTAGGGCCGGGTTCGTTTGTGCGCGATGGCCCTGGCAGCGAGCGCGTCGCGGAACAGGTGGCTTTTGTAGGCGGAGCCATTGTCGGTCATGACGCGCTCGACCGTGATGCCAAGGCTTTCGAACCAGGTCAGCGCCCGCTCCAGGAAGGCGGTGGCGCTCGCCTTGGTCTCGTCGGGCAGGATCTCGGTGTAGGCCAGCCGCGAGGCGTCATCGACGGCGACGTGCAAGGCTTCCCAGCCGAGGCCGCGTTTGCGGCCCTGCCGGTCGCCGGTGATGCGATGGCCGACGCCGTCGATGCGGCCGAGCTTCTTGGTGTCGAGGTGGATGAGTTCGCCCGGCCGCTCACGCTCGTAGCGGATGACCGGTGGGGGTGGGGTCAGCGCGCTCAAGCGACCCAGGCCGAGGCGGCGCAGCACCGCACCCACCGTCGCGCAGGGGATCCGCATCTGCCGGGCGATGGCCGGGCCGGACAGGCGCTCCCGGCGCAGGCGCGCGATCTCCGCCGTGGTGGCGGCATCCCGCCGCGTGGGCGAACGGTGCGGGCGCGACGAGCGGTCAGACAGGCCCGAGGTCCCTTCCGCCGCGAAGCGATCGCGCCACTTGCGCACCGTCTTCGGGTCGATCCCCAGCGCGGTCGCCACGGCGCTCACGGTCCAGCCTTGGGCCAGCCGCGCCACGATGAGATGTCGACTAAGCGGCGTCGTGCGCGCATTCTGATGGGCGTCCATCCAGGGCTCCGGGTTCAGGGTTGCTGGCTTCGCAACCGCAACCTCGCTCCGCTGCCTTGGATGGACAACCTCCATAGCAATGACACCTAGGCCTTTCAGCACTGGATGCACTGGACCACTTCAGCGCCGAGCTGGCCGAGCACGAGTGGACCGCGCCCGAGCTGTTTGGCGTGCAACCGCAGGCCGGGGTTATCCGAGCCGACGACTGCGGTGCGCTCGTTCTCAGCGGCGTGAAGGTGTCGGCCGTCGCGGCCGACCGGATCGCGTTCAGGCAGACCGCGTGCTACCGCCACGTGCCCGGTTGTGGCA
>NZ_DASWQI010000049.1:0-102173 GCF_036403745.1 Allosphingosinicella sp.
GGCCGCACAAGACAACGACCAGATTGGCACTGGCCATGCGCGCGGCCGCACAGACATCGACCGGGCTGCTTCGAGCCATTGAAGACGTCCGCGCCGAAGTCGAAGCGGCGGTCGACGAAACCGCGCTGGCCGCCGATTCGATGTCCTCGACCATCGCCGCGATCCGCGCCGACACCGAGACCGTCGCCGGCGAGATCGACCAGCTCGAGAACGGCTTCGCCCGCGTCGACGACCAACTTACCCGCTTCGCCGCCAGCGCCAGCGCCTTCCTCTCGACCTTCGCCGCATAAGTGATTAGCCGCGGGTGCATGAGCACCCAGCGCAACATCCTCGTCACCGGGTCCAGCCGGGGCATCGGCAAGGCCATCCTCGAAGCCCTGAAGGGCCACAGCGCCGTCGGCCACTCGACCCGCGGCGCCGAGGGCCTCCTCGCCGCCGACCTCGACACGCCGGGCGCCGCGGAGAGCCTCTGGCGCCAGGCCCTGGAGCGGCTCGGCGGCCGCATCGACATCCTCGTCAACAATGCCGGCATATTCGAAGCCGCTCCCGTCGACCTCCCCTCCGCCGACTGGGTCGCCCAGTGGGAGCGGACCATGCGGGTCAACCTCACCGCCTCCGCCGAGCTCTCCCGCCTCGCCGTCCTCCACTTCCGCGAGGAAGGCGGGGGCCGCATCGTCAATGTCTCCAGCCGCGCCGCCTATCGCGGCGACTCGCCCCAGCATTGGCATTATGCCGCCTCAAAGGCCGGCATGATCGGCATGACCAAGTCGATCGCGCGGGGCTATGCGGCCGAGAACATCCTCGCCTTCGCCGTCTGCCCCGGCTTCACCGCCTCCGAGATGATCGACGACTATATGTCGAGCCGCGGCGGCCAGCAGATCCTCGCCGACATCCCTTTGGGCCGCGTCGCCACCGCCGCCGAAGTCGCCGAGACGGTGCGCTGGCTCGCTGTCGACGCCCCCGCTTCCGCGACCGGCGCCGTCATCGACGTCAACGGCGCCAGCTATGTCCGCTGATCCGGAGCCCGGTGGGCCCGGTCCGGCAGAACCGCGGAAGCGCCCTCGCCTGCTTCGCGCGCATTGGCTGGTCTGGCTGTTTGCCGCCGTCGGCCTAACCGGCATCCTCTGCATCATCGCCCTCACCGTCATAATCATTGGCCTCGACCGGCCGCGCGAGACGGCGAAGGTCGCCGACCAGAAGAACGAGACGGTGTTCGTGGTCGGCGGCCCCGAAGACCTCGCCGGCACCAACCTCATGCACCTCCCCGTCAGCGCCAGCGTCGGCCGCGGCGGCGGCTCGATGTCTTCGGGCAGCCGCGACGACCAGCGCAACGTGCTGCTGATCGACAAACTGAGCGGCGCAAGCCGCAGGATCCTCCCCGACAACGCGCACCGCATCGTCAGCGAGCACTTCCTCCCCGCGAAGGCCGAAGTCTCCGACAAGCCGCGCGACGACGGCGACGCCGCGCTGATGGGCAAGCCGGCGCCTTCGAAGACCGCGCCCATCGCTTACTACATGCTGGTGCTCGAACAGGGCAAAGGATCGGAGCTCCAGCAGATCCTCGTCGGCACCCTCGCCGGCGGGCGCCAGGGCGTCGTCATGGAGGGCCTCGACGGCGTCGACAATGTCTGGATGCAGGGCCCGACGCAGATCGGCCTCCTCGTCCGCGAGCGCCTGGGCCTCTATTACCGCGTCGTCGACATCCCCTCGCTGAAGGTGGTGCAGTCCCGCCGGATCGTGATCGACTGATGGCCGACAGCTGGAAGGTCAGCCTGCCCTGCACCAAGGCGGAGGCGGAGGCGCTGAAGGAGGATATCAGCCCCCTCGCGCTCCTCGATTTCCCGCCGGTGCTGATGACCAGCGAACCGGACCCGGCGCAGCCCGACGAGTGGCGGCTGGACGGTTATTTCGCCGAGGAGCCGACGCCCGAGATGCTGCGGCTGCTGCAGGCGCTGGCGCCGAGCGCCGGCGCCGCGCCGCCGACGGTCGAGAAGGTCGAGGACCGGGATTGGGTGACATTGAGCCAGCAGGGCCTGGAGCCGATCCGGGCCGGCCGCTTCTTCGTCCACACGCCTGTGCACCGCGACCAGGTGCCGAGCGACGCCATCGCCCTGGAGATCGACGCCGGGCGGGCCTTCGGGACCGGTCAGCATGAGACGACCAGCGGCTGCCTCGTCGCGCTGAGCCAGCTGCGCGACCGCGGCGCCCGGTTCAAGAACCTCCTCGACCTCGGCACCGGCACCGGCCTCCTCGCCTTTGCGGCGCTCAGGCTGTGGCCGGCGGCCCGGGCGATCGCGTCGGACATCGATCCGGTTTCGATCGAGGTGGCGGAGGAGAATGCGGCCATCAATGGGGTGCCGAACGGGCGGGGACCGGGGCAGCTCGAGCTGGCCGTGGCCGAGGGCATGGCCCACGGGCGTCTCAAGGCGCGGGCGCCGTACGACCTCATCATCGCCAACATCCTCGCCGGGCCGCTGATCGACCTCGCCCCGTCGGTGTCCGAAGGACTGGCCGCGGGCGGGCGGCTGATCTTGGCGGGCTTGCTCGAAGGACAGGCGGAGGCGGTCGCCGCGGCGTATCGGCGGCAAGGGCTGATGCTGACGGGGAGGGTGGCGACGGGCGAGTGGCCGACACTGGTGATGCGCAAGCGCAAGGCCTTGGGCTGGCGCTAAGTGCAACCTAATGGTTGCATGTTTCTCCGACCCGTGCCATATGATGCGCAACCAGGAGGTTGCACATGACGAACCGTATCGACAAGAGCATCGAAATCGCCGCCCCGCTCGACCGGGTGTGGCAGGCGCTGACCGACCATGAGGAATTCGGCACCTGGTTTCGGGTGAAGCTCGACCAGCCCTTCGCCCCCGGCGCCGCCTCGACCGGCCAGATGACCGTGCCAGGCTACGAACATATAAGCTGGAACGCCACGGTCGAACGGATGGAGGCCCCTTCCCTCTTCTCCTACCGCTGGCATCCCTATGCGCTCGATCCGGAGATCGACTATTCCGCCGAGCCCAGGACGCTCGTCGAGTTCCGGCTGGAGCCGGCGGGATCCGGCACCCGTCTCACCGTCACGGAGACGGGGTTCGAGGCGCTGCCAGCCCACCGGCTGCCCGATGCGCTCCGGATGAACGAGCGAGGCTGGGCGGCGCAGGTCCAGAATGTGAAGGCCTATGTCGAAAGCTGAGCGCGCGCCCGCCGAGGTCTTCGCCGCGCTCGGCGATCCCACCCGGCTGTCGCTGGTGATGACGCTGAGCGACGGCCAGACCCGTTCGATCGCGCGGCTGTCGATAGATGCCGCTATGTCCCGCCAGGCGCTGACCAAGCATCTGCGGGTGCTCGAGCGGGCGGGGCTGGTCGAGAGCGTCCGCGCCGGCAGGGAGAGCCGCTTCGCCTTCCGCCCGGACGCGGTGGCGGCTGCCAGGGCCTGTCTCGACGAGGCCGCCCGCCAGTGGGAGGACGCGCTCGGCCGCCTCAAGCGCTTCGTGGAGAGCACCCCGGCTATTTCTCGACCCCCAACTGACTGAGTATGAAGGCATAATATTCGGCCGTGTCGCGGTAGCGCCGGAAGCGGCCGGACTTGCCGCCATGGCCGGCCTCCATGTTGATGCGGAATACCAAAGGGTTGCGGTCCGCCTTGGTCGCGCGCAGCTTCGCGACCCACTTGGCCGGCTCGTAATATTGCACCTGGCTGTCCCACAGGCCGGTGCCGACGAACAGCGCCGGATAGCTCTGCGGCCGCACATTGTCGTAGGGCGAGTAGGACAGCATGTAGTCGTAATATTTGCGCTGCGCCGGGTTGCCCCATTCGTCATATTCGTTGGTGGTGAGCGGGATCGAGGCGTCGAGCATGGTGGTGACGACGTCGACGAACGGCACCTGCGCGACCATCACCTTGTAATCCTGCGGCGCCATGTTGGCGACCGCGCCCATCAGCAGCCCGCCGGCGCTGCCGCCCATCGCCGCGACCCGCCCCTTGGCGGCATAGCCATGGGCGGTCAGCCAGCGGGTAACGTCGATGAAGTCGGTGAAGCTGTTCTTCTTGTTGAGCAAGTGCCCCTTGTCATACCAGGCGCGGCCCATGTCCTGCCCGCCGCGGATATGGGCGAGCGCGTAGACCATGCCGCGGTCGAGCAGGCTGGTTGTGGTCGTCGACCAGCTCGGATCCTGCGAGAGGCCATAGCTGCCATAGCCATATTGCAGCATCGCCGCGGTGCCGTCCTTGCGGAAGCCCTTCCGGTAGACGAGCGACACTGGGATCTTCGTGCCGTCGCGCGCCGTCGCCCAGACCCGTTCGGTGACGTAGCGCGCCGGATCGTAGCCGGGCGCCGGATTCTGCTTGAGGAGCCGACGCTCGCCCGTGCGGGCGCTCACCTCGTAGACGCGGCTCGGCGTTGTGAGGCTGTTATAGGTATAGCGCAGCCATTCGGTGTCGGCCTCGAGATTGGCGCCGATCGCCATTGCATAGGCCGGCTCGTCCGAGGCGACGAAGCTGCTCCGGCCGCCGGGCTGGGCGCCCTGGACGAGGCGCAGGCGCTTGTTGCCGCCCGACCGCTCGGCGATGGCGATGAAGCTCGCCATCGGTTTGAAGTCTTCGATGAAGACATCGGCGCGATGGGGCACGAGGTCGGTCCAGGCGGCGCGGCCGCCCGGCGCGGCGGCGTCCGAGACGCGCATCAGCTTGTAATTGGGCGCGTTCCAGTTGGTCCGCACGATCCATTGCGCGCCCATATGATCGGCGTCGTAGAGGAACTCGCGCTGCCGCGGCGTGAGGACGGCAAAGGCCGCCGGCGCCGCCGCGGGGGCGCAGCGCGCCTCGCTGGAGACGGTGGAGCCGAGCGCAATGCAGATGAACTTCTCGTCCGACGTGCGGCTGATCGACAGATAGAAGCTCTCATCCTTCTCCTCATACACGAGGCGATCGGCGGAGACCGGCGTGCCGAGGACGTGCGCCTTCACCCGCCGTGGGAGGAGGGTGACGGGGTCCTTCTCGATGTAGAAGAGGGTGCGGTTGTCGTCGGCCCAGACGACATCGGGCTCGACGTTCGCGACCTCGTCCGCGAGCAGCTTGCCGGTGGCGAGATCCTTGACGCGCAGCACATATTGGCGGCGGCCGACGATGTCCTCGGCATAAGCGAGGAGGCGGTTGCCGGGGCTCACTTCATAGGTGCCGACCTGGAAATAACCGCGCCCTTTCCCCATCGCGGGCTCGTCGAGCAGCACTTCCTCCGGCGCCTGCATCGAGCCTTGGCGGCGGGCGACGATCGGATAATCCTGCCCCGTTTCGTAGCGCGTGTAATAGAAATAGCCGCGCTGGCGCGCCGGCACCGACGTGTCGTCCTGCTTGATGCGGCCGACGAACTCTCCGTAGAGCCGGTCCTCGAGCGGCTTGAGCGGCGCCAGCACCGCGTCGGCATAGCTGTTCTCGTCCTTCAGATAGGCGAGCATGTCCGGATTCTTGCGGGTGTCGTCGCGCAGCCAATAATAAGGGTCGGTGCGGGTGAGGCCGTCCGGCCCCTTCACCGGATAGGGTTTCTGCGCGGCGAGCGGTGGGGACTGCGGCGGCGCGGCGATTGCTGCGGCGGCGAGCGCGACGAGCGGCAACAGCGCGAGGGCGAGGATCGGCTTCGGCTTCATGATATTACCCCC
Organism: Allosphingosinicella sp.; assembly: GCF_036403745.1. Taxonomy (GTDB): domain Bacteria; phylum Pseudomonadota; class Alphaproteobacteria; order Sphingomonadales; family Sphingomonadaceae; genus Allosphingosinicella. Next base: position 5,647 of record NZ_DASWQI010000049.1, read on the forward strand.
TGAGAGTCCAGCCGCAGGTCTGGCATGGGGCCGCCGGAGCGGCAAGGCGCGCGGCTGGAGCCGCGCTCCGTGCGGAACGATTGGAACGGAACCGTAAGGTGATGTGTTCCCCCTTCTCCAAGGATCCAGGAGGTATCATGCGTAAACTCATTCTCGCGCTTTCGGCCGTCGCCGTTGCGCTTCCCACCATCGCCGTCCCGACGGCGGCCGACGCGCGGCGGACCCGCCATTATCGCCATTATGCGGCCCGGTGCCACCACCATGGCGGCACCACCGGCGCGGTCGTCGGCGGAGTCGGCGGCGCTCTCGTCGGCCATGCGGTGACCGGCCACGGCCTCGCCGGGCCGTTGGTCGGCGGCGCCGCGGGCGCTCTCGCCGGCCGCCACATCGAGCGCCACAGCAGCCCCCGCCGCTGCTGAGCTGACATAGCTTGGGGAGGGGACAGTCGTATACGACTGTCCCCGACCGAAGCTCCCTAGGCGGCCAGCGCCGCCGGGACGCCCGTGCCGCGGCGATATTGCGCGGAATGGACGATGGTGAAGAGCTGCTCGACCGGCAACGGCCGGTGGAATTGCAGACCCGCGCGTGCCTCCTCGCGCCACGCCACCGTGGCCGCCGCCGAGAGCGATCCGCGCGTCAGCGTGACGAAGGCGCCGGGCTGCGGAAGATCGGCCCCGCCGATCAGCGCGCCGGTCGCAGACAAATCGAAAATCGCCACGCCGAGACCGTTTTCGGCACCCACGCAGCCGTCGGCCAGGTCGACCGAATAGCGAGTCGCGCGCCGCCGGTCGCCGCGCAGCACGCTCTTCAAGAGCCGCACCACCAGATTCGAACCCATTGCCGCGCACCTCCTGCCCCGCCCCCCTTGCGCCTGCAATCGCTAAGGATGGGTTGCCGCGGGCCTAGCCCGCGGATGCGAAACTTCGCGCGGATCGGTTGGGGGCCGACCCCAGGCTCGCTTGACCTCAGCCTCCTGGAGAGAGAAGTGCCCCCTATTCCGGCCCCTGATTGAGGACGATGAGCGGGCCGATGTCAACGGCCTGCTTGGCGGTGGCGAGCTGGACGGTGACCTTGAGCTTGCCGGCGGCATAGCTCTTGTCGACCTTGCCCTTCACCTTGAGCAGCTTCCATTCGGGACCGATCTCCACCGGCTCCTGAAACAAGGGGGTCCAGGGCGCATCGACGAGCTGGACGCCGGCGAACGGGAGCACCGTCTTGGTGGCGCCATTCTCGCCGCGCTCCAACCGCGCGTAAAAAGCCAGCAGCAAGGTGTCGCCGGCCTTGACCGGCTTCTTGATCGCACCGCCGACGGTCGAATCCCACGTGTTGGCGCCCTTGCGCGGCACCTCGATGCGGAGCGCCTTGCCGCCCTGCACGACGGGATCGTCGCGCAGGGACGCCTTCGCACCCTGCACCTCGGGTGCGCCGGGATCGTTGACGATCTTGGAGGCGATGTCGCCGCCGGCCGCCGGCTGCGCCAGCGCTCCCGCGATTGGCGAAGCGGCCACCGCAAGGCACGCGGCTGCTGCGAACATGGCTCTCATTGCATCTCTCCCCCGTCGAGTCGGTTTGGCAGGATGAGACTACAGGATGGTAGCGCTATCAAGCCCTTACGCGCGCGGGGCAGATCGGTTCAGCGCGTGCCCGCCACGAGTGCGTTCCAGCCCGCTTCGTCGATCGTCTCCACCCCCAGCTCCTGTGCTTTCCTGAGCTTGGAGCCGGCACCGGGGCCGGCGATGAGGAGGTCGGTCTTGGCGGACACCGATCCGGCCACCTTGGCGCCGAGTGCTTCGGCCTGGGCCTTGGCTTCGTCGCGAGAGAGGGTTTCCAGGGTTCCGGTGAAGACCAGGGTCTTGCCCGTCACCGGCGAGTCCTTGGTCTCCCAGACCACGTCGGCCGGCTCGACGCCGGCGGCGAAGATCGCGGCGAGGACCTCGCGATTGTGCGGCTCCTCGAAGAAATCGAGGAGGGCGTTGGCGACCTCGGGGCCGATGTTCGGCGTTTCGATGGCGGCGACGACGGCGGCGTCGCGGCGCTGGCGGGTCTTCTTCTCCGGCTCGCCAAGCGCCGGCTCGAAAGTGGCGCGGACGTCGACGGCGCGGTCGATCGTCGCGGTGAGCGCGCTCCAGCTCCGGTAAAGGCGGGCGAGATCGCGGGCGGTCACCTCGCCGATGTGGCGGATGCCGAGGGCGAAGAGAAAGCGGTCGAGCGGCGGCTGGCGCTTGGCGTCGATGGCGGCGAGGAGGTTCTCCACCGAGGTTTCGGCCCAGCGCTCGCGGCCGACCAGCGCCTCGCGCTTCTCGTGGAGGCGGAAGATGTCCGCGGGCGATTCGAGGAGGCCGTCCCGGAAGAAGCTCTCGATGTGGACGAGGCCGAGGCCTTCGATGTCGAGGGCGTGGCGGGAAACGAAATGGCGGAGGCGCTCGACCCGCTGGGCGGGGCAGACGAGGCCGCCGGTGCAGCGGACGTCGACTTCACCCTCGTCGCGCACCGCCTCGGAGCCGCATTGCGGGCAATGGTCGGGGAAGTCGTAGGCGGGCCGGTCGGCGTCGGGCGTCAGGTTTTCGAGGATCTGGGGGATGACGTCGCCGGCGCGCTGGATGCGGACGCGGTCGCCGGGGCGGACGCCGAGGCGGGCGATCTCGTCGGCATTGTGGAGGGTGGCGTTGGTGACGGTGACTCCGCCGACGCTGACGGGGGTGAGGCGGGCGACGGGGGTGAGCTTGCCGGTGCGGCCGACCTGGATGTCGATGGCTTCGAGCGTCGTCTCGGCGCGCTCGGCGGGGAATTTGTGGGCGAGCGCCCAGCGCGGGGCGCGCGCGACCTGGCCGAGGCGGCGCTGCCAGTCCAATCGGTCGACCTTGTAGACGACGCCGTCGATGTCGAACGGCAGGTCGGCGCGCTTGGCCTCGATGCCGCGGTAGAAAGCGAGCAAGGGTGCGATGTCGGTGAAGACCTCTAGGTCCTTGGAGAGCGGCACGCCCCAGCCTTCGATCGCGCGCATGACGCCGAGCTGGGTGTCGGCGGGAAGCTGCGACACCTCGCCCCACCCATGGGCGTAGAAACGCAGCGGCCTGGCGCGGGTGACGGCGGCGTCCTTCTGGCGCAGCGAACCGGCGGCGGCGTTCCGGGGGTTGGCGAAGATCTTGCCGCCGGCCTCGGCCTGGCGGGCGTTCAAGGCGGCGAAGTCGGCCTTCGACATGTAGACCTCGCCGCGGATCTCGAAGAGGTCGGGGGCGCCTTCGGGCAGGCGGGGCGGGATGTCGGCGATGGTGCGGGCGTTGGGGGTGACGTCTTCGCCGGTGGTGCCGTCGCCGCGGGTGGCGGCGAGCACCAAGGCGCCCTTCTCGTAGCGAAGCGAGCAGGACAGGCCGTCGATCTTGGGCTCGGCGGTGAGCGCGACCGGCTCGTCGTCGCCGAGCCTCAGGAAGCGGCGGATGCGGGCGACGAAATCGGCCACCTCGTCGTCCGAGAAAGCGTTGTCGAGGCTGAGCATCGGCAGCGCGTGGCGGACCTTGGCGAGCGGGCCTTCCGGCGCGGCGCCGACGGCGCGCGAGGGGCTGTCGGGGCGGACGAGGTGGGGGAATTGCGCCTCGATGTCCTGGTTGCGGCACACGAGCGCGTCGTAGTCGGCGTCGCTGATCTCGGGCGCGTCGTCGCGATGGTAGAGGCGATTGTGGTGCGCGATCTCCTGTGCGAGCCGTTCGAGCTCGGCGGCGGCTTCGGCCTCGGTCACGCCAGCGCCTCAGCGAGAAAGGCCTCGAGCGCCGTCCAGGAACGGCGGTCGGCGGCGGCGTCGTACTGAACGCCGCGCTCCGGATCGGCGGCGGCGGGGTTGGTGAAGCCGTGCATGACGCGGCCATAAGCGTGGAGCTGCCAGTCGGCGCCGGTGCGGGTCAGCTCTTCCCCAAGCGCGGTGACCGCGGCAGGCGGCGCCATCGGATCGTCCCAGCCGTGGAAGGCGATGACTTTTGCTCGGATCGCCGTGCCATCCCAATTGCCGGGGGGGGTGAACAGTCCGTGGAAGCTGGCGACGCCGCGCAAATCCTCGCCGGTGCGGGCGAGATCGAGCGCGCATAGGCCGCCGAAGCAATAGCCGATGGCGGCGACCCGCCCGGCCTCGACCTCCGGCTGGGCGCGAAAGGCGGCAAGAATTGCGAGGAGCCGGTCCTGGAGCAAAGCACGGTCGCCGAGGAGGCCCATCATGCGGGCGCGGCACTCCTCCCGCGGCAGGCCGACGGCGCCGTAGAGATCCGCGACCATCGCGCTGTAGCCGAGCGCGGCGAGGCGGCGCGCGAAGCCGAGCTCAAGCTCGGAGCGGCCCATGATGGTCGGGAAGATGAGGACGCCCGGACGAGGCCCAAGGCCGGCGCCGGGGACGAGCTGGGCTTCGAGGGAGGCCTCGGCATGGCGGAGGGTGACGGGACGGGTGTCGCTCATGCCCCTCCCCTTGCCGGAGCGGCCGCGGTGGTCAACTCTTCGGTTCCTTGTCCGGATCGGCGACCCCGGCCCGTTTGAGCCGCTCCCTGAGACGGTCGTCCCGGCTGCCAAGGTGCCACGCGGCCAGCCAGTAAAGCTTCGCGGCTTTGTCGTCGGCGCGGTCGTGCGAGAGGTCGCCCAGGACAATTAGGGCGACTTCGTTCGGACGCATTCCCATCGACGTCTTCGCGTCGTCCAAAGCGCCGTCGAAATCGCTGAGATTGTAGCGGGCCGCGGCACGCTCCGCCCGGGCCACCCAGCCGTCCTTCAAGCGGATCGCGATGTCGAGCTCGCGGCGGCCGGCCCAGCTGTGACTCACCATGACGTAGGAGCCGCCGAGATTGGCGTGCCACTGGCTGTCGCCTGGGTCGAGGGCCACCGCCATCGCTTGGTCGGCCACCGCGGAACCCTGGTCCTGCACCGCCACCAGGAAGGCTAGGGAGCGCAAGGTCAGCATCTCGGCTTTCGCGTGAGGGGTTCGGGCGGCGAGGAAGGCGGCGGTGCAGTCGCCGATCGCCTCCTTGGTGCTGAGCAATTGCCGCTTCTCCGCAGCGCGGCAGGCAGCTTCGGGCGAGGCCGCCGGGGACCGGGTCGTCCACAATGCGATGATCGCCAGCTGCGCGCGCGCCTCCGCCGCAGCCTCGGCGCCGCCCCCTTTCTCCGCCAACGCGAGGGCGGCCTGCGTGTCGGCACGTGCTTCGTCGAAGCGACCCAGCCACAAGGCCGCTTTGCCGCGGGCGATGCGGGCACCGGCGCTGCTCGGCTCGAGCGCTGCGGCCTTGGCCCGATCCTCCCAGGCGCCCTTGAGGTCGCCTAGGCCGTGGCGGGCGAAGGCCCGCTCGCGATAGGCGTCCGCCTCTCCGGGGCGAAGCGCCACGTCATGGTCGGAATCGGCGGCGGCGCGCGCGAATTCGCGCAGCTCCGAATAGGTGTAGGAGCGCTCGTGCCAGGCCATGCCCGATGCTGGATCGGCCTCGATCGCCGCACTGAGATCTCCCAACGCGGCGTCGTAATCGTGCTTCTCGTTGTGTTGGTAGGCACGATGCAGCAGCAAGCGCGCCTTGAGCTTTGAGTCTTTCTCGCCGGCTATGGCGGCGTCGCAGGCCGTCGGCTTGGCGGCTATCTCCTGCGTGCACGGCGGCAGGTCCGGCTCCGTGAGGAGAGGTGGCGCCGCAGCGGCGAGGAGGAAAGCGAGGGCGAAGCTCATGCCGCCTCCAGCAGCCGCAGCGCTTGGGCACGGGCCTCGTCGGTGACCTGGGCGCCGGAGAGCATGCGGGCGATCTCTTCGCGGCGGCGGGCTTCGTCGAGGGCGTGGACGCCGGTGCGGGTGACGAGGCCGGCGTGGCTTTTTTCGATGAGAAGGTGGGTGCGGCCGCGGGCGGCGACCTGGGGGCTGTGGGTGACGACGAGGAGCTGGGCGCCCTCCGCGAGGCGGTGGAGGCGCTCGCCGATCGCCGAGGCGACGGCGCCGCCGACGCCGCGGTCGATCTCGTCGAAGATCATGGTGCGCGCCGTCCCGCGCTCGGCGAGCGCCACCTTCAGCGCGAGGATGAAACGTGAGAGCTCGCCGCCGCTGGCGATGCGGACGAGGGGGGCGAAAGGCGCGCCGGGGTTGGTCGAGACTTCGAACTCGACCCGGTCGCGGCCGCGAGCGCCCCATTGGGTCTCCGGCAGCGGCTCCACGATCGTGCGAAATTTGGCGGCGTCGAGCTTCAGCGGCGCGAGCTCGCGAGCGACCGCCGCGTCGAGCCGCGCGGCCGCGGCGGTGCGAGCGGCGGTGAGGGCGGCGGCATCGGCTTCGTAGGCGGCGCGGGTCTCGGCAACGCGCGCTTCGAGGCGGCCGAGCCCCTGCTCCCCCGCGTCGAGGGCCGCGAGGCGGGCGGCGAGGTCCTGTGCCAGCGCCGGCAGCGCGTCCGGCTCCACGCGGTGCTTGCGGGCGACGGCGCGGATTTCGAACAGGCGCGTCTCCGCCTCCTCGAGGCGGGCGGGATCGTAGGCCAGCGCTTCGGCGGCGGCGGCGAGGCGGTCCTCGGCGTCGGAGGCTTCGACGAGGGCGCGGTCGAGCGCGGCGAGCGCCTCTTCCAGTTTCTCATGCTCGCCGGCGATCCGCTCCATCCGCCGCGCCGCCTGGCGCAGCAGGGACAGGCCGCCCTCGGAGCCGTCGAGCAATTGGCCGACGGTGCCGATATCCTCGGCGAGGCGCGCGCCCTTCTGCATCGTGGCGCGCACGTCAGCGAGCGCCTCCTCCTCGCCCGGCTCCGGAGCGAGCTTGGTAAGTTCGGCGACGCTGTGCTCCAGCCATTCGCGGTCGCGGGCGGCGGCGTCGAGCTGGTCGCGCGCGGCGGCGAGCGCGGCTTCGGCCTCGCCCCAGGACCGGAAGGCGGCTTCGGCGGCGGCGGTGGAGAGGCCGGCGAAGGCGTCGAGAAGGGCGCGGTGGCCGCGCGGGTTGAGCAGCCCGCGATCGTCATGCTGGCCGTGGATTTCGACGAGCAAGGCGCCGAGATCGCGCAGCAGCGCCACCGAGGCGGATTGATCGTTGACGAGGGCGCGGCTGCCGCCGTCGGCCTTGACGATGCGGCGGATGACGAGCGGCTCCCCCGCCTCGCCGGCGAGGCCATTGTCGCCGAGGAGACCGAGCGCCGGGTGGGCGGCGGGAAGGTCGAAGCTCACCGACACCACCGCCTGCGCCTGCCCCTGGCGGACGAGGCCGCTGTCGGCACGGGCGCCGAGCGCGAGGCCGAGCGCATCGAGCAGGATCGACTTCCCCGCCCCCGTCTCACCGGTGAGAACGCCGAGGCCGGGGCCGAATTCGAGATCGAGGCTCTCGATCAGCACGACGTCGCGGATGGAGAGGGCGGTCAGCATTTGCGGGCCGTCATCCTGCAAACACCGTCATCGGCGAAGGCCGGGATTCCGTCGGGTGAAAAGCGCCCGTGCCTTTTCCGCGGGGAGATCCCGGCTTTCGCCTGGAAGACGGGAGAATAGCGCCGTCCCCGCCTGTCCGTCACATACCCCCGGCTGCCGCCGGGATGACGGGCGGGCATGGCTCAGCCGGCCGGCTTCGGCGCCGTCGCCGGGGCTGCGGCGGGAGTTGGCGCGGGGGCCGCGGCGGGCGTCACCGCATTGCCGGGGTGGCGCTGCATCAGCTCGTAGGCGCGCTGATACCATTTGGTGCCGGGATAATTGGCGCCGAGCACGGCGGCCGACCGGCGCGCCTCCTCCGGCACACCGAGCGCAAGATAGCATTCGGTGAGCCGCATCAGCGCCTCGGGCGTGTGGCTGGTGGTCTGATATTCCTCGATGACGGCGCGGAAGCGGGTAACGGCGGCGAGCCACTGGTTGCGCCGCTCGTAGAACCGGCCGACCTCCATCTCCTTGCCGGCGAGGTGATCGCGCACCAGGTCGATCTTGAGGCGCGCATCGGCGGCGTAGCGCGTGTCGGGATAGCGCCGGACCAGCTCGCCGAGCGCGTCGAGCGCCTGCTTGCTGGTCGTCTGATCGCGCTCAACGTCGGTGATCTGCTCGTAATAGCTGAGCGCGATCAGGTAGTAAGCATAAGGCGCGTCGCGGTTGCCCGGGTGGATGGAGAGGAAGCGGCGGGACGATTCCGTCGATTTGGTATAATCGCGCGCGGCATAATAGCTGAACGCACTCATCAGCTGGGCGCGGCGGGCCCAGATCGAATAGGGATGCTGGCGTTCGACCTCGTCGAAGATCGCGGCCGCCGCAGCGTAATTCCCCTGCCCCAGCTGCTGGCGCGCGAGGTTGTAGAGGGTGGCGACGTCGCGGGCGACATATTGGGTGTCGGAGCGGGTGTGCTTGCCCCGGCCGGCGCAGGCCGGGAGGGTGAAGACGATTCCGACGAGGAGGGCGGCGGCAAGCGGACGGGTAAAGCGAAAGGGCATGGACGGCTTCTTAGCGGAGGGTTTGGGGAAGGCCAAGCGAAGAGACGGGACATCAGCCCAGGGCCGATGAACGGCGGTTTAATGACTTGGCCTTATGGGGGCGTGGATGCTGCGCGTGCTGACCCTCGCGACCCTGTTTCCCGACGCCGGACGCCCGGATTTCGGCCGCTTCGTGCTGCGCCAGACGCAGGCGCTGGCGGCGCGCGAGGGGGTGGATGTGGAGGTGGTGGCGCCGGTCGCGCTACCGCCCTGGCCGCTCAGCCTGCACCCGCATTATGCGGGGCGGGCGCGGCTGCCGGCACGCGATGCAGTCGAAGGGCTGCGCGTCCACCGTCCGCGATTCCGCACCCTGCCGCGGATCGGCGAGGCGGGCGGGGCCAAGGCGATGGCGCGCGCCGCGCTGCCGGTCGCGAGGGCTTTCCGGCCCGACGTGATCGATGCCGAATTCTTCTGGCCGGACGGGATCGCGGCGATGCACCTCGCCGCCGCGCTCGGCGTGCCTTTTTCGATCAAGGCGCGCGGGAGCGACATCGCTTATTGGAGCACCAGGCCCAAGGTGTTGTCGCAGATGCTCGAAGCGGCGGCCGCAGCCGACGGGCTCCTCGCGGTCAGCGAAGCGCTGAAGCGCGATATGGCGGCTCTCGGGATGCCGGCCGAGAAGATCGCGGTTCATTACACCGGCATCGACCTCAACCGCTTTCGCCCCATCGACAAAGAGGCGGCCAAGGCGCGGCTCGGGATTTCCGGTCCGCTCCTCGTCAGCGTCGGCGCGCTGGTGCCGGTGAAGGGCCAGGCGCTCGCCATCGCGGCCCTAGCACAGCTGCCGGACGCGAGCCTTGTCCTGGTCGGCGACGGGCCGGAGCGCGCACGGCTGGAGGCGGCTGCGCGGGCCATGGGCGTCGCCGCCCGCGTCCGTTTCGCAAGAGCGGTGCCGCATGGGGAGCTCCCGGCGCTGCTCGCCGCCGCCGACATCATGGTGCTGCCGTCGGAGCGGGAGGGCCTCGCCAATGCCTGGCTCGAAGCGCTGGCCTGCGGCGTGCCGCTCGTCATCCCCGACGTCGGCGGCGCCCGCGAGGTGCTGGACCGGCCCGAGGCCGGACGCATCGTCGCCCGGGAGCCCGCAGCCATCGCGGCTGCCGTCCGCGACATCCTCGATCACCCGCCCGAAGCGGCCGCCGTCCGGTCGGCTGCGGAGCGGTTCAGCTGGAAGGTCAACGGCGAGGCGCTCCACGCGCACCTCGCCGCCATCGCGCGGGCTCCGGCTTTGTAGAGAGCCGCCCCGCCTTAGCGGGCGAGGCCCTTGGCGGTGTTGAGGTGCGCCGTCACCGTCGGGATCATCTTCGTCGCCAGCGCCTTCAATTGCGGAACGTCGCCGTTCGCCGAATAGGATTTGAGGGCGTCCAGCGTTTTCTGGTGGGCGGTGACCTGCACGTCGGCATAGGCCTTGTCGAAGTCGGCGCCGGTCTTGCCCTTGAGGCCGTCGAGCATCTGCTGCTGGTCCGGGCTCAAGGTCGGGTCCGGCGTGATCGGCGGGTTCGCGCCCGCCGCCGCCGTCTTGAGCGAAGCGGTCGAGGCGGTGTGGGCCTCGATCATGTGGGCTGCGAAGGCCTTGACCGCCGGCGCCTTGGCGGCGGTCTTGGCGAGCTGCGAGGAGGCGATCTCGAACGCGTCGCTCGCCGCCGCCGTGTTGGCGAAGCCTTGGCCGCCGGTCGCCATCGGGGTGCTGCCCACCGCATTGCCCGCTCCCGCATTGCCGGTGCCGACATTCCCGCCGACTTCGGTGACGTCCATGTTGGTGGCGGTGGCGTCGCTGTTGGTAGACGCGTCGTCCGACTTGTGGCCGCAGGCGCCGAGCGCGAGCGTGGCCGCCGACAGCAAGGCAAGGGTGGAATGGCGCATCGATCTCTCCTCAAGGCGCGGTGGATCGCGCGGCGTAACAAACTTCCGCCGGTGCGCCGCGTTCCCTGGGGAGCCTTTGCCGGTGCGGTCCGTTCAGCTGCCCGCCGCCCCCCGGCGGTCGCGTGAACGGAGAGTAAGGTGGGCATTTTCGGCAGCATAATGAACAAGATATTCCACAGCGGCACGCAAGCGGCGGCCGCGCCCGCGGAGCAACAGGCGCCGCAGGCGCAGGCCGCTCCTGCCAGGCACAGGGCGACACCGTGATAGCCGAGGCGCCGGCGCAGCAAGCCGTGGATGTCGGCGCGGTGCTGGGCGAGATGGCCGCGACCAAGGGCGGCGGCGGCAATTACCAAAGCTCGATCGTCGACCTGCTGAAGCTGCTCGACCTCGATTCGAGCCTGTCGGCGCGCAAGCAGCTCGCCGAGGAGCTCGGCGTCCATGCCGGCGCCGACGGCAGCGCCGAGGAGAATATCGCCCTCCACCGCGCGGTGATGGACAAGCTCGCGGAAAATGGCGGCGTGGTGCCGGACAGCCTGCGGAACTGAGCGCAGGCGCGCGGCAGCGATTACCTCGGCGCGGGGGCCGCCGGCCCAGGCTTCGGCGAAAAACAGGTGGAGAAGGACCAGAAGGGGTTCTTCGGCTCGAAACTGCAGGCGGGTGCGGTGGCGACGGCGAGACGTGCCACTTCCGCCGCGTAGGCAAACTCCAGGTCCGCTTCCGCGCCACCGCACACGGACCAGCTCCCGTTCCGGCGCCGGCCGCTTTCGGCTGCGCCGAAACGGACGATCCATCCGTGGCAGATGGGCGGCGGCGGCGGCGGTGGGGTCGCCGCACCGGGCGGCACCGGCTCCCAGGGGACGTAGGTGCGCTCCGGAAAAGTACCGGCCTCGAGTTTTGCCAGACGCTCCCATTGGGAGGCGTCGAGCTTCGCCTCGTGGGTCGCCACACCGCGGCCGATGACGCGCAGGATGAGCTGCCCGTCCGGCTTCTTCTCGATCTCCACGCCCGGAACGGGAAGGATCATGTAGGGATCGCTCAAGAGAGTCCGGCGCACGACGCGGCCCTCTGCCGCGACTCTTGACAGCGGCTCGAACCCTTGCTCGGCGAACAGGCTGTCCTCGAAGTCATGCTGCCTTTGCACAGCCGCATCGAACAGCGCGCGCTGCTCGGGCGAACCCTTGGCGGGCACCGGCGCCTGAAGAAGCAGGGCAGCGGCGAAGACGGCGGCGATCACCGGGCAGTATGTACAGGCACGCGCGCGCTCAGGCGAGGGGCATGAGGGCGGCGGCGATCCAGCGGCCTTCGCCGCGCAGCAGGCCCCAGGTGCGGGCGGCGGCGCGGCTGTCCATCGCCTCGACGCCGATGCCCTGCGCCTCCAGCGCGCGGACGAGCGGGCGCGGCGGAAAGGCCAGCGCAGGGCCGGTTCCGAGCAGGAGAAATTCGGGGGGCCGCTCGAGCGCCAGGAGCGGTTGGAGTTGATCGAGGATGAGGCCCGACGCCGTTGCGGGCGGCGACCAGCTGGAGGCCGAATCCGGCGTGAGCAGGACCGCGGGATAGACGCGGCCGTCGACCGAGAAGCCGGTGCCGGAGAAGCCCTGCACGATCGGGCCTGGCGCCGGCTCGTCCGGGGTGAGCCGCGCCATCAGTCCGCTCCGCCCGCCGTCACGCGCCCTCGCGGGTGATCCGCTCGGCGCCCGATTGCGGACCCTTGGCGCGCGGCGCCGCGCCCGGCGGCTGCGGCTTCAGGCCCAAGGTGATGAGGAGCGAGGAGGAAACGTAGATGGACGAATAGGTGCCGACGAGAACGCCGAGCATCATCGCTGCCGTAAAGCTCATCAGCACGTGGCCGCCGAAGATGAGCAGCGCGCCGAGGGCAAGGAGCACGGTCAGCGAGGTCATCACCGTGCGCGGCAGCGTCTCGTTGACCGACAGGTCGACGATGCCGCGCATGTCCATCTGGCGGTATTTGCGCATGTTCTCGCGGATGCGGTCGTCGATGACGATCTTGTCGTTGATCGAATAGCCGACGACGGTCAGCACCGCCGCGACGGTGGTGAGATCGACCTCGAAGCGGGTGACCGCGAAGAAGCCCAGGGTCATCAGCACGTCGTGGCCGATCGCGACGAAGGTCGAGAGGCCGAACTGCCATTCGAAACGGAACCAGCCGAACAAAGCGATCGCGAAGACGGCGAGGACGACGGCGAGGATGCCCTTCTTGATCAGCTCGTCCGACACCTTGCCGGAGACGCTGTCGGTCTTGCCGAAATGGACGCCGGGGAACTTTGCGGTCACCGCCTGCTGAACCTTCGTGACGACCGCGTTGGTCGCGGCCGGATCGTTGCTCTTGGGCGGCGGAACGCGGATCGAGACGGTCTTGGGATTGTCGGCATATTGCGCAAGATTGGCCTCGCCGGCGCCGAGATGGTCGACGACCCCCCGCAGATCGTCCATCTTGGGCGGCTGCGGGAAGGTCGCCTCGATGGAGAGGCCGCCGACGAAATCGACGCCGAGTTCAAGGCCACGCGTCAGGGTCGCGAACACGGCGACCACGGTAAGCAAGGCGGTGAGGCCGAACGCCCAGCCGCGCAGCGACACGAAGCCGATATTGGTATTGTCGGGGACGAGCTTCAGGAGGCGCATGTCGATCGGTCCCGGATCAGATGTTCAGCGCGGCAGGGCGGTGCCGCTTGATATAGCCCGCGGTGAGCATCCGCGTGAAGGTAACGGCGGTGAACACCGAGGTCATAATGCCGATCAGCAGCACGACGGCGAACCCCTTGATCGGCCCGGAGCCGAGCAGCAGCATGATGATGCCCGAAATGCCGTGGGTCGCGTTCGCCTCGAAGATCGTGCGGCTCGCTTCCTTGTAGCCCAATTCGACGGCCATCACGACGTTGCGGCCCCGCCGCAATTCCTCCCGGATACGCTCGTTGATCAGCACGTTGGCGTCGACCGCGGTGCCGATGGTGAGCACGAAGCCCGCGATGCCGGGCAGGGTCAAGGTGCCGTGGAGCATCGCCATCACCGCGAGGATGACGAAGATGTTCAGCACCACGGCGATGTTCGCATAGACGCCGTAGCGGCCGTAGGTCACCAGCATGAAGAGGATGATCGCCGCCGCGGCGATGATCGAGGCGGTGACGCCGGCGTGGATCGAATCCTTGCCGAGCGACGCGGAGACGGTGCGCTCCTCTACCACCTTCAAGTTCACCGGCAGGGCGCCGGACTGCAGGGCGATGGCGAGCTGCTGGGCGGACTCGACGGTAAAGCTGCCATGAATCGAGGCGGAGCCGCCGAGGATCGCCGTCTCGATGTTCGGCGCCGAAATGACGATATTGTCGAGGATGATGGCGAAGGGCTTGCCGACATTGTCGCGGGTGACCTGGGCGAAGCGCTTGCCGCCTTCGGAGTTGAACTGGATCTCGACGTCCGGCTCGTTCTGCTGGCCGTAGCCCTGCTGCGCCTTGGTAAGCTGCGAACCAGTGATGATCGCCTGGCGCCGCACCGCGATCGGCCGGCCGGCCTCGGTGCGCAGGACCTGGCTGCCGATCGGCGCGCGGCCGGCGGCGAGGTCGGCGGGGCTGACGGTCTCGTCGACCAGCTTGAATTCGAGCTTGGCGGTCTTGCCGACCAGCGCCTTCAGCGCCGCCGGATCCTGGAAGCCGGGCACTTCGACGAGGATGCGGTCTGAGCCCTGCAGGACGATGTTCGGCTCGCGCGTGCCGAGCGCGTCGATGCGCTTGGTGACGACGTCGTGTGCGCCCTTCATCGCTTCGCTGATGAAGCTTTTGAGGCCGACCGCGGTCGGGGTCATGACGATGCGGGTGCCGTCGATCACCCTGACGTCCCAGTCGCGCTGGCCGCTGGTCGCGACGCCGTTGGTCTGGCGGCGGGCGATCTCCATCGCCGCATCGAGCCTGGCGGGATCGCGGACGAGGAAGCTCAGCTGGCCGTTGTTGGTCGAGACGTCGCCGACATCGATCGGCGTCGCTTCACGCTTGAAGGCCTGTGTCATCGCGTCTTCCATCGCCGCGACGCGGGTCTTGGCGACGTCGTTGACGTCCGCTTCGTAGAGGACGTGGCTGCCGCCGGCGAGATCGAGGCCGAGGCTGATGCGCGGGAAGCCGCCCATGCCGATCTGGTTCGAATAGGTCTCGCCGATCAGGCTCGGGACGGCGAGGACGACGCCGAGCAGCAGCGCCAGCCAGATCGAAATGCGCTTCCAGCGGGGAAAATCGAGCATGTCAGTCGTTCGCGGGCTTGGCGTTCAGGGGACGCACGTCCGAGAGCGTGCCGCGCACCACCTTGATGCGGACGCCTTGGGCGATCTCGAGCTCGATCTCCGCCTCGTCGACCTTGGTCACCTTGCCGACGATGCCGCCGCCGGTAACGACCACGTCATTGCGCTTCACGTCGGCGATCTTCTGCCTGAGCTTCTTCACCTGCTGCTGCTGCGGGCGGAGCACGAGCAAATACATGATGACGAAGACGAGGAGCAGCGGCGCGAAGCTGATGATGCTGTCGAAGCCGGACGACGCGGCGCCGGTGGCGGCGGGAGCGGAAGCTTGCATGGACGATATACCTGATGGCGGCCCGCGCGGCGGCGGGGCCGGGAAAGCGGCGCGACTATCACGCCGCCCCGCCATAACGCAAGTTGGGGAAGCGGGCGGGCGCGGTCAAGCGGCGGAGCGGCGCTCGGGCCCGACTGTGTTCTAAAAGCGTCTTTATCCGCGCGGCGTTAGGATCAGCAGGGTGGACGTTCCGTGGGCGAGCACCCGCCCCTTGCCGTCGGTCAGGCGCGCCTCGGCGGTGGCGACGGTGCGGCCGCGTGTCACCACCCTCCCCTCGCAGCGTACAATCCCCGCGTCGGGGCGGATGGCGCGGGTGAAGTTCACCTTCGTCTCGACGCTGGTATAGCCGGTGCCGGCGGGAAGCTCGGTGTGGAGAGCGCAGCCGGCGGCGCTGTCGATCAGCGCCAGCGCCCAGCCGCCGTGGACGCTGCCCAGCGGGTTGAGCAAAGCGTCCGACGGCTCGCCTTCGAACGTTGCGAGCCCCGGCTCCACCGCGACGAGGCGGAAACCGAGCGTCCGTCCCATCGTCGGCGCCGGCAGTTCCCCCGCGATTAGGGCGCGAAGCATCTCGATGCCGGACCTCCCGGCGACCTCCTCCGGCGTAGCAACGCCGTAGCGGCGGGTGGCGGCCATGGTCGGACTCCTCCTAATCAGTTTCAATCCGAAACTAGACTCGGCGATGACCAAGTCAAGCCGCTTGCCTTCCCCGCCCCCCGGTTCTACATCGCCCGCCTCTCGCCGCGGCAGCGCCGCGCGCGGGTCCGGTCGGGGCGTAGCGCAGCCTGGTAGCGCATCACACTGGGGGTGTGGGGGTCGGAGGTTCGAATCCTCTCGCCCCGACCATTTTTTGCCCGGCGGGAGACCCGTCCCAAGGGCGGTCCGGGCGGTGACGCCCCCTCCCCTCAGCTCTCCACCACCACCCCGTCCCTAAGCGTTTCGTTCATGAAGCGTGTGACCGCTTCGAGCTGGCGGCGGACGAGGTCGAGGGCGGTGTCGTCGTTGACGCGGTCGGGCGGCAGCGCGATCTCGCCGGCGTCGGTGCGGATCAGCGAGCCGTCGTCCATCAGTCTGGCGACGCGGCGGCGGACGGTCTCGCGGTTGATGGCGGTGGCGGCGGCGATCGAGCTGACGTTGCAGCCCTGCAGATTGGACAGCGGCAGGAATTCCTCGAGCGAGCGCTGGTCGGGCGTAAGGCCGGCGCGCACCAGCTTTTCGGAGGTGATGGCGATCACCGCGACGATGATCAGCGCATTGTCCGCATCGTACCGCCCGAGCCGCCATTGCTCCATCAGCCGGGTGACGAGGATGGCGAGCCGGATCGCGGTGACGCGACTGTTGCCGTCCGCAGCGGCGGGGTCGACTACGAGTTGCACGGACGCGACCCTACGTCGCAGGTCGTAGCGCCCCCCGGAGACGGGCCCGCCGGCGTCAGGGCACGGCGGACCCGGCCGTCCTGCTCGTGGGGGATCCAGAACGGCCATGATTCCCTAGGGGAAGCCGGCGCCGCCGTATGGGCCGCGATGCACATTTCGTGCTCTCTGGGCCTCCTCGGCACGCGCCGCAAGGGCGCCGGGCGAGCTGGTGGCGAGCGGGCGGCACTTGCCATTCGCGAAACGCGGAGTCAGAAGGCGGGCGGGGAGGAAAAAACCAATGTGGAGGAAACTGACTTTCGCCGCTGCCCTGATTGTGGGCACGACGCCGGCCTTCGCCGCGAGCTGGGTCTATATCGGCAAGAATTCGTACGGAAGCGTGTACGAATATGATTCGGACAGCGTGTCGCGAAGCGGCGCCATCGTTACTTTCAAGCTGCGCGTCCGCTACGGCCCCGACGGCCCCAAGGGCGAGTCGGACGGCTATGTGGCCTTCCGCCGCGCCGACTGCAGCGACCGCTCCTACAAAGACCTCACCACCGACTACATGAAGGCCGGTCAGGTGCTGCGGACGACGGGCGAGGAGGAACGGCGCACGGCGACCGCGACGTCGATCGCCGGCGAAGTCCTCAACAAGGTCTGCACGGGCTAGACCTGCACGTCAGGCGGCTCGCTCTCCCTGCCGGCGGGCCGCGCCTCGGCATTGAGCACCGCGCCGTAGAGCTTACCGATGCCGATGAGGGCGATGCCGAGGCCGAGGAAGGAGAGGATGCGCAGCAGCCCCTCCAGCTTGGCCGCGTCGATCAAGAACACCTTCGCGGTGGTCGCCGTGAGCAGGATGAGGCCGGCGAGGCGTAGCGCCTTATCGGGGATGCGTACGCCGGCGACGAGCAGGCCGATCGAGAGCAGCAGCGCCGCCAGCGAGTGGGCGTAGGATTCGCTCGCCGGAACGTCGGCGCTGTTCAACACGGAGCCCTGGAAGCCCTGCCGCACCAGCAGTAACGTTCCCGCGACCAGTGCGACCAGCGACAGGGTCAGCCACAGGCCCGAGCGCGCCTTGTCGCGCGCGCCTTGCCTTGCGCGGTAGAGCCAGAAGGCGGTGAGGATGTAGGCCGGAAGCAGCAGGTTGAGGAGCGGCAGCGATCCGACCCGGAGCGCCGAGACAAGGGGGCTGGCGACGAGGAGGTCGAACCAGGCGAAGCGCGCCGCGGCCATAGCGGTAAGCGCCGTGCCGAGCGTCCGGCGCTGGTTTTCCTCGAGCCGGCCGAGGGGGAGGCGGCCGCTGCATACGATCCAGCCGGCGGCGAACAGGAACTGGGTGATGAGCAACCGCTCGGCAAAGCCGCGGGCGAGATAATCGTCCCAGCTCGCCAGCCCCCAGGCCTGTTTGAAGAGGATGTAGAGCCCGGCCACGGCAAGCCCGACGGCGGCGCCCGGCAAGGCGAGGCCGAGGCGCGGCAACCGGCGCGGGGCGAGCCACCAGACGAGGAGGAGCAAGGCGGCTGGGAGGAGCAGCACCTCCGCCGCCCTGAGCGTCCCGGGCAAGTTCGGCGCGAGGACGGCTTCGCCGAAGATGGCGTTGCCGAGGCCGTCCCAAAGCTTCGGCACGAGCACGATGCTCGCCACCACCGCCACCGCGGCGACGGCGTAGGTGAGGAGGGTCAAGTCACGGTCCTTGAGCCGCGCCGCGGCGAAGGCGGCGCCGGCGGCGAGGACGAGCCAGGCTGCGGGAAGGAAGGCCTCCGGCACCAGGTCGTAGGCGGCGATGCCGAGGAGGAGCAAGGCCGCCTCGGCGGCGACGAGGCGCGGCCGGTCGGCCTCCCCTGCCCTGCCCCGGAGCAAGGTCAGCGCGAGCGGGCCCAGCGCAGCGGCGGCGAAGACGAGACCCCATTGCCCTGACGACATCCACTCCGGGTGGAGTGAGCCGAGAATGATCGGCGGGCCCGCAAAGGCGACGGCCGCGACGATCGTCCAAAGCAGGGCCTCGCCTGGACGGCGCATCAACGCGGCGATGGCGCCGGCGGCGAACAGCAGGGTCACGCCGACGCCGATTGCACCGAGGTGCGGGTCGACCGGCGCGATCGACTTGACGGCGAGCAGGACGAGCGCCGCCGCCAGGGCGAGCGCCGGGATCGGCCGATATTCGACGCTTCGGCCGGCAAGGAAGAAGCTGGCGAGCGAGAGGAGCGCGAACAGCCCCCAGGCGGAGAGACCGAGATCCGTTCGCCCCACGAGCACGGCGAGCTGGATAATGCCCAGCGCGGCGGGGCGGAGGAAGGCGAGCTGGCGGCCTCCCCTCGCCTCGCGCTCACCCGAGCCCTCCTCCCCCGCGCGGGGCAGCGAGGCGCCGATGGCGAGAACGAGGACGAAAAGTCCGGTGGCGAGCGCGTCGTTCGGGTCCGAGAACAGCAAGGCCGCCGACCAGGCGAAGCTCAGCAGGGCGGCGGCGGCGGCAAGCCAGGTCCAGCCGCGGCGGGCGGCGAGGCCGAACAAAGCCGCGTCGAGCAGGCCGAGGTAGAAGAGCAAGGGGATGATCTGGCCGTGCCGCTCGCCGACCAGCAAAGGCGTGGCGAAACCGCCGGCGAGGCCCATCACCGCCGTCGGCGCGCCGTGGCGCAGCGCCAGCGCGAGGGCGATGCCGGTGATGCCGATCATCAGCACCATCGCCGTGCCGTGGCCGAACAGATGGTGGAGGACGAGGCTCCCATAGGCGGCGGCGTAGAGGACGAAGATGCCCGCGCCGGCGAGCGACTGGCCCACCCGCGGATCGGGCAGCGCGCCGGGCTTGCGATACGCCCATTCGGCGAGACCGATGAGGAGGAAGCCGAACAAGGCCGCGAACGCCATCTGCACCGGCGGACTGACGAGGCCGATCTGGATCGAGAAGCGGACGAGGAAGATGCCGGCCACGGCCAGCGCGATGCCGCCCGCCCAGATCAGCAGCCGGCCGCCGACATAGCGTTCGAAGAGGGCGGCGAGCGTCTCGCGGACGGGAGTTGCCTGCTCGGCCTCAGGTGCAGCGCCGCCGGCCAGAAGCGCAGCCGCCGGCGAAGGCGCCGCGTGGGACGCGGCGATCGGGGCGGGCTGCAGCGGCGCGCCAACCGGTGCCGCGTCCAGCGGTGCTGCCGTTGGCGGCCGCTCGGCGACTTTGACCTCGCCGCCGATGCTCCAGCGCAGCGCCTCAACCTCCCGCTCGAGCCCTCTCACCCGCGCCGCGAGCTGCGAATGGGCAACTAGGAGGCCGAAGCCGCCGAGGACGAGAATGAGGAGGAGCATCTCCATGCGCCGGAACCTACAGGCACCGGCAGCCGGCACAAACCATTTTCCTTCAAAGTGTGTTCGTGCTATGTTCCTACCTGGCTCGCAGACCGATTCGCGGGGGGCTGCGGGCCGAGGGTGAGAGAGGAGAAGGCAATGTCGTTGAAATCGCTTTTGAAGACCTTGGGGAAGGCCTTGCCGGCCGTGCTGGCGAACGCGCCGGCGGTGATCGGCGCGGTAAAGGATGTCGCCAAGGCGGTGAAGAAGGCACCGAAGACGCCGGAGACGCCGAAGGCACCGGCGGCCTGAACCGGCGCGGCTTTCCGCCCGAGTGGCGGGAAGCCGCGCTTCGGTGCTAACCGGATCTGAACACGGGGGTTGGGATGAAGGCGCAGAGGCTCGAAGCGTTTACCGACGGGGTGCTGGCGATCGTCATCACCATCACCGTGCTGGAGATGAAGGTGCCCGCGGCGGCGACACCCGCGGCGCTCGCAGCGGCGGCGCCGGTGCTGCTCGCCTACGCGCTGAGCTTCGTCAACGTCGGCATCTTCTGGGCCAACCACCACCATATGATGCAGGCTGCCCGGCACGTCAGCGGACGGGTGCTGTGGGCCAATCTGTCATTGCTCTTCTGGCTTTCGCTGGTCCCGTTCGTCATCCGCTGGATCGACGAGCAGGGCCTCGCGCCGCTGCCGGTCGCCGCCTACGGCTTCATCCTGTTCATGTCGGCGGTCAGCTACAGCCTCACCGAGCGGGCGATCATCGCCGGCGAGGGCGGCGGATCGCTGCTGAAGGAGGCGCTCGGGCGGGACTTGAAGGGCTGGCTGTCGATCCTGCTGTATCTGGCCGGCGCGGGCATCGCGTTTCTCCTCCCCGCCGCAGCGATCGCGCTCTACCTCGCGGTCTCGGCGATGTGGCTGGTGCCCGACAGCCGCATCGAACGGCGGATGACGGGACCCTGAGGGGAGGCGAACGTTGCGCCGCCGCGCGCGCCTACCCACATGGCGGGCAAGAGACGAGCGGGAGTGTGACGATGGAAAGCTGGCACGGCACGACGATCCTCGGCGTGCGCAAGAATGGCAAGGCGGTGATCGCCGGCGACGGCCAGGTGACGCTCGGCCAGACCGTCATCAAGCCCAATGCCCGCAAGGTGCGGCGGCTCGGCGACGGCAGTGTGATCGGCGGCTTCGCCGGCGCCACCGCCGACGCCTTCACCCTGTTCGAGCGGCTGGAGCGGAAGCTCGAACAGCATCACGGCCAGCTGATGCGCGCCGCGGTCGAGCTCGCCAAGGACTGGCGGACGGACAAGTTCCTGCGCAATTTGGAAGCGATGATGATCGTCGCCGACAAGGACGTGACCCTCGTCCTCACCGGGAATGGCGACGTGCTGGAGCCCGGCGCCGGGGTCGCGGCGATCGGCTCGGGCGGCAATTATGCCCTCGCCGCCGCCACTGCCCTCTACGATTATGAGGACGATGCCGAGACGATCGCCCGGAAGGCGATGGCAATCGCGGCGGAGATTTGCGTCTACACCAACGGCAATCTGACCGTGGAGACGATCGAGGCTGCGGCGGCCTGACCGGCTCCGCGTTCAGATCTGGGCGACGAAGATCGTGTAACCGTCCGGATCGGCGAGGCGGAACTCGCCGCCGGGATTGTAGAAGGGCGTGGCGACCGGCCCCGGCTCCAGGCCCGCTTCGATGAAGGCGGCGTGCGTGGCCGCGACGTCGTCGCAATAGGTGTAGAAAAGAACCGCCTGCTCGGCGGCGATGACGGGCGCGCTCGCCCGCGCCAGCATCAGCTCCGCCCGCTCCGCGCGGAGCCAGACCCAGTTCGGACTCTCCTCGCCGTCCGGCGTGACCTGGTTCTCCACCGCAAAGCCGAGATGCGCATAGAACGCAATGGATGCAGCGACGTCGCGGACGTGCGCGAGCGGCACCAAAGATCTAATGAGCGTTCCTGCCATGCCTGTTCCCCCTCCTCCGCCATAGCAGCCGCTCAGCACGCCTGCACGCGCCGCTACACGCGCCCCGCCGCGGCAGCCTCCAGCACCTGACGCGCCTCCTCGGCGCCGAAGGGGCGCGGGTTGCCGCCCGCGGACGGATCCTCCTCCGCCATGTGGGCGATGCGGCCGATGTCGGCTTCCTCGATGCCGAGTTCGCCCAGCGTGTGCGGGATGGCGAGGCGGCGGCGGAGGTCCAGGACCCAGGCCAGCAGGGCGCCGAACGAGGGTTCCAGGCCGATGAAGCCGGCGAGGCGAGCGCAGCGTTCCTCGATGGCGGGGCGATTGTATGCGAGCATGTAGGGCATCAGCACGGCGTTGGTGAGACCGTGATGGGTGCCGGCGAGGGCCCCGATCGGGTGCGACAAAGCGTGCATGCCGCCGAGCCCCTTCTGGAAGGCAGTGGCGCCCATCGCTGCGGCGACGAGCATGTTGCCGCGCGCCTCCAAGTTGGCGCCGTCCTCGACCGCCACCGACAGCCATTTGGCGATGAGGGCGATGCCTTCGGCCGCGATGCCGTCGGCCATCGGGTGGAAGCCGGGGGCGCACCAGGCTTCGAGGCAGTGGGAGAGCGCGTCCATCCCCGTGGCGGCCGTGACGTGGGGCGGGAGGCCGACCGTCAGCGCCGGATCGAGGATGACGAGGACGGGCATCATCCTGGGGTGGAAGATGATCTTCTTCACCCCCGCTTCCGCGTCGAGGATGACGCCGGCGCGGCCGACTTCCGAGCCGGTGCCTGCGGTGGTGGGGACGGCGATCACCGGCGCGATGGCGTCCGCGTCGGCGCGGGTCCACCAATCCTCCTTGTCCTCGAAATCCCACAGCGGGCGGCTTTGCCCCGCCATGAAGGCGATGGTCTTGCCGACATCCAGCGCGCTGCCGCCGCCGAAGGCGATGACGCCGTCATGGCCGCCGGCGCGATAGGCGGCGAGGCCCGTTTCGACGTCGCCGCCCACGGGATTGGCATGGATCGCGCTGAACAGGCCGGCGCCGGTGGCGGTGCGCGCCTCCTTCACCATCGGCATCTCCGCCAGCGCCGGGTCGGTGACGAGCAACGGTCGGGCGATGCCGAGGGTGCGGCAGGCGTCGGGAAGCTCGGCGATGCGGCCGGCACCGAAGCGGATCGCGGTCGGATAGTTCCAGTTGGCCGACGTTAGGGTCATTCAGGCGCTCCGTGCGTGGAGGGATTTGGGCCGCGTGACGGCGTCGAAGCCGTAGCGGCCGAGCGAGGCGCCGCGGCCGCTGTCCTTGACGCCCGTCCAGGCGAGCAGCGGATCGAGATAGTCGCAGCGATTGACGAACGTCGTCCCCGCCTCGACGCCCGCCAGGAGCCGCTCGCCGGCTTCGAGGTCGCGGGTCCAGAGCGAGGCGGTGAGGCCGTAGGCGCTGTCGTTCATCAGCCGCACCGCCTCTTCGTCGTCCGGGACGCGCATGAGACCGGCGACCGGCCCAAACGTCTCCTCGCGCATCACGCCCATGCTGTGGTCTACGCCGGTCAGCACCTGCGGCATCAAATACGGCCCATCGCCCGCGTCGGCGGGGAAGAGCTGGGGCTCGACATGCGCCTGTGCCCCCGCCCGCCGCGCCGCCTCGACCTGCCGCCGCACCTGCTCCGCCCCGCGGGCGCTCGCCATCGGGCCGAGGCTGGTCTCCGGATCGAGCGGGTCGCCCAGCCGGTAAGCCCGTGCCGCCTCGACGAAGCCATCGAGGAAGGGCTGCCACACCGCCTCGTGGACGTAGACGCGCTCGACGCCGCAGCAGGATTGGCCGCTATTGTAGAAGGCGCCGTCGGCGATCCCGGCCACCGCCGCCGCCAGGTCGGCATCGGCGCGGACATAGGCCGGGTCCTTGCCGCCAAGCTCCAGCGTCAGCGTCGTGAACGAGCCCGCCGCCGCCCGCTCGACCGCCCGGCCGCCTTCGACCGAGCCGGTGAAGGTGGCGTGGTCGACGAGGCCGGCGGCGAGCAGGCGGGCGGTTTCCTCGTGGCTGAGGAAGAGGTTGGCGAATATGCCGTCCGGCAGTCCGGCGGCCGCGAAGGCCTCCGCGAAGCGCTCACCGGCGAGCAGCGTCTGCGCCGAATGCTTGAGGATCACGGCATTGCCCGCGAGCAAAGCCGGGACGATCGTGTTGGCCGCGGTGAGGAACGGGTAGTTCCATGGCGCGATCACGAGCACCACGCCCGCCGGCACTCGAACGACGCGGCGGCCGGGGCCGTGTTCCTCCGGCGCCAGGGCCTCGGGGGCCAGCGCCAGCATCGCCTCCACCCGCTCCTTCAGCGACCTCAGCTCCCCACCGTAGCGGATTGGGCGGCCCATCTGCCAGGCAAGCTCCGGCACGATCTCTCCATCGAGCCGCTCCATCGCCTGGAGAAAGCCGGCAACGGCCGCGCTACGCTCGGCGAGCGGCGCCTCCCGCCACTGGCGCTGCGCCTGCCGTGCCCGCGCGACCGCGCGATCGGCCTCCGCCGTCGAGGCGAGCGGCCGGCGCGCGAGCTCGCGGCCGTCGACGGGCGAGATGCAGACGAGGTCGTCCATCAGATGATCTCGAAATAGCGGGCGAGCTGCCAGTCGGTAATCGCCTTGCGCGCCTCGCGCTCCTCCCATTCGCGGGTGGCGGCGTAATGGTCGACGAACTCCGCGCCGAACAGCGTCCGCGCCGCCTCCGAGCCCTTGAGGCGCTGCGCCGCGTCCCACAAGGTGGCCGGGAGCGCCCGCTCCGGCGGCATCTCCACCGCATAGGCATTGCCCTCGATCGGCGCGTCGGGCTCGATGCGATTCTCGATCCCCCACAGCCCCGAGCCGATCGCCGCCGCCAACGCGATGTACGGATTGAGGTCCGCCGCGCCGATCCGGACCTCGACGCGCTGCGACTTCTCCGAGCCGCCGATGACGCGAAGCGCGCAGGTGCGGTTCTCATAGCCCCAGCTCGCCGCCGTCGGCGCCCAATAGCCCGGGATCATGCGGGTGTAGCTGTTGACGGTCGGCGCGATCATCGCGAGCAATTCGGGCATCAGCGCCTGCTGGCCGCCGACGAACCAGCGCATCGCATCCGACATGGCGAGCGGCTTGGCCTTGTCGAAGAACACCCCCTCCCCGCTCTTCGCGTCGAGCAGCGACATGTGGAGGTGCCCGGACTGGCCCGGCCAGTCGCGCGACCATTTGGCCATGAACGTCGCCATCCAGCCGCGCCGCTGGGCGAGGATCTTGGCCACCGTCTTGAACAAGGCCGCCTTGTCCGCCGCCTCCAGCGCCTCGTCGACGCCGATCGCCGCCTCGAGGACGCCGGGACCGGTCTCGGTATGCAGCCCCTCGATCTCGATCCGCATCGCATCGCAGGTCGTCCACAATTCGTGGTAGAAATCCGCGTGCACGCCCGAGCGAAGCATCGAATAGCCGAAATTGCCGGGCGTGATCGGCTTCAGGTCGCGATAGCCCTTGTCGCGCACCGACTGCGGTGTCTCCTCGAACACGAAGAATTCGAACTCGGCGGCCGCCTTGACAGTGAAGCCGGCGTCCGCCGCGCGTGCCAGCACCCGCTTCAACAGGTTGCGCGGGCAGACCGCCTCCGCCCGGCCGGCGAATTCGGCGAGGATCAGCGGCATGCCGCCCTCGAACGGCATCTCGCGCATCGTCTCCGGGAGCAGGCGGATTTCGGCGTCGGGATAGGCGGTGTGCCAGCCGGTGAAGCTCAGGCCTTCGACCAGCTGGTCGCCCGAATCCCAGCCGAGCACGACGTCGCAAAAGGCGGCGCCGCTCTCGATCGCGGAGGCCAACTTGCCGGCGCTGAGATACTTTCCGCGCATCACCCCGTCGATGTCGAACAGGCCGATCTTGGCGCAGGCGGGATCGCCCTCCCGCACCCGCTTCACCAGTTCCTCAGGCGTCATCGATGACCCTCCTCGTTCCAGCGGGGCAACGACCATAGCCCGGCTTCGCTGCATCGGCGGTGCGATTTGCGGGAGGCCGCCGCGGCGGGCGCCGCTTGAACTGGGCTTGCCGCCGTCCAATCTTTGGCGCGATGAACTATCACACTTCCATTCCGGCGCCGGGGCCGGACCAGCAGAATGCGAGAGCGGCGGGATCGATGAACGACAGCCTCACCCCCAAGGCGGTGGTCGCCGCGCTCGACGCCCATATCATCGGCCAAAATGACGCCAAGCGCGCCGTCGCGGTGGCCCTTCGCAACCGCTGGCGGCGGCAGCGGCTCGGCGACGATCTGCGCGACGAGGTGACGCCGAAGAACATCCTGATGATCGGCCCGACCGGCTGCGGCAAGACCGAGATCAGCCGGCGCCTCGCCAAGCTTGCGGATGCGCCCTTCGTGAAGGTCGAGGCGACCAAGTTCACCGAAGTGGGCTATGTCGGCCGCGACGTCGAGCAGATCGCCCGCGACCTCGTCGAGGAGGCGGTGCGGCTGGAAAAGGAGCGGCGGCGGATCGCCGTCAAGGACGCGGCCGAGGAGGCGGCGATGGACCGGCTGCTCGAGGCGCTGACGGGCAAGGGATCGAGCGAGGCCACCCGCGAGAGCTTCCGCCAGCGTTTCCGGGATGGCCATCTCAATGACGCGGAAGTCGAAATCGAGGTCAGCGACGCGCCGGCCGCGCCCTTCGAGGTTCCGGGCATGGGCGGGCAGGTCGGCATGATCAACCTGTCCGACATGATGGCCAAGGCGATGGGCCAGCAGCCCAAGAAGCGCCGCCGGCTGAAGGTGCGCGAGGCGTGGACGCGGCTGGTCGAGGAGGAAGCCGACAAGCGCCTCGACCAGGACGACGTCAACCGCGTGGCGCTGGCCGATGCCGAGGCCAACGGCATCGTCTTTTTGGACGAGATCGACAAGATTGCGGTCAGCGACGTGCGCGGTGGCTCGGTCAGCCGCGAAGGCGTCCAGCGCGACCTGCTGCCGCTGATCGAGGGCACTACGGTGGCGACCAAATATGGGCCGATGAAGACCGACCACGTCCTCTTCATCGCCTCGGGCGCCTTCCACGTCGCTAAGCCGTCGGACCTGCTGCCCGAGCTGCAGGGCCGCCTGCCGATCCGGGTGGAACTCAAGGCGCTGACCGAGGAGGATTTCGTCCGCATCCTCTCCGACACCCGCGCCAGCCTCACCGACCAGTATCGCGCCCTCATCGCCACCGAAGGGGTCGAGGTGAATTTCACCGACGACGGCATCCGCGCCGTCGCCCGCATTGCCGCGGAGGTGAACGGCCAGCTCGAGAATATCGGCGCCCGCCGCCTCCAGACGGTGATGGAGAAATTGCTCGAGGACGTCAGCTTCGACGCCGAGGACCGGCGCGGCGAGACGGTGACGGTGGACGCCGCCTACGTCGAAGCGCAACTGGCGAGCATCGCCCGGGACACCGACCTCTCCAAGTACGTGCTGTAATTCTGCCTCCCCGCGGGCAGCGGGGAGGACCAGCTTAGCTGGTGGAGGGGTATTCGCGCCCTCCTGACGGGCATGGAGAATACCCCTCCACCAAGCAGAGCTTGGTCCCCCTCCCCATCTTGCGATGGGGAGGCAGAAGGCACTTCAATGATCCCGCCCGAACTCCGGGTTGACGCCGCCGGCATTGCCGCCGTCATTGTCGGTGTCGCCTTCGAAGGTGCTTTCGCCCTCGATCAGCTCGGCGTCCGACGAATCGGTGCGGGCGAACAGCCCCTTGGAGCTGCCGATGCCCGGGTTGAGTTCGAGATCGTCCTGGAGCTTGACCGGCTGCTCGTCGGGGCGGGGGTGCTTGTTGCTCATGCCTCGTCTCCTTTGTCCCGTGAACGCATGACGAGGCTGCCGGCGCCGCGCTAAGTTCCTGATCTGGATCAGCAAAGGGAGTTGCCGCCGGAGCCGAGGCGGCATCGCCGCGTTGGCTGGCTTCGACCAGGAGGCGAGCCAATGCGGATCCATCATCTCAACTGCGGAACCGACTGCCCCCTGGGCGGCGCGCTGTTCGACGGGCGCAGCAAGGGGCCGCTCGGCCATCTCGTCTGCCATTGCTGGCTCCTCGAGACGAACGAGGGGCTGGTGCTGGTCGACACCGGTTATGGCCTGCGCGACGTCGACCACCCCCACCGCCGCCCGCAGCCGCGGATCACCAAGGCGATGCGCACGATGCTCAACATCCGCCTGTGCGAGGAGGAGACGGCTGTGCGGCAGATCGAGGCACTTGGCTTCCGCGCGGCGGACGTGCGCCACATCGTCCTCACCCACCTCGATTTCGACCATGCCGGGGGGCTCGAGGATTTCCCGCAGGCCACCGTCCACCTGATGGACGCCGAATTCAGCGCCGCCACCGGCCCCCGCAACGGGTTCGTGCCGCGCAACCGCTACCGGCCAAGCCAGTTCGACGAGGTCCACGCCTGGAAACGCTACACCGGCCGGGGAGAGAGCTGGATGGGCTTCCCCGCCGTGCGCGGCCTGGAGGGCCTGCCGCCGGAGATCCTGCTGGTTCCGCTTCCCGGCCACACCTGGGGCCATGCCGGCGTCGCCATCGACACAGGAAGCGGGTGGATGCTCCATGCCGGCGACGCCTATTTCTACCGCAATGAGGTCCGCCAAGCGAAGCGCCAGTGCACGCCCGGCCTCCGGGGCTATCAGAACATGATGGAGGTAGACCGCGCCGCGCGCCTTTCGAACCAGGCGCGGCTGCGCAAGCTGTCGCTGGAGCGGGCCGGCGAGGTGCGCATGGTCTGCGCCCACGACGTCGTCGAGCTGGAAGCCTGCCAGGCCGGGAGACCGCTCTAGCGCCTCCCCATCCGCGAGGATGGGGAGGCTAGGCAGATCAGGCGCCTTCGCCGCTCGACCCCGTCGATGCGGAAGCGCCGGCGCCGTCGCCGGCCTTCTTGCGGCCGCCGCCGGTCTTCTTCGCCGCGCCGCCGCTCTTCGACCCGGACGAGGCGCTCTTGCCGGAGCTGCCCGTCGAGCCGCTCGCGCCGGAGCGGCCACGGCCGCCGGAAGTCGCGCCGCCCGCTTTCGAGCGGGTGCCGCCCGTCGATGCTGCCTTGGCACGGGTGCCGCCGGACGCGGCTGCCTTGGCGCGCGTTGCCGGCTTGGGCCCGGGGGATCCGCCGGCCGCCTTCTTCGCACGGCCACCGCCGCTGGCGGCTTTGGCGCGAGAGGCCGGCTTGGCCGAGGCTGCCTTGCGCCCACCGCTGCCGGATTTCGCGCCGCTGCCCGTTCCGCCGCCCGACGAGGCCGCGGCCCCGCCGCCTTCGCCGCCGAGCATGCGGCGCACAGCGTCGGTCGCCGCCGTGACGATCGCCGCGCCAACCGTCGCCGCGCTGCTTGCAGCGGCTTCCGCCGTGTCGAGCGCGTCGCGGCTGGCGTCGGAGACCGTCTTCCTGACCCGCGCATTGGCGGTGAGCGCCGCGGCTGCGCTGACCAGCCCGGCCGCCAGCATCGAGCGCGCGATCGGGTTCTGCGCGAGCTCGGCGGCGCGGGCGCCGGCTTCCTTCAGCGCGTCGGGAACGGCGCCCGCGAAGCCGCCCTCATTCTTCTTCGAGCCGCCCTGGCCGCCCGATTTCGATCCCTCTTTGGCCATGTCCGTCTCCGACGTTGTAACTGGGGCGAAACGGTTCGGCGCTGCGAAGGGTTCCCTTCGGACGGCGGGAGTGGGGACAGTCACTTTCACGCACGGCACCGCGAGGCCGCCGACCGTCATGGGAAAGTGACTGTCCCCTTTCAGGGGCCGATCAGGCTTCGCGGTTGAAGTCGTCGTCGGCTTCTGACTGGCCGCGGTCCTGGTGGATGCGCTGGTCCTCGGCGAATTCGAGCTCGTCGGACGAGGGCGAGACATCGTCGGCACCGCGGCCGCCATTCGCTTCCTCGTCATAACGCTCGCCGCGGGAAATGCCCTGCCCGGTTGCGGACTCGCGGTCCGAGCCGGCGAGGCCGCTCTGGGCGCCGCCCTTCTGCTGCTGGCCCTGATGGTTGGCGACGTTCTGCGAGGAGCCATAGCCGCCGGTGCCGCTCGATCCGGCGGCATTGGAGACGTCGGCCGCGTCAGCCCCGCCGCCGGCCTGGCCGGAGCGCTGCATCTCGTCCATATTGCCGCCGAAGCGGCCGCTGCCGCCGCCGGACTGCGATTCCTGCAGTTCGCTGCCGGTCATCTTGTCGAAATTGTCCTTGGTCATTTCGAACTCTCCTCGTCGATCTGTTCGCCGCGGCCGGCATCGTCGTAGCGATAGGGTTCCCCGTCGGGATTGACCGCGACCCGCCCCGGCGTGACCACCGGCCTGGAATCGTCGCCGCGGCCTTTCTCCTCCTCGAGCATCTCGGGGATCTCGTTGTGCCGCGCTTCGTCGCTATCGGGCAGCGGATGGCCTTCGCGTGCGTCGGCCATGGTCACACTCCCTCGTCCGGGTCGATGGGCCGCTCGACGCCTTTTTCGAACGGGCGCGGCCGGCCGAAATCCTCCTTGCCGCTGCCATTCTCGGGATCCTGGTCGTAATCCTCGTCCGGGTTGCCGCCGCCGCCGGCGCCCGATCCGCTGCCGTGCACCGCGCCGGTCTTGCGGTCGAAGGTTGCGGGCTTGCCGCGCTCGCTCTCGTCCATGGTCGATGCTCCTCTCGCCTTCTGAACGTCGCGCCGGACGGAGGCGTTCCCGCGCCGGGGTTACGTACCCGTTCCGGCTTGCCGCGCGTTGCAGCCCCGTACCCCCAGTAAGGAGCCTTTCATGTTCGACCAGAGCCACGATATTTCTGTCCTTAACAGCCTCATCGAAACGACGATCGACAGCGTCGACGGCTACCGGCACTCGGCAAACGAGGCGACGAACAGCCGCTTCAGCGACTCCTTCCGCAGCTGGGCGCAGGACCGCGAGCAGGTGGTGACGAAGCTGCGCGACCGCGTCCGCGCGCTGGGCGGGACGCCGGAGCATGACGGCGGCATCCTGGCCGCAATGCACCGCCAGTTCCTCTCGCTCCGCGACAAGGTGACGGGCACCGACGACCAGGCGGTGATCGCCGAAGTCGACCGCGGCGAGAGCTATCTCGACGACAAATGGCAGACGGCGCTCAACGACAACGAGCTTTCGCCGGAGACCCGCGAAGTCATCCAGTCTTGCTACGGCTCCGTGCGCGAAGGCCGCATGCAGTGGGAGCAGCTCAACAAGAGCCTCAGCGCCGCCACCTGATCTACGGGACGGGGGGCGGCCCGATGACGGCCGCCCCTATTTCCCTGGCGCGGGATCGTTCCGCACATAGTGCATGGAGCGGCTGAAGCGCGGATTCGGGCTGATCCACCGTGCATCGTAGCTGCCGTCCGCCAGCGCCCATTCGACCCCGAAACGCACCTCCTGCCCCACCGCGTCGCGGGTGACGGTTTCTCCGAACTCGAGCCTTTTGCCGTCGCCGCGCATGACCGCGCGTCGTCTCGCCGTCGCTGCTCCAATAGGTGTAGGCCACCCGCGCGGGCGTTCCTTCAATCCCGTAGATCGTCTCGCCCTTGTAGCTCACCCCGCGGCCACTGACCTCGTGGCGATCGCGGACGAAATGGCCGTCGTACATCGCCTCGAAGCAATGGGTATCGCGCTGGCCGGCGGCGACCTCGGCGGTCCAGCAATGGCCGACGAGCGGCGCCATCGGCGCGAGCGGCGCCGCGAGTTGGGGCGCAGCGGCGGTGGCGAGCGCAAGGACAAGGATCATGCGGCACTCCTCTCTTAGTGGGCCTGTGTCAGTAACGAGATGTGGCGGCGCAGCTGCTCGACGCCGCGCTCAAAGTGGCCGACGTTGCGGTGCGTCCGCGCCTGCATCACGCCGCCTTCCATGATCGTCAGCGTCAGCTCGGCGAGCGCGTGGAAGTCCGTCCCGGCCGGGAACCTCGCCTCCGCTTCCTCATAGCAGCCGCGCACCGCCTCGACCCACGCCGCGAAATTCTGCGCCAGCCTTTCCCGGACCACTGGGTCCGCCTCATGCAGCTCCAAAGCGAGGCTGCCGATCGGGCAGCCATAGGTGCAGTCGGTGCTCACCAGCGCGGCGCGATAGGTGGCAAGGAGGCTGAATACGCGCTCCACGGGATCGTCGACGCCCCGCCAGGCGGGATCGAGCAGCATCGGCGCGATGCCGTCGCGATAGGCGTCGAGCACGGCGACAAGCAGGTCCTGCTTGGCCGGGAAGAAGTGGTAGAGACTGCCGCTGTTGAGCTGGGTGCGGCTCAGGATGTCGGCGATTGAGGTCGATCCGTATCCCTTTGCCCAGAACAGCTCCATCGCCGTCCGGACGATCTTCTCACGGGTGTCGCCTCTCGCCATGCAGCTTCTTAGTTGAATGATCAACTAAGAGTCAACGGGCTGCTAACGCGTGAACGGCGCGGCCGGGGCGCCGCTGGCGAGGGCGCGGCGGTAGAGTTGCCCTGAAAGGGCGTCGCGAAGCGCTAGGCGCGACGCCGCCAATGTGGTTCCGGCGTTGAGGCAGCTGCCGTAGCGCGGCGCAAGCTGGGCGAGCGCCGTCGCCTCCTCAGGCGATCTGGCATTCGAGCGGACGAGCGCGTCCGCCGCGGCAGGGGCCCGGTCGATGAGGCAATCGGCGAAACTGAGAGTGGTGCGCACGGCGCGCTCGCCGGACTCGTCTGCGGGCGGCACTTCGCTCCTGCCGAGCGCGGGCAGCGTCGCCCATTTGCGCCGGTAGAGCTGCCCGGCAAAGGATCCGACGAAGGCCGACATTCCGGCGTTCATCCTGTCGCCGTTGAGCTTGCCCAGGCAGAAGCTCATCCGGTCGTCCAGGCGGCGAAAGGCGGCGAGACGAACATTGCCCGGCGTCCCCAGCGGCAGATCGACGGCGGCCTCTGCGCGGAGAGGCTCGCTATCGACGACGCAGCCGGCGAATTTCTGAAGCACCTCCACCGCCCGCTGCTGGGTCTCGAGAGTCTCCTCGGGCATCGGCTGCGGCAGGCGCGTGCCGATCGGCGTTCGGGTCTCCGCCGGCGCGGGGCGCGGCGGATGGAGCGGAAGGCTTTGCTGGGCGGCCGCGACGGCCAAGATCAGGATCATGATCGGCATAGACAGATACTTTCTTCTCTGCAGCCTTCGCGCAAGCCGAATCCCAGACACGTTGAAGGGCCGCCGCGCCTGCGCGCGACGACCCTCCGAACATGGTCAGCGGCCGGAAGCTCCAGCCCGGGAGACCGCCGAAAGCTTAGCCTTCCATCCCCCGAACGAGCAGAACCGACCTCATCGCTGAACCATGAGACATCGGATCACCTCCTTTCGCTTGTTGATTGGCAAGGAGGAAGATGAATCATCCGCAATTCCCCCGCAAGCCTTGTTTTCAACTTTTTTGTGGATAAGATTCGCCGCTTCGCGCCGGCCCGGCGGCCGCGCCTCCACCTCCTGTTGGGCGGCTGAGACGATGCGGTTTCTCCTCTTCGCTCTGCTTCTGCTGCTGGCAGGCGGCTGCTCGCCCAGGACTGTCGAGGTGATGCAGGCGCCGCCCGCCGCGCTGCGCGGCGCGTCCTACATCCATGCGGTGGACCTGAGCCTGGGGCCCGATGCCAAACGGGAGGTCGCCGCCGCCGACGCCAAGGTGAAGCCGGCGCCGAGCTATGTCGGCATGCCGTTTGCGACTTTGCTGCCGCAGCTCCTCAAGGACGCCGCCGCGCAGCGCGGCATGAAGGACGGCCGCGCGCTGACGCTCACCGTCGAGGTCGACCATCTGAACGTGCCGGGCGCCGGCTCCTCGCTCGTCGGGCGCCACGACCGTCTGGCCGGCCAGGTGCGCGTCGAGGATTCGCGCACCGGGCAGGCGCTCGGCAGCTTCTATGTCGATGTCGACCAGCATTTCCCCGGTCTCATCGGCCTCATCGTCCGCGGCGGCGGGGTGCGGGAGAAGCTTGCCTCGGCGTTCGTGCGCCACGTGCTCGACCAGCTTGCCCCCGCGGCGGCCGGACAGGCTAAGGCCGGCACTCCTCGATAACCCGCGCCGGCTCCGGCCAGGTGGGAAGGGTGAGCGTGGGGACGTCCGGTGCCTCGACGGCGACACGGCCGCGGCTGAAGGCGATTTCGTCGAGGATCGGATCGGACGCGGCAAGCGATGCGGCGCCCCCCTGCCCCACCGGTAGTTGCCGGACGCCGTAGGTCGTGCGCAGGGTTAGCGCGGTGCCGGCGGGGGCACCGGCGCGGAGCAGCGACACGCGCCGCTGCGACACGTCGCAGCGCAGCGTGAAGGCGGCTTCATTACCGTTGCCATAATCCGCTTGCGGCGTAGGCGCTTGCGCATAGCGCCAGTCGCCGGCGGTGAGCGCCTTGTCCTCCCATCCTGTCGGCGGCGGCGGCGGCGGCAGCGGAGCCGGTTCGGGCTGTACCGCCGGCGGCGGCGGGGCTGGCGCAACGGCCGGCGCACGGGGCGCCGTCGCGCACCCGGCCAGCAGCAGCGCCGCGCTTCCCGCCCACCATCCTGTGCCGCGCATCCGTGTCTCCTCTCGGCGCTTCCCGGCAAGCCCGCCGGCGGCGGAAAGTTCCCGCCCCCACGGCCTCCGAACCCCCGCTCAGGGCCTTCATGGCCTATTCATTGGCCGATCCCTATCACAGGCCGCATGCGTAACGAGTACAAGCTTGGCCTTCTCCTCGCCGCCCTTGCGGGCGGGAGCGTCTTGCCGCTGGTCGCGGCGGCGCACCCCCCGCACGCGCGCGTCCAGGACGAGGTCTACCGCGGCCGCGAGCAGGGCCGGTTCATGCCCCTTCGCGCCATCGAGAATCGGATCGTGCCGCGGATGCGCGGTTTCGACTATCTCGGCCCCGAATTGAACTTCGCGGCGGCCCGCTACCGCCTCAAGTTCATGCGCGGCGAGCAGGTCGTGTGGATCGACGTCGACGCCCGCACCGGAGAGATCGTCGCCCGCAGCGGCTTTTGACAGCAAGCGGAGCCGCGGGCAGAGCGATCCGTAGAACGGCTGCGCAATGAAACCATTGGCGCGCGCGGGCGGTTGGGCGCTAAATTCATCGCCCGCGAGATCGAGAGGGGAATAGGATGCGCGTTCTGATCGTCGAAGACGAGCCCAACCTCGGACGCCAGCTCCGCGCGACGCTGGAAGGCGCCGGCTACGCCATCGATCTCGCCACCGACGGCGAGGACGGCCATTATCTCGGCTCCACCGAAAATTACGACGCCATCGTCCTCGATCTCGGTCTCCCGGAGATAGACGGCCTCACCGTCCTCGACCGCTGGCGCAAGGAGGGCAAGACAATGCCCGTCCTGGTCCTCACCGCCCGCGACAGCTGGTCGGACAAGGTCGCCGGCCTCGACGCCGGCGCCGACGACTATCTCGCCAAACCGTTCCAGACGGAGGAGTTGATCGCCCGCCTCCGCGCCCTCATCCGCCGCGCCTCGGGCAACGCCTCTTCGGAGCTGACCGCGGGCGACGTCCGCCTCGACACCCGCTCGGGCAAGGTGACGCTGAACGGCGAGCCAGTGAAGCTCACTGCGCAGGAATATAAATTGCTCTCCTACCTGATGCACCACAAGGGCAAGGTGGTCAGCCGCACCGAGCTGATCGAGCATATTTACGACCAGGATTTCGACCGCGATTCGAACACGATCGAAGTGTTCGTCACCCGCATCCGCAAGAAGCTCGGCCCCGACGTCATCACCACCATCCGCGGCCTCGGCTATTCGCTGGAAGAGCCGCGGGGTTGAGCGCGGCGGCCGAACCGCCACGGCGGGGGTAATGGCCCCGCCCCAAAAGCGCCGGCGCCGCGGCGGAGGCTCGCTGACCGGCCGCCTGATCTTCATCTCGGCGGTGTGGATTCTGCTGTTGCTCGGCGCCGGCGGCTATGCCCTCGACAGGGTCCTGACCTCCGCCCTCACCCGCAATTTCGACGCCCAGATCGGCTATGTGATGACGGCTTTGATCGGCTCGGCGGAGATCGATCCGCAGGGCGGGGCCTATCTCAACCGCACGCTCGCCGACCAGCGCTTCCTCGAGCCCAATTCCGGCGCCTATTTCCAGATCACCGCGATCCGCAATCGGGGCGAAAAGGCGCGGCCCGAGCTCGATCTCCCGTCGCAATCTTTGTGGGACCGGCGGCTGAAGGTGCAGGGCGGCCATAACGATTACGGCGTCCACTCCTACGACAGCACGGAGTTCGGTACCTCCGAGAAGCTGCGCATCATGGAGCGGGACGTGCGGCTGCCCGGATCGAAGGTGCGATGGCGCTTCCAGGTCGCGCAGAGCCGCGAGGAGCTCGATGCCCAGATTTCGGTCATCGAACGGACGATGATCTATTCGTTCGTCGTGCTCGGCCTGGGGCTGGTCGTGCTCGCCGCCCTCCAGGCATTCTACGGCCTTTGGCCGCTGCGCCGCGTCCGCCGTGCGATCGCCGCGATCCGGTCCGGCCGCGCGTCGCGGATCGAGGATGCCTTCCCGCGCGAGATCGAGCCGCTGACCGAGGAGCTGAACGACCTCCTCGCCCATAACGAGACCCAGGCCGAGGAGGCGCGGCGTCATGCCGGCAACCTCGCTCATGCGCTGAAGACACCGCTCACCGTCATCACCAACGCCGCGACGGCGGACGCGCCCGACCTCGCCGACACCGTCTGCCGAGAGGCGACGACGATGCGCCGCCAGGTCGACCATCATCTCGCCCGCGCCCGCGCCATCGGCCGGCGCTCGTCGGCACAGGCGCGCTCACCGGTCTGGCCGTCGCTCGAGTCGGTGGAGCGCGCCGTGTCGCGGCTGTACGAGAATGCGACGGTGGACCTGGCCGGCGACAAGGATGCCTGGGTTCGGGTCGAGCGGCAGGATCTGGACGAAATGGTCGGCAATCTCATCGAAAATGCTGCGAAATATGGCGGCGGCCGCGTGTTCGTGACCGTTCACAACACGCCTGAATGCGTCGAGATCGAGGTGGAGGATGACGGCCGCGGCATCCCCGAGAGTGAGCGCGCCTCGATCTTCGACCGGGGCGCCCGCCTCGACACGGGCAAGCCCGGCACCGGCCTCGGCCTCGCCATCGTCCGCGACGTCGCCCACATTTACGGCGGCTCGGTGACGCTGGAGGAGAGCGAGGATCTCGGCGGGCTCCTGGCACGGCTGAAGCTGCCGCTCTGCGCTTAGAGGCACGTAGCGCGCCCTTGCCTTTCGCCCGCCTCCGTCGCACAGCCCGCGCGACATGAGCGCCACCCTCCACGCCGTCGGCCCGGCCCGTGCGCCTTCGCTCGAGCCGATGATCCAGCTGGTCTCCGCCGACCTCAATCACGTCAATTCGGTGATCCTCGAGCGGATGCAGAGCCCGGTCGCTTTGATCCCCGAGCTTGCCGGCCATCTCATAGCCGGCGGCGGCAAGCGGATGCGGCCGATGCTGACGCTCGCCTCGGCGCGGCTGCTCGATTATTCGGGCTCGCGCCACCACAAGCTATCCGCGGCCGTCGAGTTCATCCACACCGCGACCCTCCTCCACGACGACGTCGTCGACGGCTCGGGCCTGCGGCGTGGGCGCCGCACCGCCAACGTCATCTGGGGCAATCCGGCGAGCGTGCTGGTCGGCGACTTCCTCTTCTCCCGCGCCTTCGAACTGATGGTCGAGGACGGCTCCTTGCGCGTTCTCAAGATTCTCTCGCGCGCCTCGGCGATCATCGCCGAGGGCGAGGTCGACCAGCTCACCGCCCAACGCCGGGTCGAGACCGGCGAGGACCATTATCTCTCGATCATCGGCGCCAAGACCGCGGCGTTGTTCGCCGCCGCCTGCCGCATCGCCGCGGTGGTCGCCGAGCGCGACGAGGGGGTCGAGGAGGCGCTCGACAGCTATGGGCGCAATCTCGGCATCGCCTTCCAGCTCGTCGACGACGCGATCGACTATGCGTCCGACGAAGCGACGATGGGCAAGGACGCCGGCGACGACTTTCGGGACGGCAAGGTCACCCTCCCCGTCATCCTCGCCTACGCGCGCGGTTCGGAGGCCGACCGCCGCTTCTGGCGCCAGGCGATCGAGGAAGGGCAGAATGACGAGGAAGCCCTCGCCCGCGCCGGCCGCCTCATAGAGCAGAGCGGCGCCCTCGCCGACACGCTCGCCCGCGCCCGCACCTACGGCCAGCGCGCGATCGATGCGCTCGGGCCGTTCCCGGCGGGCAAGGCCAAGGCGGCGCTGACCGAAGCCGTCGCCTTCGCCATCGCGCGGGCTTATTGAGCCCGAGTCGGGCGCCGGAGAGCCGTCACTCCGGACTTGATCCGGGGTCCACCTTTGTTTTCCCCCGTTGGACACACGATGATGGATGCCGGATCAAGTCCGGGATGACGAGAAACGGCGCCGCGTGACCCAACTCCCCATCCACGACGCCCTCCCCGACCTCCTCGCCGCGCTGCGGGAGCGCTCCTCGGCGGTGCTCGTCGCGCCGCCGGGGGCTGGAAAGACCACCGCCGTCGCCCCCGCCCTGCTCGGCGAACCATGGTGCACCGGCGAGATCCTCCTCCTCTCGCCGCGCCGCCTTGCCGCCCGTGCCGCGGCCGAGCGGATGGCGGAGCTGGCGGGGGAGCGGGTGGGGGAGACGATCGGCTATGCGACGCGGCTTGATACCAGGCGGTCGGCGCGCACCCGCATCCTCGTTCTCACCGAGGGCATCTTCCGCAACCGCATCCAGACCGACCCGGAGCTGCCCGGCGTTTCCGCCGTGCTGTTCGACGAAGTGCACGAGCGCAGCCTCGACAGCGATTTCGGCCTTGCCCTCGCCCTCGACGCGCAGGCGGCGCTGCGGCCCGATCTTCGCCTCCTTGCCATGTCGGCGACCCTGGACGGAGAGCGGTTCGCGGCGTTGATGGACGGTGCGCCGGTCATCGCCAGCGAGGGCCGTTCCCATCCGATCGAGCTCCGCCACCTCGGCCGCGCGGCGGAGCGGCGGATTGAGGACGAGATGGCGCCGGCGATCCGCCGCGCCCTCGCCGAGACGGAAGGCAGCATCCTCGCCTTTCTTCCGGGAGTGGCGGAGATCGAGCGGACGGCGGAGCGGGTCGAGCCCCTTCCGCCGGGCACCGAGCTCCACCGCCTCCACGGCAGCCTGGAGCTCGGGCAGCAACGCGCTGCCATCGGGGCGCCGCCGGTGGGGGTGCGCAAGCTGGTGCTGGCGACGTCGATCGCCGAGACCAGCCTCACCCTCGACGGGGTGCGCGTGGTGGTGGATTCCGGCCTCGCCCGCCGGCCCCGCTACGACCGCGCCGCCGGCATCACCCGCCTCGTCACCGAGCGCGCCAGCCAGGCGGCCGTCACCCAGCGGGCGGGACGCGCCGGACGGCAGGCGCCGGGAATCGTCTACCGGCTATGGGAGGAAGCGGCGACCGCCGCCCTCCCACGCTTCGACCCGCCGGAGATCCTGGAGGCGGACCTGTCGGCGCTCGTCCTCGACTGCGCTTTGTGGGGTGTGACGGACCCGCGCCAGCTGCGTTGGCTCGACCCGCCGCCGGCCGCCGCCGTTGCCGAGGCGAAGAGGCGCCTGCTCGCCTTGGGTGCGATCGAGGCTGAGGGCCGCCCGACCGGGCACGGCCGCGCCATCGCCAGCCTCCCCCTCCCGCCGCGGCTTGCGCACATGCTGATCGAAGCCGCCGCGCGCGGCTGGGGCCGGACGGCGGCTGAGGTGGCGGTTTTGCTGTCGGAACGGGGCCTCGGCGGGAACGACGCCGACTTGGAGATCAGGCTGCGGCGCTGGCGCGGCGACAGGGTCAAGCGCGCGGAGGCGGCGCGCGGGCTGGCCCGGCGGTGGTTGCAACTCACCCAAAAGCCCTCTCCCGTTCAGGGGAGAGGGTTGGGGGAGGGGCAGTCGGAGCGTTCCGGACTCCCCCTCTCTTCTGAAGGAGAGAGGGAGATCGCTGCCTGCATCGCCCTTGCATACCCCGACCGCCTGTCCCGGCGCCGCTCGGCGTCCGGGGAGGAGTGGCTATCGGTGGGAGGGCGCGGCTTCCGGCTCGACGCGACGTCGCCGCTGGCGCGGGCGGAGTGGCTGGCGGTGGCGGAGGTGTCCGGCACCGCCGCGGGCGCGCGCATCCTTTCCGCCGCCGCTCTCGACGAAGCGGACGTGCTTGCGCTGTTCGCGGATCGCGTCGAAACGGGCGCCCAGCTCACGTTCGATCCTGCGACCGGCACCGTCCGCGCCCGCAGCGGACGCCGCCTCGGCGCCATCACCCTCTCGGAGGGGCGCGACGCCAAGGCGTTTCCCGAACAGATCGCCGCAGCCTTGGTTGAAGGCGTGCGCACCCACGGACTTGATCTGCTGCCGTGGAGCGACGGCGCCCGTTCCCTGCGCCGCCGGGCGAGCTTCGCCCGCCGCATCGATCCGTCGCTGCCGGACATCTCCGATGAGGCATTGCTGGCGAGGGCGGACGACTGGCTCCCCTTCCTCGTCGCGGGGAAAGCCAGCCTGCGCGCCGTCGATCCCGCGCCCCTCTCCGGCACGCTGGACGCGATCCTTGGGTGGGAGGGGCGCAAGGCGGTGGATCGGCTCGCCCCCCATGCCTTCGAGACGCCCGCCGGGAGCAGCCACGCCATCGACTATGAGGCCGAGGCGGGCCCCACCGTCACCGCCCGGCCCCAAGTCTTTTTCGGCCTCGCCGAGCATCCCACAGTCGGCGGGGGCGCCATCCCGCTCGTCCTCAGCCTCACCTCGCCTGCGGGACGGCCGATCCAGACCACCCGCGATCTACCGGGCTTCTGGGCCGGAAGCTGGGCGGCGGTCGCCAAGGAGATGCGCGGCCGCTACCCCCGCCATCCGTGGCCGGACGATCCCGCACGCGCGGATCCGACGCTGCGCACCAAGAACGCCGATGCGCGCAGGCGTTGATTTGCGGCGCATCCTCCGGCAAGCGGCGCGGCGGAACCTGAGGAGCAAGTGAGATGGCGGCGGCGCGGATCTTCCAGCGGTCGAAAAATGCGATGCAGTCCGGCCAGGCGCGGGCGGGGGAGTGGATCCTCCAGTACGAATCGCACCGGCCGCACAGTCCCGATCCGCTCACCGGCTGGTCCGGCGGCGCCGACACGCAGAGCCAGGTCACCATAGGCTTTCCCGATCTCGACGCCGCCAAGGCCTATGCCGAGCGCCACGGCATCGCCTACCACGTCACGCCCGCCGCGCCGGCCGCGAAGCTGCGCCTCCAGAGCTACGCCGACAATTTCAAATAACCCGCCGGCGGCGGCCGCGGCTCAGCGCGGCAGGAAGCGCTCGACCACGTCGCGGGCCAGCCGCACCGGCCGCTTGGTCGCCGCGTCGAGGCAGCACCAGCAGCTCTTCACCTCCGCCAGCACCTCCTCGCCGCGCAGGAACACGGTGCTGAAGAAGGAGCGCGCGCCCTGGACGTGCTCGGCGACGACTTCCGCCACCACGCCATCCTCGAGGAAGGCGGGCCGGCGGTAGGTGATCTCGTGCTTCAGCGCGACCCACAGGTGCCGCGCCACCGCTTCGGCGGGCGCGATCGCCTCCCAATAGCGCACCACCGAATCCTGCACCCAGCGCAGGTACACCGCATTGTTGACGTGACCCATGTGGTCGATGTCGGATGGCGCGATGGCGAGACTGCATTTGTACATGGGGGAACTCGCTGACGAGAGGACTGAGCGGCAACAACTGACACATATGTCAGTTCCGGCCGCGCGCCAAGCGCCGCGTCAGCGCAAGAGGTCCCCGGCGAGCAGCAGCAGGAGCTTCACATCGACGCAGGCGCCCTCGGCACGCTTGGCTTTGACGAAGGCGGGGACGGCCGCGAGCGCCACCCGATGCACCTCGATCTGCTCGTGCGCATCGACGCCGCCGCCTTCGCCGATCTTGGTCAGCCCTTCGGCGCGCAGCAGGGTGAAGGCCTCCGAGGACATGCCCGCCGACGAATGATAGCGGCCGAGGTCGACCATCCGTTCCGCCGTATAGCCGGTCTCCTCCTCCAGCTCGCGGATGGCGGCGGTCTCGACCCCCTCCCCCGCCGTCTCGTCGCCGACCAGGCCGGCGGGAAGCTCGATGCAGCGCGCGCCGACCGGCACGCGATATTGCTCGACGAGGATGACATGGCCTTCATGGATGGCGACGATCACCGCCGCGCCGACGCCGCGGGTGCGGGAGACATATTCCCACGTTCCCTGCTTCGTCACCTTGATATATTTGCCTTCCCAGACCTGTTCCTTCGGCGCGTCGCTTGCCTCGGTCAAAGCTCGATGACTCCGTCGGGTATCTCGTTGGGATTGTCCTGAAGCGCCGGGACATGCTCGGCAAGCAGGCGGCCGATCCGTTCGACGGCCTGTGCCATTCCCTCGCCGGGCCGCCCTGCCTTCACCTCGGTGACGAGCGCGGCCATCGCCTCGCCCCATTGGGAGGGATCGACTTTCGAATGGATGGTCTCGTCAGCGACGATCTCGGCGCGGCGCTCAGCGATCGACAAATAGAGGAGGATCGCGGTCTTGCGGTTCGTGCGGCCGAGGCAGGCCGCCTTGAACAATTCGGTGGCGCGGCGGCGGACGCGGCGGGTCTTGGTCGCGTGGGGAGTCAGCGCCATGCGGAGCGGCATCCAGGCGAGCGCGTAGCGGACGATCAGGAAGGCCAGCGCGAGCTTGACGAAGAGGTAGAGCATGACCTCGCCGCGGGTCAGCGTCGCGCCCCAGCCGAGGATGTGCGCCACCGCCCAGTCGATCCACGCCTGCGGCACCAGCCCCAGCCCGACCGGCACGAGCAGCATCGCCAGCACGGCATAATGGAGGCCGACATCGTGATAGGCGTCGGACTTGGGTGCCACGATGGTGACGATTTCGGCGTCCGTGCCGCGCTCGGCTTCCGCCACCGCCGCGGCGATGCGAGCGCGGTCCTCGTCCGTGAAGCTCACCATGATCCCGATGCTCCCCCGCCGCCGAACGAGCCGCCGCCGCCCGAGAAACCCCCGCCGTCGCTGAAGCCGCCGCCGCCGCCGCCGCTTCCCCAGCCGCCGCCGCCGCCGCCGCCCCAGCCGCCCAGGCCCGGACCCCAGAGGAACACGCCGCCGCCGCCGCCGCGGCCGTAGCGCCGGCCATAGACCTTCCGCCGCTTGCGGAACATCGGGATGACGAACGCGAAGATGATCACGGCCCAGACGATCAGCGGCACGAAGCTGTGGCTCTGCTGGCGGACCTGGTGGACCTTCTGCGTCGCCGCGGCAGCCCGCTTCTCGGCCGCCTCCTGCGGGGCTTGGAGCTGCTCGATGAGGGCATCGACGCCGGCATTGATGCCGCCGGGATAATCGTTGTTCTTGAAGGCGGGGACGATCTTCTCGTCGATCACCGAGAGGTTGAAGGCGTCGGTGAGGATCGGCTCGAGGCCGTAGCCGGATTCGATTCGGACCCGGCGATCGCCCTTCGACACCAGCAGGATCGCGCCATTGTTCGCCCCCTTTTGGCCGATGCTCCAGGCGCGGCCGAGCTTGTAGCCATAATCCTCGATCGGATAGCCCTGCAGGTCCGGCACCGTCGCGACGACGAGCTGGCGGCTGCTCGCCTTCTCCAGCGCCGCGAGCTTCTGGGTCAGCGCCTGCTGCTGGGCGGGGCTGAGAAGGCCGGCGGTATCGACCACCCGGCCGGTCAGCGGCGGGAATTTCTGCGCGGCCGCGGGCGAAGCGGCGAACGCGAGGAGGAGAAGCAGGAAGGCCCAGACTCGTTTCATCGTTGAGGCTCCCGGCGCGGCTGCGGCCGCCGTGTGTCGCGTTCGAGGATGGCCGCGATCCGCGCAACGCCGGCCTCCGCGGCCGCGTTGTATCGCTTAGACTTTAGCAGGGGGAGGAGCGGGTCGCGGATAATCGCAGCGCTGCGGGCGTTGGTCACCAGGCCTTCGAGGCCGCAGCCGACCTCGATCCGAACCTTGCGCTGGTTCGGCGCGACGACGAGCAGCACGCCGTTGTTCAAGCCCTTCTGGCCGATGTGCCAGCCGTTGCCGAGGGCGAGCCCCCAGGCTTCGATCGCCCGCCCCTTGAGGTCCGGCAGCGTGACGACGACGAGCTGGTCCCGCGTCCTGCGCTCCAGCCCCGCCGAGCGGCGCGTGAGGGCATCGCGAGTTGCCGGCGAGAGGATGTGCGCCTCGTCGACGACGCGGCCCGTGAGCCGCGGTATGCGTATGGACGCGGCACTTGCGGTCGCCGCCGCCGGGGCTCCCGCCCTGCAGCGCACGGCGTCGACCGCGTCGCCGCCCCCCGCCGCCGCGGGCGCGGCGGGGAGCACGATCAGGAGAAGGAAAGCGGCGCCGCGCACCGGCACGCGGGTCAGTGACCAGCCGTGTTGGTGTCGAAGCTGACGGGCGGCGCGACCTCCGCGTTCTGAGTCTTCGCCTGGTAGGTCACCTTCGGCTTGGCACCATAGAAGACCTTCGCGCCGATCACGTCCGGGAAGGTGCGGATGCGGGTGTTGTAGCCCTGCACGGCCGAATTGTAATCGCGAATGGCGATGGCGATGCGGTTCTCCGTGCCCTCGAGCTCGGTGATCAGCGCCTTGAAATTGCCCTGGCTCTGGAGCTGCGGATAGGCTTCCTGGAGCCGCTGGAGCGACAAAGTGAGGCGGTTCTGCGCCTCGGAGAAACGCTGCATCGCCGCCGGATCGGAAAGCTGGTCGCCGGTGACCTGGATCTTGGTCGCGTCCGCACGAGCCTGGGTGACGCCGACCAGGATGCCCTTTTCGGACGCGGCTGCGCCCTGGACCGTCGCGACGATGTTCGGAATGAGGTTGGCGCGGCGCTGGAAGTCGGCCTCGACGTCGGCCCAGCGGGCCTTCACATTCTCCTCGGCGGTGGGGATCGAGTTGATCCCGCAGCCCGACAGCGACGCGGCGGCGACGGGGGCGAGCAGCAGGGCGGCAAGGCGTTTGCGGTTCATCGAGAAGTCCCCTCCCTTGGGTGTATTACGTGCATAGGTAGGCGGTCCGGTCCGCCGCCGCAACGGGTTGCCCCTTCAATTTTCGCGGCGGGGCGCCTATATCAGCCCCTGCCGGCTTGCCGGCTATGGCGATAAAATGTTGCGTTCAATAGATGCAGCGGACCCGGGGGCAGTACCCGGCGGCTCCACCATCTTCGCCGCAAGAGCGACACGCGTGGACCGCGTGCCGCCCCTGCGGCTCAGCTGATGGGGCCGAACCAGGATCGACGTGTGTTGAAACGCGCAGCTTTCGCCCGGAATGGGACCACCGCGACGGCCCATTACACAAGTGCCAACGATAACGTAGCACTCGCAATTGCCGCGTAACCTGACCCTCACGGGTTGAGTTACTAAGGACAAAAGCGCGGTCGGGCTGCACCGGGCAACAGAAGCAGACACCAGCGGCCGCCGGGGGGGCCGGGCAACAGAACCCCCCGGACCTTTCTTGCCCAGTGCGCCTCTCGC
Source organism: Allosphingosinicella sp. (assembly GCF_036403745.1). Lineage (GTDB taxonomy): Bacteria > Pseudomonadota > Alphaproteobacteria > Sphingomonadales > Sphingomonadaceae > Allosphingosinicella. The sequence continues at coordinate 50,408 of NZ_DASWQI010000049.1, forward strand.
CCAGTGCGCCGCCGCGCCGGGCAGCGGAAAGCCCCTCACCTTCCCCCTTTTCCCGCGCGCCTGCTCCTGCGATGACACGTGCATGATCCTGCGCGCGCCCCTCCTCGCCGCGGCCAGTGCCGCCCTGCTCCTCGCCGGCTGCAAGAAGACGCCGGAGGAGAATGTCGAGGTGCAGTCGGAGAAAGCCTCGCGCGCGCTCGAGGAACGCTACAACCAGCTTCACTCGGAGGCGGAGAACGGCGCCGAGTCGGCGGCCGCGCCCTATGACAACGAGGCGGACGCTCTGCTCAACCAGATGTCTGGAAATACGGCGACGGTGACGATCGCGCCCGCGAACGGCACCGCGCCCGCCGTGGCGGGCGGCGCTCCCAAGCGCCGCCGGCCCTGACCACTTGCTCCGGCGGGAAGCCGAAGGTGAGCCCCCACGCTCTCCTTCGACCCCAGCGCCAGAGTTCGAAAACTCTGCCCCCGCGGGTGCGATAGCATGAATCGCGGCAGGGCGGTTACTCAATTCTGGAAACGGTTCGGAACGGTCCCCGGTATCGGCGTCAATCGCCGTTGGAACTCCGTACCGGCCGTAGCGCCGGCTGGGGGCGGCGCTGCAACGCCTCGCGCAGGAGGAGAAGCCGGGCGCGATAGTCGGCGACGACGGCGCGGCTGCGAACGAGGCCGCGCTCGAGGCGCTTTGCCGCCCTCTCGCTCCTCTCGCTCTGCCTGTTGCGCGTCATCGTCTGCATCCTCCGCCGCCGCAGCGGCTTGATCCATTTAAGTCCAAAAACGGAGGGAAGGCGGCAAGGTTGCCGTAATTGCACCGCCGAAACGGCCTTTGTGCCGTATTCGCACCGATCCGGAGCCAATTCAGAACGCGGCGGCGATGAGGTCCGCGGTGTAGGCGCTCCATGCCTGGCGATCATGATCGTAAAGCTGGGCGACAGCGCCGGACACGCGCACGGCGAAGGCCGTGTCGGCGGTGCGGTCGTGCCCCTCATAGACGCCGCCGCCGCGCGCGCCGAGATGGACCCATGCTTCGGCCGGGGCATACCAGAGCTCCGGCAGGTCGCCGCCGAAGCTGTGCCCGCTGTCGCGGTCGCAGCTCACCGCGCGGCCGCCGCCCACCTGCGCCTCGACGTTGAGGCGGGAGCCTGCATCATGGTCATAAAGGGAATAGACGGCGGAACCGCACGTATCGCTGATGCAGACGGCCGCAATGGCGGCGCGCAAATCGGGGGTCATAGAAGGTCCGCTTCGGAAAGATGGCTGCCGCAACGCGCTGCGGCAGGCCGACCCATGGTCTAGCGCCGCGCCTTCGTCCAGAGGTGCCTGGCGAGCATCGGCAGCGGCATGCGCAGCGCGTGGGAGCGGACGTAGAAGCCGAAGCGCAGCGGGCGGCGCGTCGCCCTGCCCCAGCCGTCGCGCGCTAGCAGCCGTGCCTTGAACAACGGATCGGCGCCGTCCCAGACGCGCCAGCTTTCCGGCACCGGGGTGGCGTAAAGGTCGTTCGCGAGCCGGCCCGCGCGGTGGAGGGCGGGGAGGAGATGGTGCCGCTTGGCACGCGCGTGCAGCGCCTGCCAGAAGGCCGCGTCCGCGGCGGCGAACTGGCGCAGCAGCCGGTCGATGTCCCAGAGGTTGCGAAGCCCGCCGGCGAGATCGCCGTCGGCGAGCAGATGCGCGGCGGCGTGGATCACCATATCCGCCGGGGAAAGCATGCGCAGGCCGTCCTCCAGCGGCATGCTGTCGGCGATCAGCGCTTCCGCGTCCGGCTTCGGCCGGGCGGTCAGCGGCAGGATCGTGTGGTGGACGTCGATCATCTTGTCGCGGGCGCGGTGGATGAGCGGCGGCAGCTCGTGCATCCATCGGCGGTAATAGGCGTCATCGTAGGCATCCTCCTTCACCCACTCCCAGGCGGCGGCGAGCAGGGCCTGCTCGACCTTCGGCAGGGCGGCGCGAGGGACGAGGATGTCGAGATCGCCGATCGAGCGGCCCTGCGCGGCATCGAGGCTGGCGGCGGCATAGGCCGTGCCCTTAAGGAGGATGACGGGAAGGCCGAGGGGCGCGAGGGCGCGGCGGGCCATTTCGGCCTCCCAGAGTGCCTCGGTGCGGACGGTGCCGGAGGCGCGGCGCGCATCCTCCATCAGCCGCTCGACTTCGGCGGGCAGCGCCTGTCCCTGCAGCCTGAACGCCAGCGTTCCGCCGAGGGACTCGGCGCGGGCGCAAGAGAGGATGGCGGTCCAGTCCCTGACGTCCGGCGGCGTGGCCGGGTCCGCGAGCAGGCGGGTGAGCTGAAGCGCGACGCCGCTCATTGCCGCGCCTCCCAGAGCTGCTCGACCAGCGCCACCGCTTCCTCGCTGGACGCATAGTCGATGGCCCGCGCGGGCGTGTCGCGGCACAGGCGCAGGAGGCTGTCGAAGCCGCGGCGGCCGAGCGCGACGTAGTTGGTCGACGCCTGGGTGAGCCGCATGAACAGCTCGGCCGCGCCGACCGGGCGCACGGTCGCGGCAAGATCAGCGCCGAAGCGCGGGAACAGGATCAGCGCCGGCACCGCGGCCTCGCCCATTCCTGCAATCGCCGACGCATTGGGCCGCAGGTGCCGGATCCTGCCCTTGGGCGTCCCCTCCAGGACCGGTCCGAGCCGGTCCGGCGCCACGCCTGCGAACAGTTCCGCCGCCTCGTTCTTGAGGCTCACGGCGCGGGGAAAGGGGTGTAGGCGGCCGTCGTCCAGGTCGAGCAGCGCGAATTCGTCGCCCATGAAGCGCCAGCCCCGCTCGCCGAGCAAAGCCGAAAGGGTCGACTTGCCCGCCCCCGACTCGCCGGTGAGGAGCAGCGCCCGCCCGTCCCGCTCGGCGGCCCCCGCGTGGAGGAGGAGGAACCGCCGCTGGCCGAGGGCCATCTGGAGGTTCATCCCCATTTCGGCGGCAAGCAGGCCGAGCGCGAGCGGCAGCGGCGCGGCATCGGGCAGGACGTAATCGCCACGGATGGCGACCGAGGGGCGGACGAACCGCCGCCATGGCTTCTCCGCCTCCAGGCGCACAGTGAAGTCGCACACGCCCTCCGGTTCGGGATAGCGGGCGTAGAGGCGGCGGAGCTCGGCAATCGGCCTCGCCCACTCGGATCCGATGCGAAACGCCACCGGCCCCACCTGCAGGCGAAGCTGATGCCTCACGGCCGGCGCACGAGGCCGGCGGCCTCAAGCTCGGCGAGGCGGGCGGCCAGGGCCGCCGCGGCGCCCTCGGCGGGCACGTCGAACCGGTCGCCGATGCGTCGGAGGATGTCCTCCGCATCCCCGGCCTGCCCGGCGAGCGCCTCGAGGATCTGCGGCGCGGGCGGGGCGAGGATATGGGTCTGGCCGGAGCGCGCGTCGAACAGGAAGGTCAGCCCCTCCAGCTCGGCGGCTGCGGCGAGGATGTCGGCGTCGGCGATGTAGGTGGAACCGGCCATGCCGGCGGCGGCTCGGGTCAGCGGGGCAGCTGCAGCGAGGCGTAGCAGGTGAAGCCACTCATCCCCGCCTGCAGACGGCGTATGTAATTGACATAGGCCTGCGCCGCCTCCGGATCGACGCCGGCGGGCGTGGGGCCGTGGTTGATCAGCGCCTTGGCCTCCTCCCCGGTCAGCGGCCGCGGCGGCGGCGGGAAGGCGCCGGCGGTCCCGGGCGGGACGACGCTGCCGTCGGGGGCGATGTAGCTCCCGGCATTTTGCGGCGTCGGAATCGGGATCTGGCAGTGCATCACCGAGCCCGCGGTCTGCGCCAGCGCCGGCCGGATCGTCACCACGGTCGAGGCCGCGGCGGCGCCGAGCGCGAGCACGGTCCGCCGGCTCGGCACCAGGCTGCCGCCGTCCGCTCCGCGCTCTGTACCGGGCTCGCTCATCCGCACCGCCTTATGCCTGCCGCCTTTCGCAAGGGTAAAGGCCGCAAGCCTTTGAGGAAAGGGGCGGCTTTCGCGCGTCCCGGCGCGGGACGGGCTCGGGCGGAAAAAACCTAAATTTGCTTTCATGAACGGCGGCGGAGAAAAATCGTTTCGGGGGCGTTGGGGTGGCGGGTCGCCAGAGTAGGGGCGGCTGTCATCCCAAGGAGGATCACCTGATGAAGACTCTTTTGTTCGCGGCCGCGCTGATGGTCGGCACTGCCGCCTATGCGCAGGACACGACCGGCCAGGGCGGCACCACCGCCACGGGCGGCGGCGGCGGCACCGTCGCCCCCAGCAATGCGGCCCCCGAGCGGGACGCGCGCGGCGTCGCCGTGATCTCCGCGCCGGCCGAAGCGCCCGCGGGGTACAACCAGCCACCGAGCGTCGGCGGCACCGGCGCGCCCGCGAGCGGCGGCGCGACGATGGCGCCGGCCGGCCCGCTGCCGCCCTGCACCCGCAAGATGACCGACCATTGCACCCAGACCTATGAGCGCAACCACGGCCCGGCCGGCGGCAGCTCGACGGCCGCGGGCGGCGGCAGCGACATGACAGCGACGGCGGACGCCGGCGGTGACACCACCACGACGACGACGAAGAAGACGACCCACCGTCGCACCACCCGCCGCCACAAATAAGGCGCGGCCGACGCGCCCCCAAACCCATGGGCGGCGCGCGAGGCGGACTGGTCCGGCCCGCCTTTCTCTGCCATGAGCTTCCGGCGCTCCCTCGCGGGCGCCGGAGCCTGGTTCGTGCGCGCCCGGCTCCTCCCATTCAGGCCGGACGAGGAGCAGGCGAAGGCATGACCATCAGCTTCGAAAATCGGGTAGCGATCGTCACCGGCGCGGGCGGCGGGCTCGGCCGGGCCTATGCGCTGGAGCTCGCCCGGCGCGGCGCGAAAGTGGTGGTGAACGACCTCGGCGCCGCCCGCGACGGCACCGGGCATTCGGATGCAGCGGCCGCGGTGGTCGCCGAGATCGAGGCTGCCGGCGGCACCGCGATGGCGAACGGCGCCAGCGTCATCGAACTGGACCAGGTCGAGGCGATGGTCGCCGCCGCCGTCGAGGCGTGGGGCCGCGTCGACATCCTCATCAACAATGCCGGGATCCTACGCGACAAGAGCTTCGCCAAGATGGACATGGCCGATTTCCGCGCCGTGGTGGACGTCCACCTGATCGGCTCGGCCAATTGCACAAAGGCGGTGTGGGAGACGATGCGGGCGCAGAATTACGGCCGCATCCTGATGACGGCGAGCTCCACCGGCCTCTACGGCAATTTCGGGCAGGCCAATTACGGCGCCGCCAAGCTGGCCGTCGCCGGCCTCGCCAAGACGCTGAGCATCGAGGGCGCCAAGCACGGCATCCGCGTCAACACCATCGCGCCGACGGCGACGACGCGGATGACGCAGGACATTTTCCCGCCGGAGATGCTGGCCCGCTTCAGCCCGGAGAATGTCGCGCCGGCGGCGCTCTATCTCGTGTCCGAGCAGGCGCCGTCGAACGTGATAATCGGCGCGGGCGCCGGCGTGGTCCAAGCGGCTTATGTCACCCTCACCCCCGGCTACGCGCTCCCTGAGGGCCACCGGACCGTCGAGGAAGTCGCCGCCAATTGGGACAGGATCGTCAGCCGTGAGAGCGAGATCGTCCCGCAGTCCGGCACCGAGCAGGCGATGCTGATCCTGAAGACCTCGCTGGGGCAATAGTCTCGCCGGCAGGCGTGCAAGCTTACCGTGTTGATACACCAACACACCTGTGTTATGGACCCTCCGGTTAGGGAGGAATGCACATGTATAGCGAAAGCGATCTGGAAGCGGCGGTGGCGGCGGGGGCGATGACGCCCGAAGCCGCGGCGTCGCTTCGCGCCTATGTCGCCACAAGGAGCGCGAGCCCGGCGGTGGACGAGGAGCATTTCCGGCTGATCACCGGCTTCAACGACATCTTCGTCGCCGTCGCGGCGGCGATCCTGCTCTTCGCATTGGGCTATATCGGATGGTCGATCGGCCCGCGCATCGAGGGCGGCCCCTCGCCCACCAGCGGCTTGCTCGTGGCCGGCGCCGCCTGGGGCCTCGCGGAATTCTTTACCCGCAAGCGGCGCATGGCGCTGCCGAGCATCCTCCTCCTCCTCGCCTTCGTCGGCGGCGTGGTGGCGACGGCCGGCTTCGGCCTCGTTCTCGGGGTCGGGCCGGAGCTTGTGGAGCATAACAAGATGGCGGGTGGGTTCAGCGCCGCCGCCGCGGGCGCGGTGGGTGCCGGAGCGGCCTGGCTGCACTGGCGGCGTTTCCGGGTGCCGATCACGGTCGCCGCGGGCGCCGCTTCGGTCGCGGGCCTGGTCATGGCGCTGATCGCCTCGGGGCTGGACACAGGTCCGCGCGATCCTGTGTTCCTCGGCTTCCTGTTGCTGCTCGGGATCGGCGTGTTCCTGTTCGCCATGGCCTGGGACGCTTCGGACCCGCGCCGCGAGACGCGGCGCTCCGACGTCGCCTTCTGGCTCCACCTGCTGGCGGCGCCCATGATGGTCCACCCGATCTTCCGCCTGCTCGGCCTCGCCGACGGCGGCGCATCGGCCGGCGGCGCGGTGGTGGTGCTGGTGGTCTATGCGATCTTCGGCCTGACCGCCCTCGCCATCGATCGGCGCGCGCTGCTCGTCTCGGCCTTGGCTTACGTGCTGTTCGCGCTGAGCCGCCTGTTCGAACAGGCCGGCGCGGTCGAGCTCAGCCTGGCGCTGACCGCTCTGGTGATCGGCTCCGCCCTGCTCCTGCTCTCGGCCTTCTGGCACAGCGCACGGGCGATGGTGGTGAAGCCGCTTCCCGAGGGCATCCGGGCCAAGCTCCCGGTGCTCGACCGGGCGGTGGTGCCTGCCGCGTAATCTCCTGCCTCCCCATCCGCACGGGTGGGGAGGCAACTTATTTCTCGACGACCTTCAGAAGGCGGCGCTCGAGGGGCGCGAGGATCGGGCCGAGCTCATGGCCGCGGCGCACGACGGTGCCGCTCTCGTTGACCAGCGCCCACATGCCCTGCTTCGAGCGCAGCGCCGGGCGCTTCTCGACCTTGTATTCGGGCCGTTCGGCCGAGCGGCGGAAGGCCCAGAAGGCGGCGTGGTCGCGCCCGAACTCGACGGCATAATCCTTCCACATCCCCGCAGCGACCATGCGGCCGTACAGATCGATGATCCGCGACAGTTCGGCGCGAGTAAAGCCGATCTGCGGGGAGGAGCCTCCCGGAAAAGGGTGGACGGTACCCATCAGGCGCGGTCGCGCTCCTTTCCTTTGCGGGCCGCGGGAGGCGCCTGGCGCTCGGCGGCGAGCGCCGCGATCTGGGCGCGCAGGCGCTCCACCTCGCACTGGAGGATTTCGAGCTTCTGCGTTGCCGGATCGAACATCTCGCTGCACGGCGTGCCGTAGGGAAGGAAATGGCCGGCGCTGTTCTCCGCGGAGACGAGCGTCGAACGGGCGGGAATGCCGACCATGGTCGCCCCTTCCGGCACGTCCTTCGTCACCACCGCATTGGCGCCGATGCGCGCCCGGCTGCCGACATGGATGGGGCCCAGCACCTGCGCGCCCGAGCCGATGATGACGCCGTTGCCGATCGTCGGGTGCCGCTTGCCGGGTTCGCCGCCCGTCGGATTGGTCCCGCCCAGAGTCACCTGCTGGTAGATGGTGACGTCGTCGCCGATCTCCGCGGTCTCGCCGATGACGACGAAGCCGTGGTCGATGAAGAAGTTGCTGCCGATCACCGCGCCCGGATGAATGTCGATCGCGGTGAAGAAGCGGCCGATATGGTTGATCAAACGGGCGAGGAAATAGAGGTCGCCGCGATACAGCCAGTGCGCAACGCGGTGGAAGCCCAGCGCCCACAGGCCCGGATACAGGATAACCTCCCAACGCGAATGGGGTGCGGGGTCGCGCGCCTTGATCGAGTCGAGATAGGCCGTCAGCCCGTTCAGCATTCAACGCGGTCCCGCAGTCTCTCTTGCCGCGAAGATAGGCAGGCCGTTCTTAAAATACCAGCAACCGCCGTGCGATCGTTTCACGAGCGTGCTAAGCGCCCCGCCTGACCCCCCACTCAAGGAGCACATCCCATGGCGAACGCAGGCGACATCCGTGAGCATATGGAAGTAATCGGCGCCGACGGCGTCCATGTCGGCACGGTCGACCATGTCGATGGCGACCGCATCAAGCTCACCAAGGCCGACAGCGGCCAGGGCTCGCACGAGGGCCACCACCACTACATCTCGCTCGGCCTCGTCGCCGAAGTCGAGGGCGACAAAGTCCGCCTCTCCGCCACCGGCGCCAACGCGGTGACCTTCGAGGAGGAGGAAGGCGGGGCGGGCTGAGCTAGCCCGAACGATGTTTCTGTGGGCGGGCTCCTGAGGCGAGCTGGACTCGGTCCAGGCCGTAGGGGTCCGCCCTCAAGTCGAGGCCGCCTGAGCCCGGCAGCGCGGTGACGTAGGTGAGATAGACCGGCACGGCTTCCGGCAGGTCGGCGCGCTGTTCGGGCGTGGCACCGTCCGGAGCCGGCGCCGCGCCTCGGAACAGCCACCGCGCCAGCCGCGGCGCGTCGGAGAGGCGGACGCAGCCGGAGCTGAGGCGGCGGTCCTCGCGCGCGAAGAGCGACTTGTCGGGGAAATCGTGGAGGTAGATGCCGAGCCGGTTCGGCATCATGAACTTGATCCGGCCCATGACGTTTGCGCCGCCGGGAAGCTGGCGGATGCGCAGCGACTCGGCGCCGGACGCGGCGGCGCGCCAGTTCACCGCCGAGGCCGGGATCGGCCGCGCCGCCTCGCCCCAGTCGGAGAGGATCTGGAAAGCGCCGGCCGCGAGGAAGGCAGGGCCCTGCTTCAGCACCCGCTTCGCGCGATCGCGGGCGAGGTCGGGCGGCATGTTCCAATAGGGATTGAGGACGGCATAGCGCAGCCGGCTCGCCATCAGCGGCGTCTTCATGTTCGTCTTGCCGACGATGACCCGCATGGGCCCGTCGACCTTGCCGTGATCGACCATCCACAGCCGCGCCGAGGCGAGGTCGACGACGACGTAGCGCGGCGCTTCGGCGGGAATGGCGCGGACGCGGTCGAGGTTGAGGCGGGCCTGTGCCTCCTCCTCCGGGCGGTGCGGGCGCAGGCGCCAGCGGGCGTAACCGCGCTGCAAAGCGCCGTAGAGCGGGTTCATGCGCGTCGCACCGGCGACACCCTCGCTCAGCGACGGTGCGGCGGCGAGACTTTCGAGCAGCGCGCGTGGGGACGGCGGTGCGGGCGCAAGCCCCTCCTCCACCTGCAGCATGGGATTCGCGGCGGGTGCCCGCAGGTCCTCGACATAAGCCGTGAAGCCGCGGGAGAGGAGCAGCTCGAAGCGCGCGAGGGCCACTGCGTCTCCCGTGCGGGCGGACGCCACCGCCGCCTGCAGGTCCGCGGCGCCGTAGCGGGCCGGGTCCAGACCGTGGTCCGCGGCGCCTGCGAGCAGGGCGGCGGCGCGCTCGGCGCCCGGCCGAACGGCGCCGCGGGTGACCCAGAGCGGCCGATTGCTGTGCGCTGCGTAGAAAGCGGCGATCTCCGCGCCGACCTCCACCGGCGGCAGGGCCGCTCCCGCCAGAGGTCGCGCTTCCCGGTGCGGCGGCGCCGAGTCGGGCGAACGCCCGCAGGCGGCGAGCGCGGCGAGGAGCAAGAGGCTGAGGCGGGCGCCGGTCACGGCCCCATCTCAGCCCCTTTTCCCGTCCCGTTTCAAGACGCTGGCTACGCCTGCCCCGCTCCGGGACGCCTCCGCTTCACGCTAGCCTCGCGGAAGGATCAGAACGGCGCGGAGCCCGCCGCCCTCGCGATTGACGAGCTCCAGGCGACCGCCATGCGCCGCGGCTACCGCCTGCGCGATGGCAAGGCCGAGGCCGGCGCCGCCGCTTTCCCGGTTCCGCGAGGTTTCGAGGCGCCGGAACGGCTCCAGCACCTCGGCCAACCGCTCCGACGGAATGCCCGGCCCCTGGTCCTCGACGACGAGACGCACGGCCTCGCGATCGTCCTCGACCCGTAGCGTCGCGCCTCCGCCGTACGCGATGGCGTTGTCGGCGAGGTTGCGCAGCGCCCGGCGGAGCAGGTTGGGCCGTACCGCCAGCACCGTGCGCGGAGAGGGTTCGAACGCAGCGAGGCGGCCGAGATCGCGCAGCTCCTCGACGATCGAGTCGGCGAGGGCGGCCACGTCCATCGGCCGCGCCGGCTCGGCGGAGCGGCCGGTGCGCGCGAGGACGAGAATGTCCTCGAGCGTCGCGTGCATTTCCTCGAGTGTGGCGACGAGCCGCTCCCGCTCCTCCTCCGGCCCCATATTTTCGGCCCGGATACGGATCGAGGCGAGCGGGGTGCGCAGATCGTGGCCGATGGCGCCGAGCATCCGGTCCTTCTCGTCGAGGAGGCCGAGGGTGCGGCGGCGCATCGCGTTGAACGCGGCGATCGCGGCCCGGATGTCCGACGGCCCGCGCTCGGTCACCGGCGGGCCGTCGGCGCCGTCAAAGCCTTCCGCAGCCGCCGTCAGGTCTCTCAGCGGCGCGGCTAGGCGACGGGCGATCCAGAACACTGCCGCGAAGACGAGCAGGAACAGGAAACAGGTGGCGACCAGCAGGCGGTGGACGAGCCAATGATCGAACTGCGGCGCGGGGAGGCGGCCGTTGAGCCAGGTCCCGTCCCCCAAATCTGCGGAGAGGAAGACGATCTTGCGCTGATCCGGGCCGGGGAAAGGAGGCCGGTGCGGGCCTGGCTGCGGCGGCGGCCCGCCGATCTCGACCCGCACTGCGCCGCGGACCGCGCCGAGCGGGCGGCCGAGATCGCGCAGCGCACCGTCGAGCCGCCGTTCCACCTCCCGATCGCGTGTGAGGCCGGCCCTGGCGACGACGTCGTCCCGTCCGAGGCGAAAGATCATTCCCGGTCCGGCGGGCTGGTTCCTGAGCACGATCGCCCGCTCCGCGGGCGGCGCTTCGGCGACGGTTGCGGCGATCTGGGCGAAGCGGAAGATCGCCGGCCCCTCGTTCTGGGCGAGGCTCAGCTTCTGCTGCTCGTTGAGCAAGGCGGCGAAATTGACGAGCTGGGCGACGAGCAGCGCCGCGCCCATCAGCAGCAGCATCTGCCCCAAAAGGCTCCTGGGGATGAGCCGCCTCATAGCCGCGTCACGTCGGCGGCGAGCATGTAGCCGCCGCCCCACACTGTCTTGAGCAGGACCGGCTGCTTCGGATCCGCCTCGATCTTCCGGCGGAGGCGGGACACGGCGTTGTCGATGCTCCGCTCGAAGGCGGCGAGCTCGCGGCCCTGCGCGAGGTCGAGAAGCTGGTCGCGGGTGAGGACCCGCCGCGCGTGGGTCACCAGAGCCAGGAGGAGGTTGTACTCGCCGGTCGAGAGCGGCGCCGCCACCCCCTCGGCATCGACAAGCTCGCGCTCCCCTGTCCGCAGCACCCAAGGCCCGAACGCGTACGACTCGGGGCCGACTGCCCCGCTCCGCGATGGCCGCTCGCCGACCCGCCGCAGCACGACCTTGATGCGGGCCAACAGCTCCCGTGGGCTGAACGGCTTCACCACATAATCGTCCGCGCCGATCTCGAGGCCGACGATGCGGTCGGTTTCTTCCGCCCGGGCGGTAAGGAGGATAACGGGGATGCCGCTGGTCGCCCTCACGTGCGCGCAGAGCGACAGGCCGTCTTCGCCCGGCATCATCACGTCGAGGAGGATGAGATCGACGCCGTAGCCAGCGAGCGCCTGACGCGCCGATGCGGCGTCGGCGGCCTTGGTGACACGCAGGCCGTTGCGGCCGAGATACTGCGCCAGCGGATCGCGGATCGAGCGTTCGTCGTCGACGAGCAGGATGTGGGGCTCTGCGGCACTTGCCATGGCGGATGTTCCGTCGGCTTAAGGGCGCGCGTCAAGGGCGGCCGGCGCGAAACACCGGCCGCCCCTGCGCGGCTCAGGACCGCGGCGGGTGCATCATGCGGTGCGTCGCCTCGAGTTCGTCGTGGCTGAGAACGCCGTCCTTGTTGGCGTCGAGCATCGCGAAATGCTGTTCGAGATGCGACTGGAACTCGGCGAGAGTGACCGCGCCGTCATGGTCGCTGTCGAGCTCGTCGAACCGCGGCGGGCCATGCGGACCACCGGGGGGCGGACCACCGGGAGGCGGGCCGCCATGGCCGCCCGGCGGTGCTCCCATATGCGCGCCACCATGCGCAGCCATCAGCTTCTCGTGATGGGCGCGCATCTCGTCGAGGGTGACGCGGCCGTCGCCGTTCAAATCGATGGCGCGGAACAGCTTCGCGGAGCCGTCGCGCAGCTCGGCCAGGCTGATATTGCCGTCGCGGTCGGCGTCGAACATCGCCATCGGATCGTGCGGCGGCGGGCCGGGGGGCTGGGCCAGCAGCCCTGGTCCATGGATCATCGCCGCGCCGGCGGCGAGCAGGATAATGGTCGGTCTCATCTCTCTGGTCTCCCTGAGCGGCGCCTGTGCGGCGCGCGCTCTCCCCAATGGGAGGCATATGTCCCAGAGCTTTGCCGCGCGCGGCGGAAGCTGTCGCAAATTGTATCAGAGGAGATGTCTTAAGCGAGTCTCGGCAGCGACTGCTCCGCCTCGCCCCAGCCCTTGAGCGCGCGGCTGCGGGCGCGGCGCAGGAGCAGGCCGGCATCGGCGATGGTGAAGCGGCTGGCGCGGTCTAGGTCCGGCAGCTCCTTCCACGTTACCGGCGCCGCCACGGGCGCGCCGGGCCGCGCCCGCAGCGACCAGGGGAGGATGGCGGTGGCGGTGCGCTGGTTGCGGAGGAAATCGAGGAAGATGCGCCCCTTCCGCTCCGCCTTCGGCAAGGCGATGGTGAAACGCTGCGGCTCCGCCTCGGCCAGCGCTGCGCAGAGACGGCGGGCGAAGGCGCGGACGCCGTCCCATTCCAGCTCCGGGCGGATCGGCACGACGACGTGGATGCCCTTGCCGCCGGACAGCATCGGCAAGCTTTCCAGCCCCACCGCGTCGAGCAGGGCGCGCATGGTCAAGGCTGCCGCCTTGACGCTCTCGAAGTCCGTCCCCTCCCCCGGGTCGAGGTCGAGCGCGATGCGATCAGGCTTCTCCACCTGCTCGACGCGGCTGCCCCAGCCGTGGAACTCGATCCCGTCGGCGAGCACGCAGGCGAGCACCCCTTCGGCATCCTCGACCCAGAGATACTCCTCGGTCCGCCCGTTCTTTTGCGTGATCGGCACGAAGCGCACCGGCGGCCCGAACGCGTCGCCTGAGGCGGGATGGTTGCGGTTGCGCTGGTAGAAGCAATAGCCGGCGGTGCAGCGGAACAGGTTGAGGGGCCGCCGCCCAGCGTGGACGAGGAGGTGCGGCGCCATCGCGGCATAATAAGCGAGGATTTCCGGCTTGGGCGGGAGCCTGGGCTTCTTGTAACTCGGCTCGCCGCCCTTTTTTGCCGTGCCGGGGATCGGCTTCGGGCCCGAGGCGGCCGGATCGGCCCCGCCGGCCATCAGGCTACCGCGCCGCCGTCCGCGCAGTGCCGGTGGGTCCCTGTGCGGGGACGATTGGCAGCTCGATGAAGCTCTGCTGCCGCCCCGCCACCACTACGCGCTGCGTCGCCTTCTGGAAGTCCGCGGGCTTGGCCCAGAAGATGTTCGCCACGAACTTCTGCGGGTTCCGGTCGTAGAGCGGGAACCAGCTCGACTGGACCTGCACCATGATCCGGTGGCCGGGGCGGAAGACGTGGTTCGCCGTCGGCAGGCCGAAGCTGTAGCCGAGCGGCGCGTTGGGACGGAGCGGCTTGGCGGTCTCGAACCCTTCGCGGTAGCGGCCGCGGAAGATGTCCATCGCCACCGGCAGCTGATAGCCGCCGAGCTTGGATTGGGCGGGATATTCGTCCGGATAGACGTCGATCAGCTTCACCACCCAATCGGAGTCCGTGCCGCTGGTCGAGGCGGTGAGGTGCACGACCGGCTCGCCGCTGATCGTCACCGGCTGGTTCAGCACCGGCGTCGTGAAGGTCAGCACGTCCGGCCGCCCGGAAGGATTGCGCTGGTCGTCGACCAGCCAGCAAGCCCATTGCTCGCACGTATCGTAGCCCGCCGTCGGCACCGGCCGCGTCCGGTTCGGCACCGGCTTGCTCGGATCGGAGACATATTCGGCGAATTGCGGGCGGCCGTCGGTGGGCGCGAAGCCGACCTTCGAGTCCGGGCCGAGATAGAGCCGCGTCGGCACCGGCGCGCAGCCAGTCGCGCAGGTCGAGGGCCAGGCGGAGAGCCGCAGCCATTCGTTGGTGCCTGACTGGAAGGCGGTGACCGGCGCCACGTCCATCGGCGGCGCCTCGTCTTTGAGGAAGTGGGCGAGGAACGGCGCCAGCACCTTCTTGCGGAACCACAGGGACGTGTCCTGGCCGAACCTGAGCGCGCCGAGGGCCGATCCTTCCTCGATCTCCTGGCCATGGTTCCACGGGCCGATGGCGAGGTAGACCATGTCGTTGTTCGTGTCCTTGGGCTCGAGCGCCTTGTAAACGGCGATGTCGCCGTAAATGTCCTCCGCGTCCCACAGGCCGTGGACGAGCAGGGTCGGCACCTTCAGGGGCTGGCGGGCGAGGATCTTGTCCATCGCCTGGCTCTTCCAGAAGCTGTCGTATGCGGGATGCTCGAGGATGCGGTTCCAGAAGCCCATCTGCTCCAGCCCGCGCTTGCGGCCAAGCTCGCCTGCCGAGCCCTCGCGCATGTAGAGATCGTAATCGTCATTGGTGTCGATCCACCATTTGGCGCTGTTCGCGCGCGTCCCCTCCTGCTCGTAAATGTACGGCATGTTCTGCTGGCGGAAGGCGCCGTTGTGGAACCAGTCGTCGCCCATCCAGCCATCGACCATCGGATGCTGCGGCACCGCAACCTTGAGCGCCGGGTGCGGATTGACGAGGGCCATCAGCGGGGTGAAGCCGTCATAGGAGATGCCGAGGATGCCGACGCGGCCGTTGCTTTCCGGCACATGCTTAACCAGCCAGTCGATCGTGTCGTAGGCGTCGGTGGAATCGTCGACGTTCGTCGGATTGTACTGCGAGCCGGCGAGCGGCCGGTTCATCACATACGACCCTTCCGAGCCATATTTGCCGCGCACGTCCTGGACGACGCGGATGTAGCCGCCCTCGACCACCACGTCGGCCGGATTGTCGTAGCCGGTGAGCGCCGATTCCATCCGGCTCGAGGGATTGTGGCTGGTCTGCTCGTCGGCATTATAGGGCGTGCGGGTAAGGAGGATCGGCGCCCGCCTGGCGTTGCGCGGGAGCAGGATGACGGTGTGGAGCTTCACCCCGTCGCGCATCGGCACCATCACTTCGCGCCGCTCATAATCGAAGCTCGATGTGACCGAATTCACCGATTCGGGCATCTCGTTGTAAGGAGGCGCCGCGGCAGCGGGGGCCGCGGCGAGAAGAGCCGATCCGGCGAGAAGAGCGAGAAGCGCCGGTCCGCGTGCAGCCATCATGTCGTCCTTTCCAACGCGCCGCGCGGAACCGCCGCGGGCGCAAAATCGTCATCAACCGGATCGCGAACGATCCAGGGGCCGCGTCGTTTCACGACCAGAATGTAATAAGCGGCGGCGACCAGCATCTGCGCCGCGGTGGCGATCAAGCCGCGCCGACCGGTGTCGAGGTCCCACCAGTTGGTCCAGAAAACATAGAGCAGGGCTATGATGGTCACGAGTGGCGCGAGTGGGAAGATCGGCATGCGGTAAGGGGCGTGGGCGGCGGCGCCGCTCCACCGCCCAGCGAGCGCTGCGAAGGCCATGGCGAGATAGGTGACGCCGATGCCGGCACCGCTCAGCACGAGGAGCAAAGGGAGCGGCGCGAAGCAGGCGGCGGTGCCGACCGCACCCACGGCGAGGGTGGCGATCCAGGGCGTCCCGAAGCGCGGGTGGACGGCGGTCGCCCAAGCGTCCAACGGTGACCCCCAGGCGCTGTCGCGGCCGGTCGAATAGAAGAATCGCGCGAAGGAAATGATGCAGGCGATGGCGGCGTTGACGATCGCCACCGCCACGCCGAGCGACACCCATGCGGAGAGCGTTGATCCGCCACGCAGCGTCACGAACAGGCCGAACGGATCGGCGCTCCGGAACAGCGCGTCGAGATCGGGCGCGCCGGCGAGGACTGCCGCCAGCGGGGCGATTTCGACCAGCAGGGTGAGGACCAGAGCGAGGAGGATGACGCGCGCGATCCGCTTGGCAGGCTGGTGCATTTCCTCCGCGAGATAGACCGCGTTGCCGTAGCCGTTCAGCGCGAAGATGGCGACGGTCGTGGCGAGCCCGATCCCGCCCGCCGTTGCGGCGCCGGTGAGGCCCGCCGGGTGGAGGAGCATCGGCGCGAGCGGGCGTACCGGCTCCAGCGCGCCGAGCAGGAAGAGGGTGAGGAGCGCGGCGAGCTCGACGGCGAGGAAGAGGCCGGTCAGCCACGCGTTGAACCGGATGCGCAGCACGCTGACGAGGGTGCAGGCAATGACCATCGCAACCGCCACCGGAACGGGCTTGAGGCCCGGCACGACAGCCGCGAGCACGTCGCTGAGGCCGAGGCCGACCACGGCCGGAAAGATGAAATTGTTGATGGTGTTGACGCCGAGGATGACGAACCCCGCGAGCGGCCCGAGCGTGTGCGCCACCATCACATATTCCCCGCCCGCGACCGGCCAGGCGGACGACAATTCCGCGTAGAGGTAAGCGGTGGCGACGCAGACCACGCCCGCGATCAGCATCGCCCACAAAGCGCCGGTGCCGGCATCCTTCAGCATCTCGGGCACGATGATGAACACCGAGGATGCGGGCGTGATGGCGGAGAGGGTCAGGAACAGGATGCCGACGACGCCGAGCGAGCGGCGGAGCGGCTGGAGGATCGGCGCGGGAAGCGGCTCGGCCGGTTGCATCGAAGCGAGCCGTAGCAGGGCCGGCGCGGTGTGCAATGGACTGCTGCGATCAAGGGTTCAGCAGCCAGCCCCTCGCGTCGTCATGCCGGACTTGATCCGGCATCCACCTCCTCGTTGCCCGGAGCGCAGGAAGAAGGTGGACCCCGGATCAAGTCCGGGGTGACGAGCAATGTTGTATGCCGGCGTGTTACGGGGCCCGCAGCGCCGCCGCCTTCTCCTGGGCCCGACGCCGCACCGCCAGCCAGCGCTGCCGCTCGCCCTGCGCGTCGTCCACGGCACGGTGCCGGGGCGTGTGACGCTCCGCCTCCGTGCGCACGGCGGCGACGATGTCTGCGATAGCCCCCGCCGCTTCGCCGGGCGTGAGGAGTCCGTCGAGCACTTCGCCCGCGCTCTCCGCCTGAGCAATTTCCGTGTCGCGAAGGCGCAGCGTGTGGCGCGGGAAACCCGCGGCACGCAGCAGCAGGCTCAGCCATTTGCCGTCCCAGGACGGCGCGCTGGCGAAGAGGTCGTGCCCGCCGAGCGCCTCGACCATCCGCCGCGCCACCACGTCGTGCGGCACCCCCTCGCGCTCGAGCTGCTCCCGGCTCAAATGATGGATCGCTTCGGCGGAGGCGTCCCAATCGGTCCAGCCGGGGGCGGGGCGGATCAAATGCCCTTCGGCGGCCCCATCCTCGAACACCCAGCCGACCTCGACAGGGAAGCCGTTCTTCTTCAGCGACGAAGCTTCGAAATCGACGAACACGCGCATTCTGTGCGAACGCGCCTCGTGGGGGAAACGTTTCTGCCTCACCATCGCCAGATGGGGAGCGGGACCACCGTAGGTGGTGGAGGGGTATTTTCGAAGAGCTGAACGGTGGGAATACCCCTCCACCAAGCAGAGCTTGGTCCCCCTCCCCATCCTGCGGATGGGGAGGCAAGAAACGTCACAGCGTCGCGTGGACGGTCGCGACCGCCTTCACCACGGCGCCAATACGGGCGGCGGCCTGGATCGTCTCCGCCTTGACGCCGTGCTGCTGGAGGACGCGTTCGTGGCTGTCGATGCACATGCCGCAGCCGTTCATGGCGCTGACGGCGAGGCTGAACAGTTCGAAATCGTCCTTCTCGATGCCCGGATTGCCGATGACGTTCATCCGCAGTTTCGCCGGGAGCGTCGCATATTCGGGGTTCGAGGCGAGGTGGACGAAGCGGTAGTAGACGTTGTTCATCGCCATGATGGCGGCGGCAGCGCGCGCCGCATTGGCGGCTTCGGCGCTGAGCTTGCCCTCGACCTCCGCTTCGGCGGCGGCGACGATCGGCCGGTAGCCGGTGCCGTGCGCGCAGGCGAGCAGCAGCCCGTACTTGCGCTGGTCCCCGAGCGTCTGGTCGGACAGCATCGAGCCGAGGTTCAGGCGCAGGTCCTTGGCGTAATCGGGCAGGACGTCGGCGAATTGCTTGAGGGACATGGTCGTTTCCTTAGCTCCTCCCCGGGACGGGGAGGGGGACCGCGCCCGCCAGGGCGTGGTGGAGGGGGCCCCGGAGAAGGGCCAGGGCGGCCTGGCCCGTCGGTCGGGCTCGGCGGACGCCGACCCGCCGTCCGAGCTCGGGCGAGTCCGGCGGGAGCGCCACGGACGCTACGCGTCCGCTTCGCTCCCGCCGGCCGCACGACGAGCCGCTCAGGCCGCGGGCCTGAGCACCTCGTCTCCTTCGCTCCAGTTGCAGGGGCAGAGCTCGTCGGTCTGCAGCGCGTCGAGGATGCGCAGGGTCTCCTGCGGGTTGCGGCCGACGTTGAGGCCGTTCACCGTGACGTGCTGGATGACGTTGTCCGGATCGACGATGAAGGTGGCGCGGTAGGCGACGCCCTCGTTCGGGGCGACGATGCCGAGCGCGTTGGCCAGCTCCTTCTTGTTGTCGGCGATCCACGGGAAGTCCGCGGCGGCGAGCCGCTCGTCGGCCTTGCGCCAGGCGTGGTGGACGAAATCGGTGTCGGTCGAGGCGCCGATCAGCTGGGCGTCGCGGTCCGCGAAATCCTGGGCGAGCTCGCCATAGCCGATGATCTCCGTCGGGCAGACGAAGGTGAAGTCCTTGGGCCAGAAGAAGACGATCTTCCACTTGCCGTTGGCGTTGCCGAGGTCGAGCGTCTCGCCTCCGGGCAGCGCGCTGCCCTGCTGGACGGGAACGGTGAGGGCGGGAAATTTGTCGCCGACGGTGAGCATGGGGAGAGACTCCTGTTGCGTGGTTGGGAAAGCCGAGCCGCCGATATAGGGATTGCCTGTCAGTGGACAAATTGATTAGTCCGCGCAGATTGATCGACTGAGGCGATTATAGATGTCCACCTACCTGCCGACGCTGAAGCAGCTGCAATATCTCGTCGCGCTGCACGACCTCCGCCATTTCGGCCGCGCGGCGGAGAGCTGCTATGTCACCCAGTCGAGCCTCTCGGCGGGGCTGCGCGAGCTCGAGGCGCTGATCGGCGTCGTGCTGGTCGAGCGCACCCGCCGTGTGCTGCGCTTCACGCCGCTGGGCGAGAAGGTGGTGGCCAAGGCGCGCCGCATCCTGCGCGAGGCGGAGGATCTGAGCGACCTCGTCCGCGCGGCAGGCAAGCCGCTGGTGGGCGAGCTGAGGATGGGGGTCATTCCGACCATCGCGCCCTTCCTCCTGCCGCGCCTGCTCCCCGAGCTGCGCATTCGCTTTCCCGACCTCCAGCTCTACCTTCGGGAGGAGACCAGCCAGGCCGCCTGCGACGGCCTCCACCGCGGCCAGCTCGACTGCGTCCTCCTCGCCCTTCCCTATGGCTGCGGCGAGGTCGAGGCCGAGCCGCTGTTCGACGATCGCCTCTACCTCGCCTTTCCGCCCGGTACCGGCGAAGACGCGGCGGCGGAGGTCGGTGCAGACGCCGTCGACGAGCGGCACCTGCTGCTGCTGGAAGACGGCCATTGCCTGAGGGAGCACGCCCTTGCCGCCTGCAACCGGCCTGAGCTGCGCGCCGAGGCGGCGATGATGGGCACCTCGCTCCACACCCTCGTGCAGATGGTCGGCAACGGCCTCGGCCAGACTTTGGTGCCCGAGATGGCGATCAAGGCGGGCATCCTCGATCATACCGGCATCGTCGCCCGGCCCCTGAAGGCCGCCCACGCCTTTCGCCGCATCGCCCTCATCTGGCGCAAGGGAAGCCCGCGGGAGAAGGAGTTCCGGCTTCTGGCGGAGACGTTGCGGGAGGCGGCTCCGTGAGTGCCTCCCCTCCCGGTTTTCCGGGAGGGGATTGAGGGGTGGGCCTTCTTGTGGCGCAGCGTGCTTCAGGAAGACCCCACCCCGGCCCCTCCCGGAAAGCCGGAGAGGAGTCTTCCGCGCGCCCTCTCAAAGGCTTAGAACCACCCCATGGACCCGTCCCTCGCCAGCCCGCCGGGAAGCAGCCCGATCCTCGCGGCGGTGCTGTGGGTGCAAGGCGTGCTGCTCGGAACGGTCGCGACGGTCGTCGCCACCATCGCCATCGCGGCCCTGGGCTTCCTGATGCTGAGCGGGCGGCTGCCGGTGCGGCGAGGGATGGTGGCGATCCTCGGCTGCTTCATCCTGTTCGGCGCCTCGAGCCTCGCCAACTCGATCCGCTCCGGCCTCGTCGACATGGGCGGCGCGCCCGAGCCGGTGCCGGTCGCCTACTCGACGCCGCCGCCCGCACCGCGGCCCGTTGTGCCGCCTCCCGCCCCGCGGCGTCCGCCAGCCGATCCCTTCGCCGGCGCAGCCGTCCCAAGCCGCTGAGCCAGGCCCAATATTTCACCGCGCAAAGCTGATGCACGTTAGGCCTTAAGGCCCTATATCCCCGGCGGGCGAGGGATGATGGCACAACCGGTTTTTCACGATCCTTCCGGCCGCCGCGGCCGATGGACGGCGTCCTCGCTGGCGCTGATGGTGCTGCTCGTCCTCGTCACGGCCGGGCTGTTCGCGGCGACCATCGTCAATGTGCCGATCCCGAGCCCGCTGCCGGTGCGGTTCGAGAGCGGAAGCCTCCATGCCTTCGCCGAGCGCATCGGCCTCGCCAAGCACAAGCACGCTGCGGCGAAGGACGGCTCCTGGCTACCCCAGGCGCCGGCCAAGGGCGGCAATAGCGAGCGACAGCGCGTCGCCGGCTTCTACGTGCCGTGGGAGGAGAGCAGCCGCGCCTCGCTCCAGGCGCATGTCTCGGAACTCGACACGGTAATCCCGGTCTTCGGCTTCGTCACCGGCCCGTCGCACCAGCTGCGGGTCACCGCCGACAGGGCCTTCGACGCGATCATCGCCGGCGCCGCCCGCCCGCCGCGGGTGGTGCCGCTGGTCCAGAACGCCACGGGGGGAAAATGGGACGGCGCCGGCTTCGCCGCCTTGCTCAAGGACCCTGCGCTGCGCGCCCGCCTCCTCGACCAGATCGACGCCATGCTGAGCGCCCGCCACGCCGCGGGAATCGTCTTCGACTTCGAGGAATTTCCCGCCGCCTACCAGCCGCTCTACAAGCGCCTGCTCGCCGAAGCCCATGCCCGCTTTGCGCCCAAGGGCTGGACGCTCAGCGTCACCGCCCCCGTCGGCGACGAGGCGTGGAAGCTCGCCGATTATGCGCGCATCGTCGACCGGGTTTTCCTGATGCTTTACGACGAGCATTGGGCGGCGGGCGATCCCGGGCCGATCGCCTCGCAGGCCTGGTTCGTCGCGCGGCTTGAGGAAGCGGTGCGGATCGTAGGGCCGGACAAGGCGATCGCCGCCATCGGCAATTACGGCTACGACTGGACCGAGGGGACGAAGGGCGCGACGGCGCTCACCGCCGGCGACGCCTGGCTCGCCAGCCACGACAGCCAGGCGCCGATCCGCTTCGATCCGGTCTCGGGCAACGCCACCTTCGACTATGTCGAGAACGACAAGGTCCACCATGTCTGGATGCTCGACGCCGCCAGCGCCTGGAACGAGCTGCGCGCCGCCCATGTCGCGGGCGTGCGTGGCGTCGCCCTTTGGCGACTGGGCAGCGAGGATCCCGGCATTTGGAAGGACTTTGCCGCCATGGCTGCCGACCGGCCGCCCGACCTCTCCATCATTCCCGGCTCGACCGACGCGGACGTCGAGGGGAGCGGCGAGGTGCTGCGCATCGACGCGGCGCCGGCCAACGGCGAGCGGCAGATCGTCGTCGACAAGGCCGGCCTGATCCGGGACGAGCAATATAAGGTGCTCCCGACGCCGTATGTGGTGCAGCGGACCGGGTACCGCGAGCAGACGGTCGCCTTGACCTTCGACGACGGGCCGGACGCCGAGTGGACGCCGAAAATCCTCGACATCCTCAAGGAAAAGCACGTCCCGGCGACCTTTTTCATCGTCGGCGAGAATGCGCTGCCGCACCCGCAGCTGCTCAACCGGATCGTCGCCGAGGGGCACGAGCTCGGCAACCACAGCTACACCCATCCGAACATGGCCTTGCTCTCACCGCGCGGCGTGCGGCTGGAGCTCAACGCCACCGAGCGCCTCGTCGAAGCCTATACCGGCCGCGGCATGCGCCTCTTCCGCGCGCCCTATTTCGGCGACGCCGAGCCGACCACCGCCGACGAGCTCGGCCCCGCCCTCGCTGCCCAGCAGAGCGGCTACGTCAATGTCGGCCTCCACGTCGATCCGGCCGACTGGAAGACGCCGGGCGTCGTTCCGATCGTCCGCCGCACGCTTGACCAGGTCGAGAATGGCGACGAGGAGCGGTCCGGCAACATCGTCCTCCTCCACGACGCCGGCGGCGACCGCAGCCAGACCGTGGCCGCCCTCCCCCACATCATCGACCTGCTCCGCGCCCGCGGCTACGGCTTCGTGCCCGTCTCGGCCCTGGTCGGCCTTACCCCCGCCCAGGTCATGCCGAAGATCGAGGGCAGCGACCTCATCGCCGTCCGCGCCGACGTCGGCATCTTCCTCGGCCTCGCCGCGATCGGCGTGCTGCTCTCTGCCCTCTTCATGATCGCCATCGCCGTCGGCCTCGTCCGCTCCGTGACCCTCACCTTCCTTGCTCTGAAGGCGAAGCCCGCGGTGCCGCCGCCGGCGATGGACGAGCTCATCTCCGTCCTCATCCCCGCCTATAACGAGGCGCGGGTGATCGAGGCGTCGGTGCACCGCGTCCTCGCCAGCACGGGGGTGCGGCTCGAGGTGATCGTCCTCGACGACGGCTCCAGGGACGAAACCAGCGCCATCGTCGCCCGCGCCTTCGCCGGCGAGCCGCGCGTTCGGCTCCTCACCCTTCCCAACGGCGGCAAGGCGCGGGCGCTGAACCGGGGGCTGGAACTGGCGAGCGGCCGCGTCGTCGTCGCGCTCGACGCCGACACCCAGTTCGAGGCGAAGACCATCGCCCTCCTCGCCCGCTGGTTCGCCGATCCCGCAATCGGCGCCGTCGCCGGCAACGCCAAGGTCGGCAACAAGGTAAACCTCGTCACCCGCTGGCAGGCGGTCGAATATGTCACCGCGCAGAATCTGGAACGCCGCGCGCTGGCTGGCGTCGACGCCATCATGGTCGTCCCCGGCGCAGTCGGCGCATGGCGGCGGGCTGCGCTGGAGGAAGTCGGCGGCTATCCGGTCGACACGCTTGCCGAGGACCAGGACCTCACCATCGCCATCCAGCGCGCCGGCTGGAAGATCGCCAACGACATCGAGGCCATAGCCTGGACCGAATCGCCGCAGACCCTGCGCGGCCTCGCCCGGCAGCGCTTCCGCTGGGCGTTCGGCACCCTGCAATGCCTGTGGAAGCACCGCGCCATTCTTCGCGAGGGCAAGCCGCGCGGCCTCGCCCGCATCGGCATCCCCCAGGCGTGGCTGTTCCAGATACTCTTCTCGTTGGTCTCGCCGCTGATCGACCTGGCGCTCATCGTCTCGATCGCCACGACGATTGGCCGGGTGCGCGACCATGGGTGGGCGCAGACCCATACCGACGTGTTCAAGATGCTGACGTTCTGGCTGCTGTTCGTTACCGTCGACCTTCTCGCCGGCTACATCGCCTACCGCCTCGACCCGCGCGAGAGCCACTTCCCCGCCTTCCTCCTCATCGCTCAGCGCTTCGTCTACCGGCAGATCATGTACTGGGTGGTGATCCGCGCAGTGTCCGCGGCGCTGCGTGGCGGGCTGGTCGGCTGGGGCAAGCTCGAGAGGACGGGGAGGACGACGGCGCCTGCCTGATCGGCCGCTATTCCTCGCGGTTTGTATCCTCGTCCACCTCGCCGAGCGGTCCCTGGGTCGGCGGGTAGTTCTCGCCCGCCTCGCCCCACCCTTCCGGCGGGAATTCGGGCACGTCCCCCGCCGCGATCGGCGGGACGTCCGCCTCGGCCTGCTCACCGTCCGCGGTCGTCGCGCCGCGGCCGGAGCTCGAATATTCGCGATAGCCGTCGGGCGAGGAATCGCTCCCCCACCCGGTCGGCACGCTTGGGCTGCGCGGCCCGGCCTTTCCTTCCGCCATCGTCGCCTCCTTGCGTGGCAGGAGGGGGAATGGCCCGGCGCGCGGGAGGTTCCTCAGCCGGTGACCGTAAGGGTCGCGCTCTTGAGGGCCACCGAGTTGGGTCCCGCCGAGATCGTGAAGGCACCGGGCTCCACCACCCGCTTCATCTGCACGTTCCACAAAGCGAGGTCATCGGGTGCGATGTCGAACGTCACCGTGCGGCGCTCGCCCGGCGCCAAGCGGACGCGCTGGAAATGCTTCAGCTCGATCACCGGCCGGGTCACCGAGGCTTCCTCGTCCCGGATGTAGAGCTGCACCACCTCGTCGCCGGCGCGGCGGCCGGTGTTGGCGACGTCGACGCTCACCCGGACGCTCTCGCCGTTGCGGATCGACGCGCGCGCCAGCCGCGGCGCCGACATGTCGAAGCTGGTGTAGCTGAGCCCGTATCCGAATGGATAGAGCGGCGCCGTCGTGTCGAACAGGTAGCCGCGCCGCGCGGTGGGCTTCCTGTTGTAGAAGATCGGCAGCTGGCCGACGTTGCGGGCGATCGACACGGGCAGCTTGCCGCCCGGGCTGGCGCGCCCGAACAGGACGTCGGCGACGGCGTTGCCGGTCTCCTGGCCGAGATACCAGCCCTCGATCAAAGCCGGGGCGCTCTGGGCCAGGTAATTGACCGACAGCGGCCGGCCGTTGAGGAGGATCACCACCGTCGGCTTGCCGAGCGCGAAGACGGCGCTGGCGAGGTCGTTCTGCTGGCCGATGAGGTCGAGCGAGGAGCGGTCGCCGAGATGGGCGTCAGCCCAGGCCTCGCGGCTGGTCTGCTCATTGTCGCCGAGCACCATCACCACCACGTCGGCCTTGCGTGCGGTCTCGACCGCCTCGGCGATCAGCCGCCGGTTGACCTCCTCCGGGACCAATTTCACTTCGTCCGCCGTCCAGGAGCGGCTCTCGGTAATCCGCACCCCTTCCGCATAATCGACCGCGAACCGGCCCTTCGCTTCGTTCTGCAGCCCTTCCAGCACGCTGACGACGTGGCGCGGCTCGTCCGAATAGCCGCCGATCGGCGTGTCGCGGGCATGTGTGCCGAGCACGGCCAGCCGCTTGATCCTGCCGGCATCGAGCGGGAGCACGCCCTGGTCATTCTTCAAAAGCACGATCGCCTCGCGCGCCGCCTCGCGGGCGAGGGCGATCGCGTCCGGCGTCGCCTCCTTGCCGAGCGCCGCCTTCGCGTCGACGAACGGATGCTCGAACAACCCGGCCTCGAACTTCATGCGCAGGATGCGGCGCACCGCCTCGTCGATCTCGGCCTGCGGCACCCGGCCCGAGCGCACCAGCTCGGGGAGCAGCGCATAGGCCTCGCCGTCCGGGGTCTCCGCATCGACGCCCGAATCGAGCGCCCGCACCGCGGCGTCGCCGAGGTTCGAGAACATGTGGTGGCGTCCCGCCAGCTCCTTGATCGCGAAATAGTCGCTGACGACGGCGCCGCGGAAACCCCATTCGCCGCGCAGCACGTTGGTCAGCAGCCATTTGTTGGCATGGCTGGGGATGCCGTCGATCTCGTTATAGGAGGCCATGACCGAGCGGATCGGCAGCTGCGTCACCGCCTTCTGGAACGGTGGGAAGAAATCGGTGCGAAGCTCGCGCTCGCCGAGATTGGCGGGGCCGACATTGGTGCCGTTCTCCGGCTGGCCGTGGCCGGTGAGGTGCTTCAGGGTGACATAGACCTTGTCGGGCGCCAGCGGCAGGGTCGTGCCCTGTAAGCCGCGGATGGCGGCGAGGCCCATCTCGCCGACCAGATAGGGATCCTCGCCATACGTTTCCTCGATCCGCCCCCAGCGCGGATCGCGGGCGACGTCGACGACCGGCGCCAGCGCGAGGTTGGCGCCGCGCGCCCGCATCTCGCGCGCGGCGACCGAGAAGATCCGGGTGAGCAGCTGCGGGTCCCAGGTCGAGGCGAGGCCGATCGACTGCGGGAAGCTCGTCGCGCCGCGGGCGACGTACCCGTGCAGCGATTCCTCGTGGAGGATGAGCGGGATGCCGAGGCGCGTCCGCTCGACCGCCCAATGCTGCGCGGCATTGATATACTCGGCGGTCTCCCGCGCGTCGCGGCCGACCGAGCCCGCCGCCGCGCCCGCCGCGCCGTTGGTCTGCGCCGCCACGCCGCGGCGATCCGAAGGCCGCGCGATCTGGCCGAGGCCGTTCGGGAAAGCCTGGCTCGCCTTGTCGGCGGAGAAATCGCCGGCGGTCGTCTGGATGCGGTCCTTATGCTCCCACAGCGAGAGCATCTGCGCGACCTTCTCCTCCAGCGTCATCCGTCCGAGCAGATCCTCGACCCGGCGCTCGACCGGCTGCGACGGGTCCTTGTAGAGAGGCCGCTCCGGCGCCGCGCCCGTCAGGGCCGCCGCGCCGAGGGCCGAAAGGATGAGCGCGCGGCCGATCCGCCGCCCCGCGATGCGCCTGCCCGCCATGTCCACGCCTCTCCGTTTGATCTTCTGCTTGTGGTAGCGCTACCAATAGGCGCGCGCGCCAGCGGCGGTCAACGCGTTGCATCGGCGCGCGGCGCCTCATAGGGTCGGCGGCGAAGAAGGGGCGGGACAATGCACAAGCCGAGCCGCAGACGCCGCGGCACCATCACCATCGAGGACGTGGCGCGCGCCGCCGGCGTATCGGCGATGACTGTGTCGCGCGTGGTGAACGGCGGCCGCAACGTCCGCGAATCGACCCGCGCCGCCGTTTTGGAAGCGGTCGACAAGCTCAACTACGCCCCCAACACCGCCGCCCGCAGCCTCGCCGCCGGCGAAGCGACCCATATCGGCCTACTCTACGCCAACCCGTCCGCCGCCTATCTCAGCCAGTTCCTCATCGGCGCCCTCGAAGCCGCGCGCAAAGCCGGCTCCCACCTCGTCATCGAATCGTGCGAATCGGAAAATGCCGACGAGCAGGCGGAAGTCACCCGCCGCTTCGCCACCAGCGATGTAGAAGGGGTGATCCTGCCGCCGCCGCTCTCCGAATCGCAGCCGATCATGGCCGAGCTGCGCGCCATCGGCATCCCCGTCGTCACCGTCGCGATGGGCCTGCCGGGTGAGGACGATTTGAACGTCAAGATCGACGACCAGGCCGCCGCCGCCGAGATGACCCGCTATCTGATCGGCCTCGGCCACCGCTCGATCGGCTTCATCAAGGGCCACCCCAACCACATCGCCAGCCACGACCGCGAGCAGGGCTTCCTCGACGCGCTCGCCGCCGCCGGCATCCCGGCCGAGGATGCGCCGATCGAGCAAGGCTATTTTACCTACCGCTCCGGCCTCGCGGCCACCGAGCGGCTGCTGTCGCGGCCGAAGCCGCCGACGGCCATCTTCGCGTCCAACGACGACATGGCCGCCGCCGCAGTCAGCGTCGCCCACCGCCGCCACCTTTCCGTCCCGGGGGACCTCAGCGTTGCCGGTTTCGACGACACCTCGCTCGCCACCACCATCTGGCCGGAGCTCACCACCGTGAAGCAGCCGATCTCGGCGATGGCCGAGGCGGCGCTCGAGCTGCTCCTCGACGATCTGCGCGGTCGCCGCGCCGGCCGCGCCCGCCACAAGACCGAACGCGTGCTCGAGCACGACCTCATCGTCCGCGAATCGACCGGCGCGCCGACAGGGCGGTTGCGCCGCGGCTGAGGGCCGTGTTACCGCTAACAAA
Source organism: Allosphingosinicella sp. (assembly GCF_036403745.1). Taxonomy (GTDB): domain Bacteria; phylum Pseudomonadota; class Alphaproteobacteria; order Sphingomonadales; family Sphingomonadaceae; genus Allosphingosinicella. Next base: position 78,257 of record NZ_DASWQI010000049.1, read on the forward strand.
ACGCTGCCGAAGCGCAGCCAAGGGAGAGGGTTTCGACATGACCGAACCGAGCGCTGCCCGCGCCAATATGGGCTTCATCGGCGCCATCGTCGCGGTGGCGACGATCGGCGGCTTCCTGTTCGGCTATGACAGCGGCGCCGTGAACGGCACCCAGCCCGGCCTCACCGCCGCCTTCCATCTGGACGACAACGGCCTCGGCTTCACTGTCGGATCGCTGCTCATCGGCTGCTTCGTCGGCGCGTTCTTCGCCGGGACGCTTGCCGACAGCTTCGGCCGCCGCAACGTCATGCGGATCGCCGCCCTGCTGTTCCTCGCCGGCGCCCTCGTTCAGGGCATGACGCACGATCACACCATCTTCGTCATTGCGCGGATCTGCGGCGGTATGGCGGTGGGGGCGGCGAGCGTGCTCTCGCCCGCCTATATCTCCGAGGTCGCGCCCGCCGATATCCGCGGCCGCATGACGACGGTGCAGCAGGTGATGATCATCACCGGGCTCACCGCCGCCTTCCTCGCAAATTATTTCCTCGCGAAGGTCGCCGCGCATCCCGGTGACCCGAACGACGTGCCCTCGCTCAACGCCATCTGGTTCGGCATCCAGACCTGGCGCTGGATGTACCTCTTGCAGGCGCTGCCCGCGGTCGTGTTCCTCATCGCCCTGTTCTTCATTCCCGAGAGCCCGCGCTACCTCGTCGGCAAGGGACGCCACGAACAGGCCTCCGGCGTGCTCGCCAGCCTCTTCGGCCACGCCGCCGCCGCCGCCAAGCTCGAGGAAATCCGCGGCAGCTTCGCGGTCGATCACCGCCCGCGCCTGCGCGACGTGCTCACCCCCGCCGGCGGCCGCGGCTTCCTCGGCATGCGGGCGATCGTCTGGGTCGGCATCATGCTGGCCGTGTTCCAGCAGCTCGTCGGCATCAACGTCATCTTCTATTACGGCTCGACCCTGTGGCAGCTCGCCGGCTTCAAGGAGAGCGACGCGCTGCTGATCAACATCGTCTCCGGCGCCGTCTCGATCGCCGCCTGCTTCGTCACCATCCTCGTGATCGACAAAATCGGCCGCAAGCCGCTGCTGCTGATCGGCTCCGCCGGCATGGCGGTGACCCTGTTCGTCATGGTCTACGCCTTCAGCCACGGCTCGCTCGATCCGGCCGGCAAGCTCGTCCTCTCGAAGGACCTCGGCATGCTCGCCGTCGTCGCCGCCAACCTCTACGTCATCTTCTTCAACGTCAGCTGGGGGCCGGTCATGTGGGTGATGCTCGGCGAGATGTTCCCGAACCAGATCCGCGGATCGGCCCTCGCCGTCGCCGGTTTCGCGCAATGGTTCGCGAACTACCTCGTCGCGCAGAGCTTCCCGCGCATGGCCAAATGGAGCCTCGCCGGCAGCTACACCTTCTACGGTGTGTGCGCGGTGATCAGCTTCTTCCTCGTCCAGAAGTTCATCCGCGAGACCAAGGGCAAGGAGCTCGAGGAGATGCAGGGGTGATGATTTGCCTCCCCATCGAAGATGGGGAGGGGGACCAGCGAAGCTGGTGGAGGGGTGACCTGCCGAGGAGTCAGAGAGTCTCGCGAGAACCGTTTAGCTCCGCGCCAGTTACCCCTCCACCGCCTTCGGCGGTCCCCCTCCCCTCCGCTTCGCGGACGGGGAGGCAAGAAGGAGCCCGTCATGACCACCCGCACCCCCGCCCGCCGGTTCCGCTCCCGCGACTGGTTCGCGGCGCCCGGGCGCAGCGACATGGCCGCGCTCTATCTCGAGCGGTTCATGAATTACGGCATCACGCCGGACGAGCTGCGCTGCGGCAAGCCGTTAATCGGCATCGCCCAGTCGGGCTCCGACCTCGCGCCGTGCAACCGCATACATTTGGAACTCGCCCACCGCATCCGCGCCGGCATTCGCGACGCCGGCGGCATCCCGATGGAATTCCCGCTCCACCCGATCTTCGAGAATTGCCGCCGCCCGACGGCGGCGCTCGACCGCAACCTCGCCTATCTCGGCCTCGTCGAAATATTGAACGGTTACCCGATCGACGCCGTCGTCCTCACCACCGGCTGCGACAAGACCACGCCCGCCTCGATCATGGCCGCTTCGACGGTCGACATCCCAGCGATCACCTTGAACGGCGGCCCGATGCTCGACGGCTGGCACGAGGGTGAGCTCGTCGGCTCCGGCACGGTCATCTGGCGCTCGCGCCGCCTGCTTGGCGCCGGCGAAATCGACGAGGAGGAATTCCTCCGCCGCGCGACGGACTCCGCCCCCTCCGCCGGCCATTGCAACACGATGGGCACCGCCTCCACGATGAACGCGGTTTCGGAGGCGCTCGGCCTTTCCCTCCCCGGCCAGGCCGCTATCCCCGCACCCTACCGCGAGCGGGGTCAGATCGCCTACGAGACCGGCCGCCGCATCGTCGACATGGCGTATGAGGATCTGCGCCCGTCGAAGATCCTCACCCGCAACTCCTTCCTCAATGCCATCCGCCTCGTCACCGCCATCGGCGGCTCGTCCAACGCGCAGCCGCACATCGCCGCCATGGCCGCCCATGCCGGCGTCGACATCCGCCATGCCGACTGGATGGCGCACGGCTACGACCTCCCTCTGCTGGTCGACATGCAGCCCGCCGGCCGCTTCCTCTCCGAACGCTTCCACCGCGCCGGCGGCGTGCCCGCGGTGCTCTGGGAGCTGCTCCAGGCCGGCAAGCTCGACGGCGGCGAGCTGACCGTCACCGGCCGCACCATCGCCGAGAATCTGGAAGGCCGCGAAGCAACCGACCGCGAGGTCATCCGCCCCTATGCCAACCCGCTCAAGGAGCGCGCCGGCTTCCTCGTCCTCAAGGGCAATCTCTTCGACTTCGCAATCATGAAGACGAGCGTCATCTCGGAGGATTTCCGCCGCCGCTACCTCAGCCAGGAAGGCCAGGAAGGCATATTCGAAGCCCGCGCCATCGTCTTCGACGGCTCCGACGATTACCACCACCGCATCAACGACCCGGCGCTCGGCATCGACGAGAATTGCATCCTCGTCATCCGCGGCGCCGGCCCCCTGGGCTGGCCCGGCTCGGCCGAGGTCGTCAACATGCAGCCGCCCGACCACCTCCTCCAGCGCGGCATCCAGAGCCTTCCGACCTTGGGCGACGGCCGCCAATCCGGCACCTCGGACAGCCCCTCGATCCTCAACGCCTCCCCCGAAAGCGCCGCGGGCGGCGGCCTGGCCTGGCTCCGCACCGGCGACAGGATCCGTATCGACCTCAACGCCGGCAGCTGCGACGCCCTCGTCGACAAGGACGAGATCGCCCGCCGCATTGCCGCCGGCCCGCCGGACCTGCCGGAGAGCAACACGCCCTGGGAGCAGCTCTATCGCGAGAAGACCGGCCAGCTCGCCGACGGCGGCACCCTCGACTTCGCGCTCCGCTACCGCGGCACGTCCCAGAAGACGCCCCGGCACAACCATTGATGCGGCTGCTCGCGCTCCTCGCGGCCCTGCTCCTCGGGCAGCCGGCGCTCGCGCAGGACGCGAGCAGCGATCCGAACAAGCTTATCCCGGCGCGGACCGCCAAGGGCCTCGCCCAAAGCCCGCCGATGGGCTGGAACAGCTGGAACAAGTTCGGCTGCGACGTCAATGAGGAGACCGTCCGCCGCACCGCCGACGCGATGGTCTCGACCGGCGTGCGGGACGCCGGCTATTTCTATGTCGTCATCGACGATTGCTGGCACGGCCCCCGCGACGCCCAAGGCTTCATCACCGCCGACGCCAAGCGCTTCCCCGGCGGCATCAAGGCGCTTGCCGATTACATCCATTCCAAAGGCCTCAAGTTCGGCCTCTATTCGGACGCCGGCCGGCGCACCTGCGGCGATCGCCCGGGGAGCCAGGGCCACGAATATCAGGACGCCCTCACCTACGCTGCCTGGGGCGTCGACTATCTGAAGTACGATTGGTGCAACACCGGCACCCGCAACGCCGAGGAAGCCTATGCCCTGATGTCGGACGCCTTGAAGGCGAGCGGCCGCCCCATCGTCTTCAGCCTGTGCGAATGGGGCAATTCCAAGCCCTGGCTGTGGGCGGCGAACGTCGGAAACCTCTGGCGCACCACCGGCGACATTTACGATCATTGGCAGGGCCCGCGCACCTATTCGCTCGGCATGCTCGACATCGTCGACAGGAACGAGCCGCTCTGGCCCTATGCCGGCCCCGGCCACTGGAACGACCCCGATATGCTCGAGGTCGGCAATGGCGGCATGACTGACGCCGAATATCGCGCCCATTTCAGCCTGTGGGCGATGATGGCCGCACCCCTCATCGCCGGAAACGACGTGGCGAACATGTCCGACGCCACCCGCGCCATCCTGTTGAACAAGGAGGTGATCGCCGTCGACCAGGACCGGCTCGGCGTCCAGGGCCGCCGCGTCCGCAAGGACGGCGACAAGGAAGTGTGGGTGAAGCCCCTCGCCGGCGGCGCCCGCGCCATCCTCCTCCTCAACCGCGGCGCCGCCCCGGCGGAGATCGGCTTCGGCTGGGATGAGATCGGCTACCCCGCCCGCCTCAAGACGCGCATCCGCGACCTCTGGCAGCACAAGAACCTCCCCCGCCGCGCCGGCACCTTCTCCACTGCAGTCCAGCCGCACGGCGTCGTGGTGTTGCGGATAGAGGGCTGACCAGAACGCGGTCAGCTCGGCCGCGGCGACGCATCCAGTCTTTGACGGATCGCCATCGTGCATGCGCCAGGCTAGACCACGCCCATGCACGCCACCCTCGCCGCGACCGGCCTTTCGCTTCTTCTCGCCGCCGCGCCGCATGCGCCGCCGGCACATCGGGCCGCACCGGTCGCCGGGAGCCTCGTCAGCCTCATCACCACTGAGGACTATCCCAATGCGGCTCTCCGCAACGAGGAGCAGGGCACGGTCGCCGTCGCGCTGGAGGTCGATCCCAAGGGCAATGTTTCCTCCTGCACCGTAACCACTTCGAGCGGCTCCGACAGCCTCGACACCAGTACCTGCCGGCTGATGATCGAGCGGGCGCATTTCACGCCGGCGCACAACCGGCGCGGCCGCCCGGTGCGCGACACCTACGCGCAGAAGATCACCTGGCGAATCTCGGCCGGCTCCAGTCGCGATCCGGCACTCGACGGGGCCGCCCAGGCATGGGTGGATTGCCTTTTGGGCGAGGCGCGGCGGGAGGCAAGCGGGGCCGACTCCGCCGAAAGGGTCGCCGACCGCGCGTTCGCCCCTTGCCTCCAAGGGGAGCGGGGCATGGTCGCGGCGATGACCGCCGTGGCTCCCAAGGGCGCACCTCCCACGACGCACGTGCCTCCCGGAGTTCGCGCGGCGATCCGCGGCACGGTCCTCAAGGTCATCGCACAGCTGCGTGGCGGCCCGAATTAAGCTGTCGGAGCTCCGCGGCCGTTCCCTCGCTACCGGAGCGGCACCTCGAACGGCCCCGCCGGCAGCGGCGCCTCGTCGTACAGGTTGACCACCGGCGCGTCGGCCCAGGCGTAGCGGACTCGGGTCGCGGGACCGCCGTCGTCGGCGAGGCGGACCGTTGCACCGGCGGCCGTGGCTTCGGCGTAGCGACAGCTGTCCTGGGTCTCGGCGCAGAGCTCGAAACCGAGCGGCCGCGCGCCGCTCCAGGCGTGGAGCGCGCCCTTCACGCCGCGGAAGCTGAGCACGATCCCGTCCGCCGTGCGCCGTGCCGAGACGATCTCCGGGCCCGACGGCGGCACGGTGGCGCCATAGGCCAGCGCCCGCGCGGCCTGGGCCAGACGCCGCCCGACCTCCTGCTTGTTGGCCGGATGGATATCGAGCCGGTCGCCGAGGTCCATCGCCACCACGATCGCCGCATGGCCGTCGCGCACCGTCGCAGCGCGCTGCGCCTCGCGGATCTCAGCCCAGCCGCTGGCATGCGGCCCGACCTGTGGCCCGCCGTAATTGGCAAGGCTGACGATCAGGAACGGCATGGCCGGCGCGGCAAACTGCCGCCGCCAGCCGGCCATCATCGCCTGGAGCTTGTCGGCATACCCGGCGGGCGAACCGGCGTCGGTCTCTCCCTGATACCATGCCGCCCCCTTGAAGCCGTAGGCGCCGAGCGGCGCGATCATGCCGTCGTAGATCAGCGACAGCCCCGCCGCCGCGTCCCAGGGCGGGCGCGGCGGATCGCCGATGCCGGCCGGCACCACCGAATACTCCCAGCCGTCGCCGAGCGGTGTCACGCCGCCTCCGGCAAGCCCGAGCCGCAGCTTCTCCGCCGGGCCCTGGAAGCCGCCGAAGCCGTAGGCGTCGAGCAGGTTGACGAGGATGACATTCTCGCCGGCGTGGAGCAGCCCCTTGGGCAATGTGTAATCGCGGTCGACATCCCAGCCGAAGCTGTTGCCGACCGGCACCCCGTTGACGAAGGTCTCGTCGATCTCGTCGATGACGCCCAAGGACAGGGTTTGGGCCCGCGCCGCCTCCTCGGCGGTCAGCGTCACCCGCTTGCGCGCCCAGACGATACCGTCGAACTTGGCGAAGGCGGGGTCGCCCCACGTCTCCCAATAAGCGATCTTCGGCATCGGCTTCCACGCCAGCGACGCGGCGTCGAGCCACGGCGCCTGGTGGGCATGGGCTTCCCACCAGCCCTGCCAACGAGTCCCGAACTGCCGGTTCGCGGCGACGGGATCATGCCGGTACAAGGCCAGCAGGTCGACGTCCGCACCGCCCACCGCGCGGCTGGCGCTCTCGTCGAGCCAGGAGCGGATCGCCGTCCCGCCCCAGCTGGCGTTGATCGCGCCGATCGGGACGTGCTGCGATCCGCGCAATTCCTTCGCCATGAAATAGCAGGCGGCCGAGAAGCCCGGCACCGACTGCGGCGTCACCGCCGTCCACGTCACCGGCCCGCCGAATCCGTAGGCCGGCGAGACCGCCGTCTTCTTCGGCACGGTGAGGATGCGCAGCTCCGGGTCCCTGGCCCCGGATATCTCGCTGTCGTTGTTGAGCACCCGCGTCAGCGGCAGCTCCATGTTCGACTGGCCCGAGCAGAGCCAGACGTCGCCGACCAGCACATCATCCGCCCCCGCCCGCGCGCCATTGGCGCCGGTCGCCTCGAGCCGGTAAGGTCCTCCCGCCGCCATCGCCGGCAGCTCGGCCCGCCACACCCCGTCCGCGCCCGCGACAGTGGCGGTGCGTCCCTGGCCGAACGTCACGACCAGCCGCTCGCCGGGATCGGCCTTGCCCCAGACATGGATCGGCCGGTCGCGTTGGAGGACGGCGTGATCCGAGAAGAGCGGGTGGAAGGTCGGCGCCGCCCCCGCCGCGGTTCCAAGGAGCAGGGCCGCGAGCGCTGCCGCGGCGAACCTCACCGGGCCACCAGCGGGCATTGCACGCCCGGCACGTCGACCCGGAACTCGAACAGGTCGCCTGCCTCCGGCTGCCGCTCGATCTCCTCCGGCTTCAAAAGCTGCCGCGCCGTCGTCGCCCACACGGTGCGCAAATCGTCGCCGCCGAACGCGATCTTGGTGATGTTCGCCGCCGGGAACCGCACCCGCTGGAGAAGCTCGCCCGCCGGCGAGTAGCGCCGCGTCTCCCAGCCGGCATAGAGGCTGATCCACACGCACCCTTCGGCATCGATCGTCGGCCCGTCGGGATGCCCCTCCTTCGGATCGATCCGCACGAACGGCCGCCGCGGCCCGAGCGCCCCGTGCCGGTCGATATCGGCCGCCTCGATCGTGCCCGCCAGCGTGTCGACGAAATAGAGGATGCGCCCGTCCGGCGAGACGGCTGGCCCGTTGGTGATGGCGATCCCCTCAATGTGGGTGCGCACCACCGCGCCGCGCTCGTAGCGGTAGAAGGCGCCGCTCTTCTCCCGCTCCTTATTGTCCATCGTCCCGAACCACAGCCGCCCGGCCGGGTCCGACACGCCGTCGTTCAGCCGATTGTCCGGCCGCTCCGGCTCCATTTCGGCGATCAGGTCGAAGGCGCCCGTCTCGGGCGTGAAGCGGTGGAGGCCGCTCTGCAGCCCGGCGACGAACGCCCCGCCCTCTTCCGGCACGATGAAGCCGACCTGCTCCGGCGCGTCCCAGCTCCGCTTGGCGCCCGTCGCCGGGTCGTAGCGGTGGACGTGCTGCTTCTTGATGTCGACGAACCACAGCGCCCCACCGACCCAGACCGGCCCCTCGCCAAGCTCGCAATGGAGGTCCCAGACGTTGCTCGGCTCGCTCATCTCATCGCCATCCCGCGTCGATGAAAATCTCATGCCCCGTCATCAGCCGCGCGTCGTCCGATGCGAGGAACACCACCAGCGAAGCGATGTCCTCCGGCGCCAGCCGCCCCTTCAGCGCCTGCGCCGAGACGATCTCCGCCTCGCCCTCGGGCGTATACCATTGGAGCTGGCGGGGCGTCCGCACATTCCCCGGCACCACGCAATTCACCCGGATGCCGTCCGGCCCCAGCTCGCGGGCCAGGGCGCGGGTCATGCCCTCGATCGCCGCCTTGGCGGTCTGGTAGACGGCGAGCTCGGGGATGCCGAGGTGCCAGGAGATCGAGCCGAAATTGACGATCACCCCGGCGCCCTTCGCCTTCATCGCGGGCGCCACCGCCTGACTACAGAAGAAGAGGTGCTTCAGGTTCACCGCCATCCGACGGTCCCAATAGTCCTCGGTGACCTGCTCCCAATCGTGGCGGTCGTCATTGCCGGCATTGTTGACGAGCACGTCGAACCCGCCGCCCTCCTCCGTGAGCCGGCGGATCGTCGCCTGGGTCCCCGCAATGTCGGTCAGATCGACATGCTCGTAGCGCAAGTTTCCTACGCCCAGCCCAGTGACCAAAGCGTTCGAATCCTCATCGGCAATGTCGAAGAAGATGACGTCGCTGCCCTGGCGGACGAACGCCTCGACGAGGCCCGCGCCGATCCCGGATCCGCCGCCGGTGATCAGCACCCTCTTGCCCTCGAGGCTCGGATAGATCGCCCTCTTGTCGCTCGCTTCGCTCACGTCCGCTCCCAATCCCTGTTCGTCTGTTTTTCTTCTGTTTTTCGTAAGCGTCAGAGGAGGCCGCGCGCGGCGAGGTTGCGCATAAGCGCGCGCACCCCGAAGGTCCACGGCGGCGCCGCCTTCGACGTCGTCACCTTGTTCTGCAGCACGCCGATCCGCGAGGCCGCGATCCGCACCACGTCGCCTTCCTTGTGGGTGAAGCCCCGCCCCGGCTCGTCGCGGTCCTGCACCGGCGCGAAGAGCGTGCCGAGGAACAGGGTGAAGCCATCGGGAAAATGATGCTCGCTCATCGCCTGGCGGAGCAGCTCTTCGGGATCGCGGCTGATCTGGCGCATCTCGCTACGCCCCTCGAGCCGGAAATTGTCCCGCCCCTCGACCACCAATTCGACCTCCGCGCCGCGCACGTCGTCCATCGAGAAGCCGCCCGCGAACAGCCGGATGAACGGCCCGATCGCGCACGAGGCATTGTTGTCCTTGGCCTTGGAGAGCAGCAAGGCGCTCCGCCCCTCGAAGTCGCGCAAGTTGACGTCGTTGCCGAGCGTCGCGCCCTTCGCGCGGCCTTGGCTGTCGGCGATCAGCACCACCTCGGGCTCCGGGTTGTTCCAGGTCGAGTCGGATCGCACCCCAATCTCGCCGCCCCAGCCGACGGTCGAGAGCACCGACGATTTCGTGAAGATCTCCGCGTCGGGCCCGATCGCGACCTCGAGATATTGCGACCACATCCCCTCTTCGAGCAACGCCGCCTTGAGCCGCATCGCCTCGTCGGAGCCCGGCACCACCGCGCGGATGCCGCCGCCGATCCGCTCTTCGAGCATCGCGCGGATGCCGGCCGCCTTGTCGGAATCGCCCCGCGCCCGCTCCTCGATCACCCGCTCGACCGCGGAGACGGCAAACGTCACCCCCGCCGCCTTCACGACCTGGAGGTCGACCGGCGAGAGCAGGAAGGCGCCGGGTTCGGACGCGACGACGCGGGCGGTCATCTCGTCCGTCGAGAACAGCCGCTCGCCATCTACGGAGGCGGGATCGGAAAAGTCGAGAAGGTCCGAGACGGTTGCGGCACTGCGGGAGACGTCGAACACTTCGCCGCCGCGCACGAGCACCGGCGTCGGCCCCGCTTCGAGCTGGAGCCGGCCCGCAAGAATCGCGTCGTCGAGATCGACCGGCAGCATCGCCGCCGAAAAAGCCTGTTCCACCCTCTCCGCCTGTCTTTCCACGGCACTTGCCCACGACTATTGGTAGCGCTACCATTCCTCCCGGCGTCCGCGCCTGTCAACCCGCCGCGCGGCTAGAGGTTCAGCCGCATTGGGCGCGGTGGAGGAGCTTGTGGTCGGCGAGCACCAGCGCCACCATCGCCTCCAGCACCGGCACGCCGCGAATGCCGACGCAGGGATCGTGGCGGCCCTTCGTCACCGCCTCGGCGGCATTGCCCGCAGCGTCGATCGTCTCGACCGGCGTCAGGATCGACGAAGTCGGCTTGAACGCGATCCGCACCACCACGGGCTGCCCGGTCGAAATCCCGCCCGCCACTCCCCCGGCATGGTTCGACAGGAATTCGGGCGCCCCCCCGTGCGGCGACGGCCGCATCGCGTCGCCATTCTCCTCGCCCGACAGCCGCGCCGCGCCGAAGCCGGCGCCGATCTCGACACCCTTTACCGCGTTGATCGACATGCCCGCCGCGGCGAGATCGGCGTCGAGCTTGCCGTAGACGGGCGCGCCCCACCCCGCCGGCACGCCCGTCGCAACGCATTCGGCGACCGCGCCCAGCGAGCTCCCCGCCTTGCGCGCCGCATCGACCAGCCCCTCCCAGCGCGCCGCCGCCGCCGCGTCCGGGCAGAAGAAGGGATTGCGCCCGATCTCGTCGGCATCGAACCCGTCGATCCGGTCGCCGCCAAGCTCGACGAGGTAGCCGCGGATCGTCACCTCCGGCACCACCAGCCGCGCCACGGCGCCGGCGGCGACCCGCATCGCCGTCTCCCGCGCCGAGGCCCGCCCGCCGCCGCGCCAGTCGCGATGGCCGTATTTCATGTCATAGGCATAATCGGCGTGGCCGGGCCGGTAAGGCGGCGCGCTCTCGCCATAATCCTTCGTGCGGGCATCGACATTGTCGATGACGAGGCTGATCGGCGCCCCGGTCGTCAGCCCCTCGAAGACCCCCGAGAGTATCCGCACCGCATCCGGCTCCCGCCGCTGCGTCGTAAACCGCGACTGCCCCGGCCGCCGCCTGTCGAGCCACGGCTGGATGTCGTCCTCCGACAGGCCCAGCCCCGGCGGACACCCGTCGACCACGGCGCCGATCGCCGGGCCATGGCTCTCGCCCCAGGTCGTGAACCGGAAGACGCGGCCGAACGTGTTGAAGCTCATCGGCGGTCGATTCGCGCCTGTACCCAGCGCCGTACCCGCCATTGCGTCCTGGAGCTGGCGTAGCTCGCCAGCAGGACGGCAGCCATCGGCACACCAAAGGCGAGAGCTGGGCTGTCGTGGAGCCTCATCGACACCCACAAAGCCGGACTGCACAGCGCCAGAAACAGCCAGGCGCACCAACCTGCCTGATAGGCGCGACCCCAACGATCCGAATTGCACAACTGTGGCTTACGCGACGCGAGGAAGCAGCAGGCAGTCACGATCGCTGCGCCGGCTACCGCGACGACCTGCCCGGCTGCCAAACCAACCGCGTCAGGCAACGCTGATATCCGGCGCGTCCTCGGCCTTCATGCCGATGACGTTGTAGCCGGCGTCGACATGGTGGATTTCGCCCGTCACGCCCGAGGCCAGGTCGGAAAGGAGGTAGAGGCCGGCGCCGCCGACGTCCTCGATCGTCACGTTGCGGCGGAGCGGGGAATTATATTCGTTCCATTTGAGGATGTAGCGGAAGTCGCCGATGCCGCTGGCCGCCAGCGTCTTGATCGGGCCGGCGGAGATGGCGTTCACCCGCACATTCTCCGGCCCGAGGTCCATCGCCAGATATTTGACGCTGGTCTCCAGCGCCGATTTGGCGAGGCCCATGACGTTGTAATGGGGGATCACCTTCTCGGCGCCGTAATAGGTGAGCGTCAGCAGGCTGCCGCCGTTCGGCATCATCTCGCGCGCCCGGCGGGCGGCGGCGGTGAAGCTGTAGACCGAGATGTTCATCGACATCAGGAAATTGTCGAGGCTGGTATCGACATACTTCCCGCGCAACTCGTTCTTGTCCGAAAAGCCGATGGCGTGGACGAGGAAGTCGATCGTCTCCCACCGCGCCTTCAGCTCCGCGAACATGTGGTCGAGCGCCGCCATGTCGGACACGTCGCAGTCGATGAGGAAGTCCGAGCCGACCTGCGCCGCCAGCGGCCCGACCCGCTTCTTCAGCGCGTCGCCCTGGTAGGAGAAGGCCATCTCGGCGCCATGCTCGCCCAGTTTCTGCGCGATCCCCCAGGCGAGCGACTTGTCGTTGGCGAGGCCCATGATCAGCCCCCTCTTGCCCGCCATCAAACCCGTCATGCAGTCTCCCCTTCGGCCCCGTCCGCAGCCGCCTCTACCGCTACGTCACGGCGGGCTTCGGCGACTTCCTTTAGCGTCGGCTCCGGCGGTTCCGCCAGCGCCGCGTTGAGCTGCGCGCCGATTACCACGCCCAAACCGATCACGAAGAAGAAAATGAGCGCGATGATGACGCCGGCGAGGCTGCCATAGGTGAGGTCGTAGCCGCCGAGATGGCTGAGGACGACCGGCAGGAGGGTCGACGTCGCCACCCACCAGATCGTGATGAACAGGGCGCCCGGCCATTTGCGGCACCCCATCCGCCGGTAGCGTCGCGGCGTCAGGGAGACGAGGATGAAGTAGATCGAGCCGAACAGGACCAGCGCCGGCACGATGTGGAGGAGGCCAAGCAGCCCCGCCAGCCCCTTCGCTTGGGGCACCAGGTTCAAGATGAACTGCTCGGCGCCGGAGAGGAGGATGGAGGCGGCGAAGGCGATCAGCATCAGCACCACCGAGGCGACGATCAGGCCGATCGACATCAGCCGATATTCCCAGAAGGCGGCGCTGCCCTTCACCCCGTAGGCGCGGCGGAGGATGTCGCGGATCGTCTCGATGAAGCTCGCCGTCGTCCACAACCCGACGAGGCCGCCGAGCCACAGGAGGTTCCCCGAGCGCGCGGTGAGGACGTCGTGGATAGGCTTCCTCAGCACTTCGGCGACGTTGTAAGGCATCGTCTGGAGGAGCGAGGCGACGGCGCGCGCGCCACCCTCGGTTTGCCCGAACAGATGGGCGACGGCGGCCGCGACGATGATGAACGGAAATACCGTCACCAACGCGAGGTAGGCGAGGTTGCCGGCATGAATGAAGCCGTCGGTGTAGACGCCGATCGCGACCCGCTTCAGCACCTCGTAGGGATATTGGCCCGGCCGCATCTTCGCGCGGAACCGGCCGAAATGCGCGCGGGTGCGCACCAGCCTCTGCCGTCTTGCCTCGGGGGATTCGGAAGACGGTTCGGGCAGCATGATGGGGTCCGAACCGGGAGCTAAAGAGGTCGTGACAAGGGCAGATTTGGCTCGCCGCGAGGCGCGAGCGCGGCCGATAGTGGTACTATCGGGCAAGCGAGCAACGCTGCGGCGGGCCAAATCTGCCCTTGCCCTGCGGGTGGGATCAAAGCGGGCGATCCGGTGCGTCGAAGCCGCTCGACGTGGTGCCGCCACGCCTTCGCGGCTTCTCCTGCCGTATCATCCCGCTTTGATCCCATCACAACCTCTTTAGCTCCCGGTTCGGGCCCCTTGCTAGACGCCCAAGGTGCTTCGCGGGTTTCCTTTTTTGCCGCTCCAGCCTTCGATGAAACGCTGCAATTCGGCATCGTCGGCGGGCACGTCGACCATCAAGGTGACGAGCTGGTCGCCGCGCACGCCGTCCTTGCCGGTGAAGCCGCGGCCCTTGAGGCGGAGCGTCTTCCCCGAGGTCGCGCCCTTCGGCACCGTCAGCATTACCGGCCCCTCGACCGTCGGCACCTTCACCTTGGCGCCGAGCAGGGCCTCGTCGATCCGCACCGGCAGCTCGAGCCGGATATTGTCGCCCTCGCGCGTGTAGAAACGGTGCGGGGCGATCGAGATGGTGACGATCGCATCGCCATTGCCGCCCGGCCCCGGTCGCCCCTGGCCGGCGAGGCGGATCTTGGCGCCTTCCTCGACGCCCTTGGGGAGCTTGATCGACACCGTCTTGCCGCCTTCGAGCGTCACCCGCTGCTCGCGCAGTGCCGCCGCGTCCTCGAACGGGACGGGGAGCCGGTAGAGCACGTCCGCGCCCTTCTCGGGCGGCGCCGCGCGGCCGCCGCCGCCGAACCCGCCAAAGCCCCCGAACCCGCCGAACGGCCCGCCGCCGCCGCGCCGGGCGCCGCCGCCATTGCCGAACAGGTCGCCGAATATCTCGGAGAGGTCGACCTCCTCCGCTGCCCCGCCGAACTGGCCGGGGCCGTTGCCAGGATGGCCTCGGAAGCCACCCGCGCCGCCGCCGGGTCCGCCGCCGCCGAAGCCGAACGGCGCCTTGGGATTGCCGTCCTCGTCGATGTCGCCGCGGTCGTAGCGGGCGCGCTTGTCCTTGTCGGTGAGGAGGTCGTAGGCCTGCGTCACCTTCGAAAAGCGCTCGGTCGCCTTGGGGTTGTCCTTGTTCTTGTCCGGGTGCAGCTCCTTGGCGAGCTTGCGATAAGCCTTCTTGATCTCGGTCTCGCTCGCGTCGCGCTTCACGCCCAATTGTGAATAAAGATCCGCCATCGCTCGCTTCGTTCTTCCACCCGGTTCCAAATGTCCAGCATTGCCGCGCGGCAACACTGTGTCACATGGGTAAGGCACCGGCGATTGGCAAGCGCCGGCGGACGCTCGCTCCCGCGGAACAACCCGTTACTCCGGCACACTCATCCGTCACCCCGCAGGGCAACATCGTCATCCCGGCGAAAGCCGGGTTCTCCACGAGACCCCCGCCGCATCCTTGCGGCGTTTGTAGAAAGCCGGGTCTCATGGCGTTTCCGACTGGAGATCCCGGCTTTCGCCGGGATGACGGGAGGGGCTTGTCCGGTCTCACCCCCTGCCCCGCCCTTCCCCTGCTGCCCTCCTGCGCCTAGCCTCGGCCCGCAGGGAGGACATGGTGCAGCGGCTGAGGGGCAAGACGGCGCTGGTGACCGGTGGCAGCCGCGGGATCGGCGGGGCCATCTCGGCGCGGCTGGCGGCGGAGGGCGCACGAATCGCCTTCACCTATCTGTCCCGGGCGGAGGAGGCGGAGGCGCATGGGGAGGCGATCCGCGCCGCAGGCGGCGAGGCGTTTGCGCTGCAGGCGGACTGCGCCGATCCCTCGGCGGTTCGGCAGGCGGTGACGGACGCGGCAGAGCGCCTCTCCGGGCTCGATATCCTCGTCAACAATGCCGGCCTCGCCATCGTCGGCCCGCTTGCCGGCTTCGCGCCAGACGCCTTCGACCGGCAGTTCGCCGTCAACGTCCGCGCCGTCTTCCTCGCCATCCAGGCGGCAGCGCCGATCCTGCGCGACGGCGGCAGGATCGTCACCATCGGCAGCGTCATGGCCGAGATGACGCTGGGGCCGGGCGCCGGCCTCTACGCCTCGAGCAAGGCCGCGCTCGGCGGGCTCACCCGCGGGCTGGCGCGCGATTTCGGCGGGCGGGGCATCACCGTAAACCTCGTCCAGCCCGGGGTAATCGAGACCGAGCGCAACCCGGCCGACACTGCCGATGCCGCCCTCTTCCACAGCCGCATGGCGATCCCGCGCCACGGCCGGCCCGAGGAAGTCGCCGGACTCGTCGCCTACCTCGCGTCCGAGGAAGCCGCCTTCGTCACCGGCGCCGTCCTCGCCATCGACGGCGGCCTCGGCGCCTGACGCGCCGCCCGGAAACAGTGGATATTCACAATGTCAAAGACCGACTCGAGTCGTTGAACATTAGCGGAACTGCGACGGATTGTCAAGAACATTATCTGAACGGCCTTTGCCCCTCACCAGGCTCCATAGAGCAAACCGCGACCCTCCATCGCGGGCACCGCTTGTGCCGCGGGGCGGGCGGCGGCAAAGGGCAGCCATGGCCGACGACCCGCACGCTCTGTTCGAAATCTGGCTCGCCGAGGCCCGCGAGTCCGAGCCGAACGATCCGGAGGCGATGGCCCTCGCCACCGCCGACACCGCAGGCCGCCCCTCCGTGCGCATGGTGCTGATGAAGGGCCACGACCCGGGCGGCTTCGTCTTCTACACCAACTTGGACAGCCGCAAGGGCGTCGAACTGGCGGCGAACCCCGACGCCGCCCTGCTCTTCCACTGGAAGTCGCTGCGCCGCCAGGTCCGCATCGAGGGCCGCGCGGAAGCCGTGAGCGAGGCCGAGGCGGACGCCTATTTCGCCAGCCGCTCGCGCGATTCGCAGCTCGGGGCCTGGGCCTCCGACCAGTCCCGCCCCCTCGATGCCCGCACCACGTTCGAGGCCCGCTACGAGGAGGTCCGCGCCCGCTTCGACGGCGGCGAGGTGCCCCGCCCGCCGCGCTGGTCGGGCTGGCGCGTCGTCCCCGAGCGAATCGAATTCTGGTCCGACCGCCCGCACCGCCTCCACGAGCGCCGCCTCTTCACCCGCGCCCCGGACGGCACCTGGTCCGAAGGCCTGCTCTACCCGTGAGCGACATCCACCCCGAGCACCAGGCCCATGGCGACCTCACCGCCCGCGCCGCCACGGCGAGCGTGTCGATGGCGGCGTGCCTGCTCCTCCTCAAGGGCTATGCCGCCTGGGCGACCGGATCGGTGGCGATGCTCGGCAGCCTCGCCGACACGGCGCTCGATCTCGTCACCTCGCTCATCACCCTCTACGGCGTCCGCCTCGCCGCGATGCCGGCCGACCGCGACCACCGCTTCGGCCACGGCAAGGCAGAGGCGATCGCCGCGCTCTTCCAGGTCGGCATCATCACCTTCTCCGCCTTCGGCATCGCCTGGCGGGCGGTGCAGCGGCTCGCCCATGGCGATACCACCGCCCACGCCGAATATGGCATCGCCGCGTCGCTCGTGGCGATCGCCGCGACCCTTGCCCTCGTCCTCTACCAGCGCCGCGTCATCGCCCGCACCGGCTCGGTCGCGATCAAGACCGACTACGCCCATTACAGCAGCGACCTGCTGCTGAACGGCTCGGTCATCGTCGCCTTGCTCCTTGACCAGTATCTCGGCTTCCGCAGCGCCGATCCGATCCTCGGCCTCGCCATTGCGGCCTGGCTGATCTGGAGCGCGTGGCGCGCCTCGGCCCACGCCATCGACCAGCTGATGGACAAGGAATGGCCCGAGGAGAAGCGCCGCCGCTTCATCGACGTCGCTGCCCGCCATCCCGAATTGAAGGGCATCCACGACCTCAGGACCCGCTCCAGCGGCATGCACGATTTCGTCCAGTTCCACGTCTGGGTCGATCCGCACATGACGGTTGCCGAAGTCCACAAGGTAATGGACGAGGTCGAGCACAAGCTGGAGGCCGAATTCCCCGGCTGCGAAGTGCTGATCCACCCGGATCCGGAGGGCCATGTCGACCATCCCGGCAATGCCCTTGTCGAGACCGACGTCATCCAGGAAGTCCAGGAAGAGCCATGACCGCCTATCGCATCGTCCAGGTCGACGCCTTCGCCGACCGCCCCTTCACCGGCAATCCGGCTGCCGTCGTGCCGCTCGAGGGGTGGCTGCCCGACGCGACGATGCAGGCCATAGCCGAGGAGAACAACCTTTCCGAAACCGCCTTCACTGTGCCGTGCGCGGACGGCGAAGCGGACTACGAATTGCGCTGGTTCACCCCAACCACGGAAGTGGCGCTGTGCGGCCACGCGACCCTGGCGAGCGGCCACGTTCTCATCGAAGGCGAGCATGTCCGCTTCCGCACCCGCAAGGCCGGCGTGCTCGTCGTCGGCCGCGACGGCGACGCGCTCACACTCGATCTTCCCGAGACGCTCGTGCGGCGGCAGGATCATGCCCGCCTGCTCGAAGCGCTCGGAACCCCGGCCGGCGAAGTGTTCATCAGCTACAAGGGGCCGGAGGGGACGGCGATCATCCTCCTCCCCGACGCCGCGGCGGTGCGGGCCTGCGCGCCGGACATGGCGGCTTTGCGCGGCATCGACCTGATGGCCATCGTCACCGCGAAGGGCGACGGCCAGCACGACGTCGTCAGCCGCGTCTTCGTTCCCGCCTGGGGCGTCGACGAGGATCCGGTTACCGGCTCCGCCCACGCCGCCCTCGCCCCCTTCTGGTGCGAGCGCTTGGGCCGCGACAGCTTCACTGCCTGGCAGGCCAGCCGCCGCGGCGGCCTCCTCGAGTGCCGCCGCGAAGGCGAGCGCGTCATCCTCGGCGGCACGTGCGTCACCGTGATCGAGGGCAAGTTCCACTTGTAAGCGGCGTCCCCGGCCCTACTTGCCGCCGATGACCAGCGCCCTCTTCTCCCCCCTCGCCGTCGGCGGCCTCACCCTTTCGAACCGCATCGTCGTCGCGCCGATGTGCCAATATTCGGCCGATGGGGAAGGCAGCGCCACCGACTGGCACCTCATCCACCTCGGCAACCTCGCTTTGTCCGGCGCGGCGCTGCTGATGCTCGAAGCGACCGCCGTCACCGCCGAGGGCCGCATCTCGCCCGACGATCTCGGCCTCTGGTCGGACGCCAACGAGGCGGCGCTTGCCAAGGTGCTGGAGAGCGTGCGGCGCTGGTCGGACATGCCGATCGGCATCCAGCTCGGCCATGCCGGCCGCAAGGCCTCGACCCGCGTGCCCTGGGAAGGCGGCGCCCAGATCGCCCCCGGCGCACCGGCGGGATGGCAGACCGTCGCGCCGTCCGCCCTCCCCTTCCTCGACAGCGAGCACCCGCCCGAGGCCCTCGACCAGGGCGGCCTCGCCCGCATCCGCGACGGCTTCGTCGCGGCGGCGGAGCGGGCGGCGCGGCTCGGGCTCGACGCCATCCAGCTCCACGGCGCCCACGGCTATCTCCTCCACCAATTCCTCTCGCCGCTCTCCAACCGCCGCGACGACGATTATGGCGGCAGCCTCGAAAAGCGCATGCGCTTCCCACTCGAAATCTTCGACGCCGTCCGCGCCGTTTTCCCGGCGGAGAAGCCGGTGTCGATGCGCGTCTCCGGCACCGACTGGGCAGAGGGCGGCTGGGACATCGCCCAGACCGTCGCGTTCGCCCAGGCGCTGGAGGCGCGCGGCTGCGCGGCGATCCACGTCTCCTCGGGCGGCCTGACGCCGGCGCAGAAGATCCCCGTCGGCCCCTCCTACCAGGTCCCGCTCGCCCGGGCGGTCAAGCAGGCGGTGGGCATCCCGGTCGTGGCGGTCGGCCTCATCACGGGCTTCGACCAGGCCGAGGCGATCGTCTCAACCGGCGACGCCGACGCGATCGCGCTCGCCCGCGGCCTCCTCTACGACCCGCGCTGGCCCTGGCACGCCGCCGCCCATCTCGGCGCCAAGGTCAAGGCGGCGAACCAGTATCTGCGCTGCCAGCCCCGCCAGTACCCGCATCTGTTCGACGGCTGAGGCGCTCGGCGAGCGCGTCCAGGATCGGCAGCTGGCTCGCCAGCATCTTCGCCCGCGCCTCCTCCAGCCCGAACCACCGCGCTTCCTCGACCTCGGGAAAGTCGCGATACTGGCCGGAGCGCGGCGGATATTCGAGGGTGAAGCTGTTGCTCGAGAGCGCGGCGGGGTCGAACTCCCCCTCCAGCGCGAAGGCCTCGACCCACTTGCCGCCTTTCTGCCGCACCGTGCAGAGTGGCACCGGCGTTCCGGCGGGAGCGCTGCCCATCTCCTCCTCGAACTCGCGGATCGCCGCCTCCAGCGCCGTCTCGCCCGCGTCGATGCCGCCCTTGGGGATCATCCACGCCCCCTCGTCGCGCCCGCGCCAGAAGGGACCGCCCGGCCGGATCAGGAGCACCTCGATCCCGCCCTCCACGCGGCGATAAAGGAGGATGCCGGCGCTGACGTTCCTCACGCGGGCAGCGGCACCGTGACGATGTGGACAGTCCCAGCCTCGGACGAGCGCACGTCGCTCGTCCCCCGCACCCGCTGCACGAACGCGGCGACCAGGCGCGTGCCGAGCCCCTTTTTCTCAGGCCCCTTCGCCAACCCGCGGCCGTCGTCGGCGACTTCGATGACGGCGCCGTCCGGCCCCTTGCTGGTGCGCACGACGATGCTGCCACGGCCGTCGGGAAAGGCGTGCTTGCAGGCGTTGGTGACGAGCTCGTTGACGATGATGCCGATCGCCACCGCCGTCTCGTGCGGGACGAGGATCGGCTCCAGCTCGGTGGTGAGGCTGATGCCTTCGGGAAGGATGCCGCGGCGGATCTGCCCGCACATCTCCTCGAGCTGGTCCTGGAGGCGGATAGCGGCGAGGTTCTGGCTGCTCGGCGCCAGTGCGGCGTAGACCGCCGAGACCGCCTGCAGCCGCTCGCTCGCCTCCCTGAGCGCCGCCTTCACCTCCTCGCTTGCCGAGCGGTTCGACTGGAGCTGGAGGAGGCTGGTGACGATCTGGAAATTGTTGCGGGTGCGGTGGTCCATCTCCCGCAGGGCATGGCCGAGGAAGTTGATCCGCCGCGTCCGCTCCATTTGCCCGCGCCGCACCTCGCTCTGGTACAGGCCCATCGCGCCGACCATCAGGAGCTGGGTGAGCCCAACCACGATCAGCCAGGACGCCATCTTCGGATCGGCGAAAGCAAAGCTGCCATGGATGGGCAGCACGAAATACCAGACGAGCAGCTCGCCGACGAGGAGCGCGACGAGGCCGCTACGCCAGCCTGCGACCAACGTCGCCAGCACCACCGAGAGGAAGGTGAAGGAGAAGGGGACGGCATCGCCGAGCAGCGGCCGCAGCGACGCGCGGATCAGCACCATCGCCGCCGTGATCGCGGCGGCGGTCGCCACCTCGGTCGCAAGCCTCGGGACGCGCGGCGACAGCCGACGCGGCAGGTCGATGGAAATCAGCCTTCTCAGATCCCCCTCCATTTCCCCGCAATGAGCCTAACAGCTTCGGGGGCAATGGGAACACCCAGCCTTACTGACGTACATCAACCCGGAGGAAGAGACGCTCAGGCCTCCGCTTCGGCGGCGGGATGCTGTCCGGGTCGTTGCGGCAGGATCAGGATCAACCCGACGATCACCGCGAACAGGATCAGGCTCGCCACCGGCCGGCTGACATCGAGGCCGCCTTTGTCGTGCGGCTTGTCGAACAGGTCGCCGACCGTCGCGCCGAGCGGCCGGGTGAGGATGAACGCCGTCCAGAACAGGAAGACGCGGCTGACCTTCGTCCAATAATAGAGGGCGGCGAGCACGGCCAACGCGGCGCCGAACAGCAAAGCGCCGCCGCCGAAGCCGAGGCCGCCATCGTCCGCCGCCCAGTCGCCGAGCGCCGTGCCAAGCGTCTGCGAGAAGGTGATGGTCAGCCAGTAGAAGGCTTCGGTCTTCGGCGTGGCGACCGTCTCCACGCGGATCGATCCGGTCGTCGCGTACCACGCGCCGAGCGACGCGAGCACGCAGGCGAGGAGCAGCGCCGAGCCGCCCGTATAGCCGATGCCCAGCGACCGGTCGGCGAAGTCGGCGAGGGTGGTCCCGCAGGTGGTCGAGGCAACGATCGTCGCCCAATAGAGCCAGGCGTTGAACCGCCGCGCCCTGATCTGCACCGCGACCAGCACGACGAGCAGCACGCCGAACAAAGCCGTTCCGATCAGATAGCCGTTGGGGTTGGCCTCCGACGTCGTCTCGCCGAGCCAGGTCATCGTAACCGTGTCGCCGCCGGTCTCGCCCAGCGTCGTGGCCAGGATCTTGATGATCCAGAAGCCGAGCGTCACCGCCGGCACCTTCGAGACGATGTCTTTCATGAGATTGCTTCGATCGTCGGTCATGCAAGCTCCAGTTCGGCGGGTACGGTTTCTTCGATCCAGCCGCCGCCGAGAACGCGGTCGCCGTCGTACAGCACGGCGGCCTGGCCCGGCGCGACGCCATATTCCGGCGATTCGAAATGGATCGCCGCGCCGTCGAAGCGCGCCGGGGCCGGCTTCGCCATCGAGCGGACCTTGGCGCTGAGCCCGTCCCGCTGCCCCTCGCCGAGCCAATTCAGCCCTGAGAGCCGCGCCGCGCGCACCGCCAGCGCCGCCTTGGGCCCGACCACCACCCGCCGCGCCTGCGGCTCGAGCCGCACGACGTAGAGCGGCTCCGCCTGCCCGCCAATCTCCAGCCCGCGCCGCTGCCCGACCGTGTAATGAATGAGGCCCCTATGGGCGCCGAGCACTCGTCCGTCCCGGTCGACGATCTCGCCCGGCTGCGCCGCCTCCGGCCGCACCTTCTTCACCACGGACGCGTAGTCGCCGTTGGGGACGAAGCAGATGTCCTGGCTGTCGGGCTTCGCCGCCACGCCGAGCCCGAGGTCGCGGGCGATCTCGCGGACCAAAGGCTTGGGGAGGCCGCCGAGGGGGAAGCGGAGATAATCGAGCTGGTCGCGGGTCGTTGCGAACAGGAAATAGCTCTGGTCGCGCGCGGCGTCGGCGGCGCGGTGGACCTCGGCGCCGTTCGGGCCCATCACCCGGCGGACGTAATGGCCGGTGGCGAGGCAGTCGGCGCCGAGGTCGCGGGCGAGGCTCAGCAAATCGGTGAACTTCACCCCCTGGTTGCACGACACACACGGGATCGGCGTGCGCCCCTTGGCATATTCGTCGGCGAACCGCTCGATGACGCTGTCGCGGAAGCGGCTCTCGTAATCGAACACGTAGTGGGCGAAGCCGAGCTTCGCGGCGACCGCCTGCGCGTCGGCGATGTCCCGCCCCGCGCAGCAGGCCTTGGCCCGCCCGCTGGCGGCGCCGTGGTCGTAGAGCTGCAGCGTCACGCCGATCACCTCCGCCCCGGAGCGGGCGGCCAGCGCGGCCACCACCGAGCTGTCGACGCCGCCGGACATGGCGACGACGATCCGCGCCTGTGCGGCCGGCTTTCCAAGGTCGAAATCGAGGTCCATCGCGCCGGCGAAATAGGCGCTGCGGCGGCAAAAGCCCACCCCTCCGAGGCATCCGGCGGATTCGCGGAAAAGCGAGAGCCGTGCTAGGCGCCGACTCGCTCCTGACACGTAACGAAAGCCTGCCGATGTCCAGCCAGTATGAGTTCTACCGCGCCCGCGCCCAGGAGGCGCAGAAGGAGGCCGCGGCGACCAGCCTCTCGAACGTCCGCGAGCGCTGCCTGCGCGCCGCCGAGGCCTGGGAAACCATGGCCGCCCGGGCGCTCCGCAGCGACACCAACCGCGCCCGCGCCGAAGCCGAAAAGGCCGCCGCCAACGCGTCGATGTCGGACGCCGTCGCCGGCTAGGGCTTCCTCAAAGGTCGTACTTCAAACCCTCCGTCCGCTCCGCCGCGTCCCATGCCTCCTTGGAGGCGGGCAGGCTGGCGTCGCGGACGATCTTCCACCCGCCGTCCGCCTGGTGCTGCGCGACGACCAGGAATTTCTGATATTGCGTGCCGGGCATCGGTCCGCCCGGCCTGGTGACGGCCATGCTCTGCCTGCGGTAGCCGACGTCGACCGCGACATCGCCCGTCACCATGCGGCGGACGATGCGGTAATCCGCTTTTACCTCGGCTCCGTCCGCCTTCAGCCGCTCGGCCATCCTGGCGATCCCCGTGCGAAACGCGTCGCCGCTCGCCGGAGGCCCAGGCCGAGGATCGAGCACCATCGCATCGGCGGCAAAGGCGCCGGTCACCTGCTCGCCGGAATTGACGGCAACGCCGGCGGCGATCGTCTCGTAGAGATGGTTGAGCGCCCCGTCGGCGGGGTGGCCCGACGCCGGCACGCTCGCCACAACGAAGGCAAGGCCGAGCACGGCCGGTAACATCATACGCATCGCAATCCTCCCACTCTCCGGAGCAAACGCGCCTATCCCCTGCGCCGCACGCCGGTCCCGCCGCACGCGACGAAAGCCCTCCTCGCTTCGACGAAGCTGAGCCCGACCGTCGCCGCGGCCTGAGAATCGGTACGGATCGGATTCCCGG
>NZ_DASWQI010000050.1:0-100692 GCF_036403745.1 Allosphingosinicella sp.
GGGCGCTTCCTTTATGTCGGCATCGGCTCCAACAGCAACATCACCGAGCGCGGCATGCCCGCCGAATTGGACCGCGCGCAAATCTGGCAGGTCGACGCCGCGACCGGCGCCCACCGCCCCTTCGCCACCGGCATCCGCAACCCCACGTCGCTGGCCATCCAGCCCGGCACCGGGGTCTTGTGGGCGGTGGTGAACGAGCGCGACGAGCTCGGCCCGAACCTGGTCCCGGACTACCTCACCTCCGTGCGCGACGGCGGCTTCTACGGCTGGCCGTACAGTTACTGGGGCCAGAACGTTGACATGCGCGCGCAGCCGCAGGATCCGAAGAAGGTCGCCTCGGCGATTCGGCCCGACTACGGGCTCGGCTCCCACGTCGCGGCGCTGGGCGTCGCTTTCTCCAGCCCCGCAATGGGCACGCGTTTTGCCGAAGGCGTGTTCGTCGGGGAACATGGCAGCTGGAACCGCAGCCATCCGTCCGGCTACAAGGTCGTGTTCGTGCCGTTCCGCGGCGGCCGCCCGGCCGGGCCGCCGATCGACGTCGTCACCGGCTTCCAGGGCGCCGACGGCAAGACCCGCGGCCGCCCCGTCGGCGTCACCGTCGATCCCCGCGGAGCCCTGATCGTCGCCGACGACCTTTCCAACACCATCTGGCGCGTCGTCCCGACCCAGAAAGCCCCGGCCGCCGAAGCGCCGACCCGCCCCGCCGGCCCCGTGCCCAAGGGAAATCACGGCGGGAACAAGGCGCCCTATTAGGGTCTCTCCGGTTGATGCAGAAATGCCGTTTGGGCTGACGCCGTTCTGGCTGAGATGGTGCCCCTGAAGCCTGCTCTGCGCAGGTCGCAGCCGAGGCCGCACCACCCGTTCAGGATGCCGTTCGGCTGGCGAGGTCCTGGCCGCAATTGGTGCAGATGCGCGACGGGAAGACGGCGTGGGCCTGGGTGTCGGGGGCGTAGCCGGACGGGGGCGTGTGATCGAATATGTTTTGGCCGCAGGCGGGGCATTGCTGCGAGGCCAGCAGGTTGCCGATCGTGTCGCCCATCGGGCTGGTCCTGTAGCGCCGACTGTCCCAGCGCTCACTCGCTCCGAGGACGAGCGTACCCAGCCACAGCCACATCGGCGGCGTGGACGGCCGGTGCCGCGGCTGTCCCATCGCGTGGAAGAGGGCGGACATGTACCAGATGCAGCATGCCGCGAACGCCAGCTGGGCCCCCCGCACCAGCAGCGTCACGCCCATCCAGGCCGGATACGGCGCAAAGCGGCCGGGCTCCGGCGGCGGGGTGGCGTCGCCGTCCGGCATGTCTTCAAGCGCGGCCCGCGCGCGGAGGAAGGGCGGGGGGTCGATCATCAGTTTCTCCTCGCCGTGCCCGGATTGAAACGTTCCAAGGGTCCAAAATTCCGGGAAACTGCATCCCCGGCCTTCGCCTCCTGGATGACGTCGAGTCCCTTCTGTGACCATACCCAGCAACGCGCTTGCGTACTCGCGTACTGCCACACTCTCCTGCCCAGTGCGCAGGCTCGCTCGGATTCGGCGCTCAGCGGTGTGCATCCGGCGTAGGATGAGCTAGGTCTCTCCAGCCCATGCTCCTCCGAGTGGATCGGGCGTCCGAAGGAACTGCGGCGTGTTTGCAGGAGACTCCCCGCTGCAGGTCTGGGGCCCTGCGCATTTGCGCCTCGCTGTCGACGCTGCCTGCGTGGCTCTCTGGTCGTGGAACCTGGCTGACGATCGTTTCGCCATGGACGAACGGGCATTCGATCTTTGGGGGCTGCCCTGGTCGGAGTCGGTGACCTTCGAAAACCTGTCGGCTCACATTCATCCCGCTGACCGCGACCGAGTCCACGCAGCTTTCACAGCCACGCGGTCGGTTCCTGGCCCCTACGAGATCGATTTCCGGATCATGGTGGGCGACGATATTCGCTGGGTCTCGGCACGCGGAAGGGCTGCCGACGCCGATGCCGAGGACAGTCCAATGTTCGGTATCTTCCTCGACGTGACAGGAAGGAAACAGGCGGAAGAAGGAAGCGAACTGCTGGCAGGCGAGATGAGCCACCGGGTGAAGAACCTGCTCGCCATCGCGGCCGGCCTCACCGAGATCACCTCTCGATCCGCCGCAACGGTGGAAGAGATGACGGGCCAGTTGACGCGAAGGCTAACCTCTCTTGGCCGTGCACACGATCTCGTTCGGCCGCTGCCTGGAGCCCAGGGGAAGGCCGCACTCCTCGGCGATCTCATGGCCATCCTGCTATCGCCGTACGAAGACACCGGAGCATTTTCGGGGCGCATCCGCGTTGCCGTCCCTCGAATGGGGGTAGGCGAGAAAACGGCAACGACCCTCGCTATGGTTGTTCACGAACTCGCGACCAATTCCGTAAAGCACGGAGCGCTCTCGGCGGACACCGGGACGTTGGACCTCTCGGGTCGGACGGAGGAGGATGAAGTGCACCTCGTCTGGTCGGAAACCGGCGGGCCGCACGTCGACCAAATACCGGAAATGGCAGGCTTCGGCAGCCGGATGATCCTCAGGAGCGTGGCGACGCAGCTGGGCGGCTCGCTCACTTACGACTGGCAAACGTCGGGCCTCGTCGCAACGCTGATCATGCGTAAGGACCGAATGGAGCGCTGATCCCGAAACGTTGCAGTCTCAACGGAGTTGCCCCTCCCCAACGATCGTCCGCACCTGGGGAGAGCACCCGCAGCCCTGAGTGTCTGCTGTGGATCGAAAGCAGGTATTCCCGGGCGCGGGCAGGGCCGAGTGCCTCGGGATCGCGGTGCCTAGGCCGGCGGTGCGGCGCGCTCGCTGATCTGGAGGATCGGCTCGACGTTGGTGAAGTTCGCGATGTCGGCGATCACCTCGGCCGCGTGTTCGCCGGTCAAGGCGGCGTTGAGCGATTCATCGGTGTCGAAGTGGAGGATGCCGACGGCGAGGAAGGGCGGCTCGCCTCCGTCCACGGCCCGCTGCCCGATCAGCGCCTCCCCGCCGACCATGCCCGCACCGGCCCAGCGCTCGCCGGCCAGCGGCAGATGCTTTTCCCGATAATAAGCGGCGTCGAAGGTCGCGCCCGCTGAGCGCGGATAAAAGACTGTGAGCGTCGCCATCGGCCGTCCCCCCTGCTTCCGTGAAGGATGGGAATAGCGGAGGACGGGGAGCAACTCCACATGCCGGTTATGCCGGGGCGGCGGATGGCGGCCTAGGCGGCCGGCGCGGTCCCCGGCCGGATGTAGCCGAACATGTGCGGCACGTAGTCGACCTTGCCGAGCGGGACGCCGGCTTGGCGGAGGAGCGCGTAGGCGGTCATCTGGTGGAAGGCGACCTGGGGCAGGGCCCAGTCGCGGACATAGGTCTCGCCGGTCATGTCGAAGATCATGCCGGTGGGCAGGTCGTGCGCGAGCGGTTTGCCGGCCGCCGCGTCGAGTTCGTCCGGGCCCACCGTCGCGAGGAAGGCGGCGGCCTCGGCGATCCGGGCGCGCGCTTCCGCCCATGTTCCCGGCTTCTCGCCGCCGTCGCGCCCCTCCTGCCGAACCGCGAGCAGTGCGTCCGGCACCGCTTCGCCGCGGAGCCGGTAGATCGGCTCCTGCGCCTGGAACGCGAGGAAGCGCAGTTGCGTCGTCAGGGGGAACATGTCGGGCGCTAGCCGCAGGGCGAGCAACCCCGAAGGGTCCTCGCCCCGCGCCGCGGCGAACGCCTCCGCCTTGTCCAGCCATCCCTGGACGGCCTGAAGCTGGTGGGACAGGCTGGGGACGAGGAGGGCGGTGAGCTGCATGACGCCACGCCTGCCGCAAGGCGCGCGGCCGATCAAGGGCCGCCTACCGTACGCACGCCTGTTCATCCAACGTCAGCGCGATGCCGCGGGAGGATGCATGGACGGTGTCGCCGACCCGGCACGTGAGGCGGTTCATCTCGACCGTCTTGGTGCCGACCGCTCCAGTCTCGCTCCGGGCCGTGACGACGACCTCGTCCGGGTGCCATTTCGGATTTGCGTGCGGCGCGATGCTGACGACGAGAGCCCAGGTCTCGCGCTTCGGCTGCTCGGTGCAGGACGCGGCGGCAATCGTCCCCGCCAGCAGAATCGTGGAAGCCCGCATCGTGCGGAACGTGCGCTCTTTCTGGCACGCACACAAATCGAGCTCGCGCGAGGCGGACATCGCTGCCCGCCGCAACGGCATCGTAACCCAAGATCAGTTCGTGCGGCCTTGCGGGAAGTGTTGCACGTCGTCTGGCATCGAGACCCAATCGTGCATCGAAACCTCCCACACCGAACGCACCGGCGGGTGGAACGAGGGATCGGCGATCGTCCCGACCGCAACACCGATCAT
The DNA here is from genome assembly GCF_036403745.1 of Allosphingosinicella sp. Lineage (GTDB taxonomy): Bacteria > Pseudomonadota > Alphaproteobacteria > Sphingomonadales > Sphingomonadaceae > Allosphingosinicella. Next base: position 4,313 of record NZ_DASWQI010000050.1, read on the forward strand.
CGCCGGGTGCTTCGACGCCTTCGCATAAACCGTCGAGCCGCAATGGCCGCAGAAGAAGGTTTCGAAGATCCCGCCGCTGTCGGTGGGGCGTTCGAAGCGCCGGGCCTCGCCGTGGATCGTGACGAGATCCGCCGGATAGTAAGCGAGCAGTCCGAACGGCGAACCGCTCCGGCGCTGGCAATACAGGCAGTGACAGGCGACGACCGCGGGTGTGGGGCCGGGGAGATCGACGGCGAGCCCGCCGCACTGACATTGCGCTCGCATTACCGCCTCGTCGTTGTTGCAGCAGCGTTATCGGCGCGAGCGTGAATGTCCGCAACGTGCGAAAGCGACACTGACCTTGACCAAGGGTCGGCATACGGGCCAGTCCGCTGGGACCGATGCCTCGTGGGAGCCAGGTCATGCCAATCCGCGCAAAGCTATTCAGCCTCTTCGCCATGCTTGCTGTGTCAACGCAGGCCCGAGCGGCTGACTGGCAGCTCCAGGCCGCAGAAGGAACCCACGGCGTCGTCCTCACCTACGGCTCCGACCAGCCCGCCTCCTATCGATTTGAGTGCGCACCCAGCGAGGTGATCGTAACGGAGATTGGGGTCACGAAGCTGCTCGATCTGAAATCCGGGAAGCCGATCGGGGATGACCAACACGCGGTGATGCCATCGGGTGCGGCAATGATGGCGCTGTACGGTGGGAAAGGCGACCCGCAATTCCTCCCGGCCGAGGCGGCGAAGAATCCTGCCGGGGGATGGAATCTGACCATCCGCCTCCCAAAGAACGACAGGCAGCTGAAGGCTGTCGACAAGAACGAAATGATGTCGCTTTTCACGACGGGCTATACGCAGGCCGTTGCCATGGACGGCGGCGCCCGCGCAAAGTGGAAAGACTTCATGCAGCGCTGCAACGCCGCCCGCTGAGCCTTCGACGGCTATCCTTTATGGGTCGAAAGCGGGAGCGGTGTCGGGCGCTCCGAGCACCGCCCGTCGTGCCAAGCGCCATCGATCAGAATGAAAGTCGCCGTCCCCGTTTTCAGTCCGCAACCTCAAGCCTGGTCCCTCACCCAACGCCACACCGGCCCGTCCTCGGGGTCGACCACCGCGCCGGCGAGGGCAAAGCCGCACCGCTTCAGCGCCGAGCTGGAACTGCCTTCCTCCGGGAGGGTGTGGGCGATGACGCGCTTCACGGCCCCCGCGGAATGCTCGACGAGGTGCCGGATCGCCGCGGTTGCGAAGCCGTGACCTTCCAGACGGGGAAATGTGAAATAGGCGATCTCGACTTCGTCGTCGCGCGGGGCGGACTTGAAGCCGACAAGGCCCACATACCGGCCGCGCGCGACGTCGTGCGACCAGAACTGACCCCATTGAGGCGGCCGGGCCACCTGCTCGAACTGGGCGAGGACGGCGCCGAGGTCCGCCAGGGCCTCCTCGGCGTCGTCGAACCCCGCCGCGATCCCGTCCTGCAACGGAGGCGGTATCGTCGCCAGATCCTCCTGCGTGGCGGGGACGAGAACGAAGGAGCTCACGGCACGCACTTTCGAGGTAGGTCGCTCCTGCTGTTTTCTATTGCGATCGGCTCGAAGCTCAATGCCGGCGCACCGTGGGGACCATAGTTTCCCGCTGAATCCGCGCAACGGGCCGAAAGCGGAGGACCCGGCGAGCGTGCGCCTTGGCGCGCGGGCGGACAGCGCCTCAGAATCTGGGTTCCGTCCCGTCGCCGAGGCGCAATCGTCCCTCCGAAACTGTATACCAATGCTCTGGGTCCCTGCGCCGGTCGAGAAGGTGCCATTGCGGCTGCCCGTCCGTCGTGGAGAAGGAGAGGAAGCGGATCGGTCCTTCCATGGCCAGCTCCACCTCGGGCAACTTGCCGAACAGCGTCAGGCTTTCGATCCGCCTGTCGCGCAGGCGCGCCAGGCTTTGGTCCCAAAGGGCCTCGTCGCTCCAGCTGCCGCACAGGATGCCGCTATCGTCCTCGACGCGCCAGCTCCACTCGACCCCGAGCGAGACCTGACCTTGACGATTCGCAGGTAAACCGTCCCGCCTCGGCCTTGGACTAAGCTCGCCAAACTCGAAGAAAATCGCCGATCCGTAGCCGCGCCAGAGGTGGCTGATGGGCTGGCCCGAGAGACTGGCAGCCAGGCTCTCAAATGCTGCCGTTGCTTCCATGGTCCTTGACTGCCCGACGGACGGAACGGCGGCAATGGGCGGAGCGGACATTGACGTCGTACCGGCCCCTTCCATAGGTTGGACTATGCCCGCGCCGGTCAAAGCTGCTATCCACTGCGGAGCCGCCTTTGCCGTCAGCCTTGCCCTGGCAGCCTGTTCGATCGTCAATATCTCCCTGGCGTCGGCTGTGCTGACGGAGCGCAGGTTTCGCGGAGGCATTTTCTTTGCGGGGCCTTTCCTATTTTTCGCGGACCTCCGCGAAAAATAGGAACTCGCCTATTTGGATTTTTCGCTTGACAGCGTCACGCTGCTATGGCACAAGTATGTCATCGTCAAGACGTGTAGGTGAGTGGCCTCGGCAAGTCTGACGGCCAACTCCGGCGCGTGCGCGGCGGCCCCGCCGGTTGACGCAAGCGCCTCCGCCGATAAAGGGGCTCCGGCAGGGAGCCCGCCGGCTCCCGTCTTTCCCAAGGGAGCCCGATGGCCGCGGAACCGAGACTGCTTGCCAATGCGATCCGGGCGCTGGCGATGGACGCGGTGCAGGCGGCGAACAGCGGCCACCCCGGCATGCCGATGGGGATGGCCGACGTCGCGACCATCCTGTTCACCGAATATCTGAAATACGATCCTGCGGACCCCGACTGGCACGACCGCGACCGCTTCGTTCTGTCGGCCGGCCACGGCTCGATGCTGCTCTACGCCTTGCTCTACTTGACCGGCTACAAGCAGCCGACGATCGAGGACATTGCCAATTTCCGCCAGCTGAGCTCGCCTTGCGCCGGACACCCGGAGAACTTCCTGCTGCCGGGAGTCGAGGCGACGACCGGGCCGCTGGGGCAGGGGCTGGCGATGGCCGTCGGCATGGCGATTGCGGAGCGGCATCTCAACGCGGTGTTCGGCGACGAGCTGGTCGATCACCGCACCTGGGTGATTGCGGGCGACGGCGACCTCATGGAGGGCGTCAACCACGAGGCGGCGGGGCTGGCGGGGCATCTCGGCCTGGGCCGGCTGAAGGTGTTCTGGGACGACAATAGGATCACCATCGACGGCGCCACCGACCTTTCGACCTCCGAGGATATCCCGGCGCGCTATGCGGCTTATGGCTGGCACGTGGTGCGTTGTGACGGACACGATGCGGCCGACATCCGCCGGGCGATCGACGAGGCGCTCGCCGATCCGCGGCCGTCGCTCATCGCCTGCCGGACGATCATCGGCTGGGGCGCGCCCAACAAGCAGGGCACCTCGGCCACCCACGGGGCCGCGCTCGGCGCCGAGGAAGTCGCCGCCGCGCGCAAGCAGCTGGTGTGGGATTCGGAGTCTTTCGTCGTCCCCGAGCCGATCCTTTCCGCCTGGCGCGCGGCGGGGACGCGGTCGAAGGGCGAGCATGCCGCCTGGCGCGGCCGGCTGGCCGGGTCGAAGCAGGAGGAGGAGTTCCTCCGGCGGATGGAGGGGCGGCTTCCCGCCGACACCGGCCTCGAAGGCTGGCTCGACGACCTCGCCGCCAACCCGCAGAAGATCGCCACCCGCAAGGCTTCCGAGCTCGCCCTCGACGCGATCAACCCGGCGGTCCCGGAGACGATCGGCGGCTCGGCGGATTTGACGGGCTCCAACAACACCAAGTCGAAGGGCCAGCAGCCCTTCACCCGCGACGACCCCTCCGGCCGCTACATCTATTACGGCATTCGCGAATTCGGCATGGCGGCGGCGATGAACGGCATGGCGCTGCATGGGGGCGTGATCCCCTATGGCGGCACCTTCCTGATCTTCTCCGATTATTGCCGCCCCGCCATCCGGCTCTCCGCGCTGCAGCAGGTCCGCGTCGTCTACGTGATGACCCACGATTCGATCGGTTTGGGCGAAGACGGGCCGACCCACCAGCCGGTCGAGCAGCTGACCAGCCTGAGGCTGATCCCGAACCTCGCCGTGCTGCGCCCTGCCGACGCCGTCGAGACGGCCGAATGCTGGGCGCTGTCGCTGGCGCGGTCGACGGGGCCTTCCTTGCTCGCGCTCAGTCGTCAGAATTTGCCGCAGGTGCGGACCGAGCGGTCGGCGGAGAATCTGTCCGCCCGCGGCGCCTACCGCCTCCGCTCCGCCTTCGCCTCGCGGCGCGTGGTGATGATCGCGACCGGCTCCGAGGTGCAGCTGGCGCTCGCCGTCGCCGACGCCCTTGAAGCTCAAGGCGTGGGCGCCGATGTGGTGTCGATGCCGTGCTGGTCGCTGTTCGACGGTCAGGAGGCGGCGTATCGCGAGGACGTGCTGCCGCCGCATGTGTTCAAGGTCTCGATCGAGGCCGGCGTGACGCTCGGCTGGGAGCGCTATGTCGGCCCGCGTGGCCTCAGCATTGGCCTCGACCGGTTCGGCGCCTCGGCGCCGGCGGAGGATCTGTTCAAGCGCTTCGGCTTCACCGCCGAGGCGATCGTGCCGCTCATCGAGGCGGCGCTCGCAGCACAAGGAGACGAATGACATGGCGACGCGGGTGGCAATCAACGGCTTCGGCCGGATCGGGCGCCTGGTGGCGCGGGCGCTGCTTCAGCGCCAGGACAGCGGGCTTGAGCTGGTCTCGATCAACGACCTCGCCGACGCCGAGTCGAACGCTTTGCTGTTCAAGCGGGACAGCGTCCACGGCGCCTGGCCGGGCGAGGTGCGCGCCGACGGCAACGATCTGATCATCGACGGCCGCCGCATCCTCGTCACCGCCGAGCGCGACCCGGCCAAGCTGCCCCACGCCGCCAACAAGATCGACATCGCGCTGGAATGCACCGGCTTCTTCGCCGAGCGCGACAAGGCCGCGGCGCACCTTACCGCCGGCGCGAAGCGGGTGCTGATCTCGGCGCCGGCCAAGGGCGCGGACCTCACCGTCGTCTACGGCGTCAACAACGACAAACTGACCGCCGAGCATAAGATCGTCTCCAACGCCTCGTGCACCACCAACTGCCTGGCGCCGATCGCCAAGGTGCTGAACGACGCGATCGGCATCGAGCGCGGGCTGATGACGACGATCCATTCCTATACCAACGACCAGCGCATCCTCGACCAGATCCATTCCGACAAGCGCCGCGCCCGCGCCGCCGCCATGTCGATGATTCCGACGACGACGGGCGCCGCGCGCGCCGTCGGCGAGGTGCTGCCGGAGCTCAAGGGCAAGCTCGACGGCTCGTCAATCCGCGTGCCGACGCCGAACGTCAGCGTCGTGGACTTGACCTTCACGCCGAGCCGCGACACCAGCCTCGACGAGGTGAACGGCGCGCTCAAGGCTGCGTCGGAGAGCGGGCCGCTGAAGGGGATCCTCGCTTATTCCGAGGAGCCGCTCGTCTCCATCGACTATAACGGCAATCCGGCGAGTTCGACGGTCGACAGCCTCGAAACAGCCGTGATCGAGGGCAAGCTGGTGCGCGTGCTCAGCTGGTACGACAACGAATGGGGCTTCTCCAACCGCATGGTCGACACCGCGGGCGCGATGGCGCGGCTGATCTGAGTCGTACCGTCATCCCGGCGGAAGCCGGGATCTCGTGGAGACGTGCCGTGACATCTTGTTGGGAGACCCCGGCTTTCGCCGGGGTGACGAGGACATCATGACAGGCTTCAAGACCCTCGACGACATTGGCGACGTGCGCGGCAAAAGGGTGCTGGTCCGTGAGGATCTAAACGTGCCCATGCAGGACGGGCACGTCTCCGACGACACCCGCTTGCGCGCCACCGTGCCGACGGTGAGCGAGCTTGCCGACAAGGGTGCGATCGTCCTCGTCCTCGCCCATTTCGGACGGCCGAAGGCGCCGGGGCCGGAATATTCCCTGGCCCGCATCACGAAGGCCTATGAGGAGGTGCTCGGCCGCCCGGTCCGCTACGTCGACTGGGAGGTGGCGGACGAGAATGTGGCGATGCTCCAGCCGGGAGACATCGCGCTCCTCGAGAACACGCGCTTCTTCGGCGGCGAGGAGAAGAACGACCCCGCCGTCGTCGACCGCTTCGCGCGGCTCGGCGACCTCTACGTCAACGACGCCTTCTCCGCCGCCCACCGCGCCCATGCGTCGACGGAAGGCCTCGCGCACCGCCTCCCCGCTTTTGCCGGGCGGGCGATGGAGGCGGAGCTGAAGGCGCTGGAAAAGGCGCTCGGGGCGCCCGAGCGGCCGGTGGCGGCAGTGGTCGGCGGCGCGAAGGTCTCGACCAAGCTCGAAGTGCTGCGCCACCTGGTGGCGAAGGTCGATCACCTCATCATCGGCGGCGGCATGGCCAACACCTTCCTCGCCGCGCGCGGCGTCGATGTCGGCAAGTCGCTGTGCGAGCATGATCTGAAGGACATTGCGCTCGAAATCCTCGACGCGGCGGAGCGGGCGAACTGCATTGTGCACCTGCCGTACGACGTGGTGGTGGCCAAGGAATTCGCGGCCAATCCGCCGTCCCTCAGGACCTGCAACGTCCACGAAGTTGGAGAGGACGAGATGATCCTGGATGTCGGCCCCGCCGCCGTCGAGGCGCTCTCGGACGTCCTCAAGACGTGCCGCACTTTGGTGTGGAACGGCCCGCTCGGCGCCTTCGAAACCCCGCCGTTCGACGCCGCGACGGTGGCGCTGGCCCGTACCGCGGCGGCGCTGACCCAGAGCGGGAGCCTCGTCTCGGTGGCGGGCGGGGGCGATACGGTCGCGGCGCTCAACCATGCTGGGGTGGCGGACGGCTTCACCTTCGTCTCGACCGCGGGCGGCGCCTTCCTCGAATGGATGGAGGGGAAGGAGCTTCCGGGGGTCAAGGCGCTGGAGCGTCAGTGAAAAACGCGCTCTACTTTGCGTGGTCCTATCCTGCGCAAAAGTTTGGCGGGGCCGTACACACGCTAGCAACCTGTTTCGCTCCCGGTTGGCAGCGAATGCTCTACGCTCTAATGGAGCGGACCGCGTTGCAGCCGGACCATTTTCCTGAGCGTGACCTTTATGATCGCTACTCCAACTTGCTGAAGCAAGCCAGGGAGTTTGGCCCGCTCTACATCGGGCAGCGTCCATATTGGGGAAGTTTAGAAAACACGCTGAGGCGACGTCGCCGAGTCACGCTCAGCCGGTACGCGCGTGAGATCGTCGCGATCTCTGAGGCAATCGAGAGTCGTCGCGGCTCCTATATCGATTAGGGGGGAAGAGGCAGCCCGATGATCCGCATCCGTGACATCGACCATGTGGTGTTCCGCGTCGTCGATCTCGAAACCGTCGCCGCCTTCTGGCGCGACATGCTCGGTGCTCGTTTCGAGAGGCACCAGGAGGAGATCGGGCTTTACCAGCTGCGCGTCGGCACCAGCCTCGTCGATCTGGTGCCGGTCGACGGCAAGCTCGGGCGGATGGGCGGGGCCGCGCCGGGGAAGGAGGGCCGCAACGTCGATCATGTCTGCTTCCGGGTCGAGCCGTGGGACGAGGCGGCCGTCCTCGGCCATCTCGCGAGCCACGGCATCGCGGCGGAGGTGACGCAGCGTTACGGCGCCGACGGCGAGGGGCCGTCCATCTACCTCCACGATCCGGAGGGGAATTTGATCGAGTTGAAGGGGCCGGCGGCAGGCTGAGGCTGTCTTGCCTCCCCGCGCGAAGCGCTGGGGAGGGGACCACCCGAAGGGTGGTTGAGGGGTAATCCTACCCGCTCCAGGTTCGAGAATGGGGACGTCTGCGCGTTTGCAATACCCCTCCACCACCTTCGGTGGTCCCCCTCCCCATCCTGACGTATGGGGAGGCACGAGAGCTCAGTTCGGCGGAGCGTTGCCGCCACCCCGCGCCCTGCCGACGCTGGCGGGTTGGGGCGGGACGTTGGAGGCTGCGTCGGCGGTGAGCTCCGCATAGAAGCGGTCGAGGTCGAGGCGCATGTGGTGGAGCTCGTCCGGGTTCAGATAGACCATGTGGCCGGCCTGGTAGTAATGGAACTGGAGGTTGCCGCGCTGCGACGGCTCCAGCATCATGTGCTTCAGGTCCCGCTCGGTCGAGAAGAACGGCGTCGCCATGTCGTAATAGCCGTTGAGCGAGAGCACCTTCAGATAGGGGTTGGTGCGCATCGCGGCGGCGAGGTCGACGGTGACGGCGGGCTGCTGCTGGGCGCCCTGGCCGCCGCCGGGCGCGCGATGCTCCCAGCTCCAGCGGAATTCGCCGCCGTCCCGGGCGCTCAGCCGGTAGTCCATGTCGGTGTCGTAGCCGATCTCGCGGCTGAGATAGTCATGGAGGTTGGCGATGAACGCGCCGGAAATGGCGGTGTCGGACGGGTCGTATTCGGGGCGCTCGCCGGCGGCATCGGGGTTGGTGCCGAGATAGCGGCTGTCGAAGCGGCCGATCGTCTGGCGCCGGTCGCGCAGCAGCTCGGTCTGGAAGCGGGAGAGATCGACGCGCAGGTTCGTGCGGCGGAGGAATTCGGGCGAGAGGCCGGTGAAGCGGCTCATCGCCTGGGCGACCTGGGCTTCCTCTTCGGGGGAGAGGTCCTGGCCCTTGGCGAGCGCGCTCGCATAAGGCCCGTTGGCGAACTGGCGCGCCTGCTCGACGAAGGCGGGGAGCTCGGTGCCCTGGCCGGCGCGGCGGTGATACCAGGCGGTGGCGGCGTAGCTCGGCAGATAGCCGATATAGAGCTGGTCGTAGCCCGGCTGGCGAATGCCGTAATTGAGGATCGAGGAGAGGAGGACGACGCCGTTCAGCGCCATGCCGCGGTCCTGCAGCGCGTAGGCCAGGGCAGCCGAGCGGGTGGTGCCGTAGCTCTCGCCGAAGATCACCTTCGGGTCGTTCCAGCGCGCATTCTTGGTGACGTAGCGCATGATCGCCTTGGCGAAGGCGTCGACGTCCTGGTCGACGCCGTAGAAATCGGCCGGCTTGGCGTCGCCCAATGGCCGCGAATAGCCGGTGCCGACCGCGTCGATGAACACCATGTCGGTGCGATCGATCAACGTGTCGGGGTTGGGGCCGAAGGCGTAGGGGGCGGGGCGGATATATTCGGGGTTGGCGGTCTGCACCCGCATCGGCGCGAACGAGCCCATGTGGAGCCACAGGGACGCCGAGCCGGGGCCGCCATTGTAGAAGAAGGTGAGCGGCTTGCGACGGCCCGAGGGCGGGCTGGTATAGGCGACGTAGAAGACGGACGCGGTCGGCTTGCCGTCCTTGTCGCGGATGGTGAGGGTGCCGGCGGTGGCGCGGTAGCGGACGACGCGGCCGCCGATCGCGACGCTGTGGTCGCTCGTCTTGGTCTGCTCGGCGACGGGGGCGACGGCCCAGTCCTTCTTGTCCTCGGCCGGACGCGGGGCCGCCGGGCCGTCGCGCCGTTCGCCGGGGGCCGCGGCGGTGGCGGCCGGGGCTTCGCCGCGCTGCGGGCGGGGTGGCTGGGCGGCGGCGGGCGCGGTTAGGAGGAAAGCGAGGGCGGAACCGGCGAGAAGGGCAAGGCGCATCGTTGGGGAACCCCGGGCGGAGGAAGAGACGCAGGCCCTCTACGGCCTTTGGAAGGAGTTTCTCAAGCGGTTAGCTGGCGCTTCGGAACGATGCGACGATAAGGCCTTTCGACCGTTTGTCGCATCGGACGGGTGCGGCTAGGAGCGGCGCCGGGGGAATGGAGTGTGCTTATGCCCGAACGCTGGTCCGCGCGATTGCGCCGACGTTATCTCGACATCCTCGCCTCCATCTACATCTACAACGAGCATCGCGGCTATTCGAGCCTCGACCGGGTGCTGGAGGCGGTGCGGGCGCGCTGTCCGGACGACCGCGGGTTCATCGCCGAGGTCGAAAAGCACCGCGCCGACGAGCGCAAGCATTACATCATGTTCCGCCGCTATTTCGAAGCGCGCGGCGAGATGCCCTATGCGGTCGACCGCACCTGCGGCCATATCGACCGGCTGATCCGGCTGACCTTCGGGTGCCAAATCGACGATCTCGACACCGCGGCGGTGGTCAAGGACGGTGCGCTGTTCAACAAATTGTGCCGGATCATCATGATCACCGAGATACGCGGGATGCGGATGGTCGACGTGCTGCTCGCCTCCTCGCTGATCGGCGAGGACCGGGCGCTGGTGAAGATCTTCAAGGTGGTGGAGCGGGACGAGCCGTCGCACTGGATGCCCTACGAAGCGTGGCTCCGCGCCCATGACGGTGGCCGGCCGCGGTTGCGCGAGCGGATCGCCGACACCTGGGTGCACCTCAGCCTGGTGCTCGCCAAGCTGCCCTTGCTCTACTTGAACCCGCGGCTGGCGCGGCGGCGGGACTGGTATGACAGCGGCGAGGCGGAGCAGGCGCCCGTGCTCGCCGCGGCCTGAGGCCGTGCGGTTCGAGGTCGCGCGGGACGACGGCTCCCGGGACCGGCGCATCGACGATCCGACCAATACCTGGGGCGTGCACCTGGCGGGGCGGGTGCTGCTGCCGTGGGCGCTGAGGCGGGGCGTCTCGGCGAACGCGGTGTCGGTCGTGGGGCTGGTGCTCGGGACGGCGGCGGCGGCGGCCTATTGGCGCTGGGCCGACCCGCGCTGGGCGACCTTGGGGTTCGGGCTGTGCGTCGGCTGGCTGGTGGCCGACGGGCTCGACGGGATGATCGCCCGCGCCACCGGCTCGGCGTCCGATCTCGGGCGGCTGCTCGACGGGCTGTGCGACCATGTTGTGTTCGTACTCCTCTACGTCAGCCTGGCCGCCTCCATCGGCACGGGCGGGGGGTGGCTGCTCGCGGTCGCGGCAGGCGCCGCGCATGCGGTGCAGGCCAGCCTGTTCGAAGGCGAGCGGATGCGGTTTCACCGTCGGGTTTCGGGGGCGGTTCAGCCGGAGAAGGTGAGCGATCCGGGGCGGCCTGTGCTGATCCGCCTGTACGACGCCGTGGCGGGGGCGTTCGACGCCGCCGCCGAGCCGTTCGAGCGGTCGATGCGCGCCTCGCCCGATCCGGCGGAGCTGGGGCGGGGCTACGGCGTGCGGGCGGTGCCGCCGATGCGGCTGATGGCGCTGCTCACCAACAACGTGCGGGTGATCGCCTTCTACCTTGCCTGCCTGGCCGGACGGCCGGCGCTGTACTGGTGGTTCGAGCTTGGGCCGCTGACGCTCGTCGCCGTCGCCGGCATCGCGTGGCACCGAAGGGTGGAGCGAGGCATGCGCCGCGCCTGACGCGGCCGCGGTGCGTTCAGGCCGCCTCGTACTTGTTTTCGCGGCGGCGGCCGACGAGGAGGCCGCGCTCGAGGCGGTCGCACAACGCCGCGTAATAATCTTCGAGGAAGCCTCGGTCGTCGCCGTCGTCCGGGAGACCGGCCTTGCGCTGGATGGTGGCGGCGACGGTGGCGATCGCCTCGGGCTGGCCGTTGCGCAGCACATCTTCCAGCGTCTGCAGCTCGTAGACGCCGTAGAGGCCGAGCGCGGCATCGCTGAAGCGGCGGCGCTGGCGGGTCGAGACGGACGCGGCGAGATCGACGCCGAGCTCGTCGGTGGCGGTGCGGACCACCCAGGTGCCGGCGACGAGATCGCCGACGCGCAGCCGGTCGCGGTTGAAGAGGGGGAAGAATAGGAAGATGCCGCTCCACAGCAGGGCGAAGAGGGTGAGGAAGGTGTCCGCCACCCCTTCCGCGGCCTGCGCGGCGAGGAAGGAGAGGGGGAGAAACACTTCGATCTCGCGCATCGCATTGCGCGCGAGGACGGCGCCGCCGGTGAGCCGCGCGCCGTCGCGGGCGACCACCCGGAGGCCGAGCAGGCGCTTGCCCGGCGTCGCGCCGCGGCCGCTCATCTCGAACAGGGTGAACCAGAAGTTCCTGAGAATGAAGAAGCCGACCAGCCAGAGGATGCCGAGGATCTCCGCCTTGGAGGCCATGGCGAGCACCACCACCACGATCGTGCCGGCGATGAGGACGACGACCATGGCGACGAGGTCGAGCAGGAAGGCCGCGGCGCGGGCGCCGGCGCCGCCGAGCTCGAGCTTCAGGTCGACGCCTTCGGGCGTGACGAAGCTGCGCCGCATCGTGCGCGGTGGCTTTTCCTCGCGGCGGCGGAACGGCCACATCAGCCGCGCGCCCTTCGCGGCAGATAGAAATAGAGGCACCAGCCGGCCAGCATGGCGAGGCCGATGGCGTAGCGACTGGTGTCGTCGGTGATGGTCTGGCGCCCGATCCCTTCGAGGAGGCCGGCGACGGACAGCATGACGATGGTCCCCGCCATGACGAGCGCGGCGCTGCGGCCGGCGCGGACGGCGGCGTCGGTGCGCGTCTCGCGGCCGGGAAAGGCGATGGCGAGGCCGATCCGCATGCCGGCGGCGGCGGAGAGGCAGATGGCGAACAGCTCGGTCGTGCCGTGGATGCACAGCCAGCCGACCGCATTCCAGCCGAGGCCCTTCGCCGCGAAGACTTCGACGAAGGCGCCGACGCTGAGGCCGTTATAGACGACCAGCAGCACGGTCGGCACGGCGAAGGCGAAGCCCAGGGCGAAGGAGAAGATCGCGATCTGCGAATTGTGGGTGAAGAGGAAGGCGGCGAAGGTGCCGAGGAAGTCGTCGTGGCGGGCGTACAGGGTCTCCCGGAGGGCGGCGGCGGTGGCGGTCGGGTCGCGGCCGCCGGCCATCGCCTGCGGGATGATGCCGTAGAACCAGCTCGGGTCGCTGGCGACGAGCAGGTAGCCGACGGTCGCGCTGGCGAGGGTGAGGAAGACGGTGACCAGGGTCTCCTTCCACAGGCTCTGCACCGCCTCGGCCCAGCCGCGGACGAAGAAATGGGCAAGCTGCCGCCAGGGGGAGGTGCGGACGCCGTAGATCTGGAAATAGGCGCGGGTCGACAGCTGCTCGAGATAGGCGACGAGGGCGCGGTCGAGCGAGGTATCGCGGGCGACGGAGAGCGAGGAGAGGGTGGTGCGATAGAGGCCGGGGAGGGCGAGGAGCTCCTCGTCCGAGAGCCGGCCGAGCGACCCTTTCTCGATCCGCTTCAATATGTCGTCGAGTCGCTCCCAGTCGCCGGCATGGGCGGCGCGGAAGCGGCTGGCGTTGACCAAAGGCGGACCAGGGGCGGCGTCGAGCAAAGCGGACGCGTTGGGGTTCACAGCAAATTCCTGCGCTTCAGGTCGAAATAGCCGGCGACGAGGCTTTCGCCGACCTTGTCATGCTCGGCCTCGATGACGTGGACGCCGAGATGCTGGAGCCGGAGGATGGCGAGACGGCGCTCGTGGAGCAGGGCGGCGGCGGTGACGGCGCGGGTGACGTCGTCGGCATCCTCGGGGCGGCGCGCGACGATCGCCTCGAGCTCCTCGTCGCGCAGCACGACGACGAGGAGGAGGTGGGTCTGGACTATCCGGCGCGCGGCGCGGACCATGAAATCGGCCGACGTGAGGTCGGTGAACTCAGTGAACAGGACGATCATCGAGCGGCGGGTGAGGCGGGCGGAGAGTGTGGTGAGGGCGAAGGTGTAATTGGTCTCGTCGCCGGAATAGTCGATGGCGGCGGCGAGGCGCTGGAGCTCGCCGAAGGCGGCGGCGCCCGAGACCAGGCCGCTGGCGATGCGCGGGCGGGAATCGAAGGCGTGGAGGGCGACGCGGTCGCCGAGCTTCAGCGCCACCCAGGCGGTGAGCAAGGCGGCGGAAACGGCGCGGTCGACGCGGGGAAGCCCGGCGACCGGCTCCGACATCTGCCGGCCGGCATCGACGGCGAAGACGATCTGGGCGTTGCGCTCGATCCGGTACTCCTTGGCATGCAGCTTCATGTGGCGGGCCGACTGCTTCCAGTCGATCGCGCGGCGGTCCATGCCCGCGCGGAACTCGACCAGGGCATCGAAATCGGCGCCCTCGCCGCGCTGCGCCTGGGTGAGCAGGCCGTCGAGCGCGTGGCGCTGGAGGAGCTGGGCGCCGCGCTCGTGCAGCGGGCGGAGGTCCGGGAGAATCGGGAAGCTGTGCTCGGCATCGATGCGGCGCTGGCGCCAGGCGAGGCCGAGCGGGCCGCGCCAGCGCAGCCAGGCCGTACCGATCCGCGCCATGCCGCGGCGGGCGGCGGTGACGGGGAGCAGAACCGCGCCGGCGCCGCCTTCGAGCGGGACGATGGCGCGGCCGTCATCCCCCACCGCCAGCAGCGCGTTGACGCCGAGCGCCACCACGGCGGAGCGGGGCGGGCGGGTGCCGTCGACATGGACGTCGAGCGTCACGTCGCGGGTCTCACCGACATAGGCGAAGGCGGGAAGGGCGATGGCGAGGCGCCCGCCGCGGGGGGCGAGGAGGGCGTCGAACAGGGTCAGGAGGAGGATGGCGACCGGCCAGGCGAGGCCGGCATACCAGCGCCCCGGCGCCGCCGCGGCGAGGACGAGCGTCAGCGGCACGCCCGCCGCCGCCGCCATCACCGCAAGGCGCGTCGGGTAGATCAACGCGGCGCCTCGATCGCCTCGATGATGTCGGTGACGACTTCCTCGACCGCGCGGCCGTTGATCTCGGCGGCGGGCGAGAGGATGAGGCGGTGGCGGAGCAAAGCGGGGGCGAGCGCCTTCACGTCGTCGGGAATGACGAAGTCGCGCCCGTCGAGGGCGGCCCGTGCCCGGGCGGCGCCGGCGAGGACGGCGCCCGCGCGCGGCGAGGCGCCGGTCTGGAGATCCGCGACCTCGCGGGTGCCCCGGACCAAATCGGTGATATAGTCGATCACCTCGTCGACCAGCCGCAGGCCGGCGACCGTATCGATTGCCGCCGCCACGGCCGCCGCGTCGGCGCAGCGCTCGACGCCCCATTCCGCCGGGTCCATCGAGGTCTTGCAGGCGCCGTGGCTGGCGATGATCCGCCGCTCCTCCTCCGCGGAGGGGTAGTCGACCTTCTGCTTGAACAGGAAGCGGTCGAGCTGGGCCTCGGGGAGGGGGTAGACGCCCTGCTGTTCGATGGGATTCTGCGTCGCGACGACCATGAAGCGGGGGGAGAGCGCCAGGCTCTCGCCGTCGATGGTGACGGTCCGCTCCTGCATCGCCTCCAGGAGCGCCGCCTGGGTCTTGGGCGGGGTGCGGTTGATCTCGTCGGCGAGCAGCAGCTCGGTGAAGATCGGGCCGCGGGTGAGGGTGAAGGTCGAGGTCTGGAAGTTGAATAGATTGGCGCCGATGATGTCGCCCGGCATCAGGTCCGGCGTGAACTGGATGCGGCCGAAATCGAGACCGACGGCGCGGGCGAAGCTGTGGGCGACCAGGGTCTTCGCCGTTCCCGGCGGGCCTTCCAAAAGGATGTGACCGCCCGAGAAGAGGGCGACGAGCATCAGCTGCACCGTCTCCTCCTGGCCGACGACGGCCTTGGCGACCTCGCTGCGTATCGCCTCGCCGAGCGAGCGGACCTCTTCTACCGTCACGCGTCTTTCTCCCTCTTCCAATCGTGGAGCGCCTGCGCGGCGCTCAGCAGATGATCCTGGTCCCGCGCCTCGGCGGCGGCGGCGGCGAGCTCCGAGAAGCGGCGCCCGCCGAGGCCGTCGAGATAGGCGTCGAGCGCGCTGCCCTGCAGTCGGGCCGGGGCCGCGAAGGCGGTGGCGGCGCGCTGGCGCATGAGATCGGCATAACGCGCGCCGAGCGCGGCCTGCCGCCGCGCCTTGCGCACCAGCGCCGCGACATTGTCGACCAGGGCGGCCTTGCCGAAGGCGAGCGCCCGCTGCGGCCGGCGCGGGGCCCCGAAGCGGAACAGGCCGTGCAGCCCGGCGAGGAGCATGGCGGCGGCCAGCGCCAGCGTAGCGGCGAGGAAGGGCGGCTCGAAGAGGAGCTTGAGCGGGCTTTTAGAGTGGCCGAGGCCGTTCAGCGTCACGTCGAAGAGGATGTTGGGATCCCGATTTCCCAGATAATCGAGCAAGGCGAGCGCCGCGGCGGCCTGGTGGATGTCGGCCATGCCGCGATTGTCGAGCAGATCGGGATCGGCGAGGATGTAGACGCGGCTGTCGGCGACCTGGGCGACGACGATGCGACCGTCCGGATCGGTGACGATCGGCTTCAGGCCCGCGCCCGACACCGTCTGCAGGCCGCCGGGCGCGGTGAAGTGCATCTCCGAGGGGGCGTCCGTGGGGACGGTGCGCAGCGGCGTGCCGGCGATCCGGCGGCGCTCGACGGTCAGCTTGCGCTGCGGGGCGAGCAGGCGCTCCGGGTCGAAGCTGGGCAGCAGCCCGGTCGTCGCGACCCAGCCGGGATGGGAAGGATCCTTGGCCGTCTGCCATTTGGGCATGACGAGGAGGGTCGGCTTGCCCCGGTGCCGGCGGAGGAGGTCGCTGAGATCGTCGGCCCCACTGTCGGGCGTGGCGACGACCAGGGCCTCTTCGTCGTCCAGCGCGGCGAGACTGCGCATGATCGCGGGGTCGCGCCCCGTGGCCTCGGCGAGGCGGACGATGCCGCTGAACCCGGTGGCGGCGTTCGAAAGGGCATGGCCGCCGCCATTCTGGCCGGAGCGCAGATCGGGCGCATAGGCGCCGAGGACGAGCATCGCCACGAAGGCGAGAATGCCGACGGCGGCGATCAGCCCGATCAGGACAGGATTGAACGCACCGTCGCCGCGGCCGTCCCGGATCGCGATTTCGCTCATGCCTTCCAGGCTCCGGGCAGCACGAAATCCGCGTAGGCGCTGCGCGCTACGGTCCAGTCCCCCGCCTCGACGCTCCGGCCGCCGAACAGGCTGCGCTCGACGAGGGCGGCGATGCGGGCGAAGATGTCCCGGGCGGCGGCGGGAAGGGCGCTCGCCCCCGCCAGCTCGCGGCTGGTGAGGGCGGGGCGGACCAGGCGGGGGCGGCGGCGGGCGATATCCTCGACCGAGCGCAGCAGAAGGTGGTGGATCGCCTCGGCATAATGCCCGCGGCCGGCAAGCGCGTCGGCCTCCTCGAGCCAGGCGCGGGCGGGGGCTTCGTCGGGGCACCATTCCTCCTCCGCTTCGGGCGTGCCGGAGACGAGCCGGCGGCGGCGGAACGGCCATTGCCAATTGCCGTCCCGGATCCCGCGCCAGAGCACCACGATCAGGGTTGCGGCGGCGGCGGCGAGGATCGTCCAGAGGATGATCTTCGCCCAGGGCGCATCGGGCATGAAGCTGGTAACCCAGCGCAAGAAGCGTCCGACGGGGCGCAGCCACTCGCCGAGCCAGCGGAAAGTGGAGACGAGCCATTCCGGCGGCTTTCGCGGCTCGAGCCGATGCATCTGGAACTGGATGTCGGGATTGGCGAGCAGGGCCCGGTGCGCGGCGTCGAGCCTGGCGGCGTCCGCCGCCTGCACCTGCGCTCCCCCCGCCACTTATATGCCCCTCAAGAACCCCGTCGCGGCAAAGGATTAGCCGAAGAGCGCTGCTGCGCAATCGCAAAAATTGGCGCTGGACAGGCTGCCGCCGCTGCGCCAGCTTTCCCCTACGGCAAGGGGCCGGCGACAGGGGGCGGAAAATGGCGACGGCAGCAGCAGGCGGCGGCGAGCGCGGAATCTCGATCGAGCGCATTTTCGGGCGTGCCTTCGGGACGATACGGGCCAATCCCCTCGCGACGCTCGGGATAGCCTTCCTGTTCAGCGCCGTGCCCTCGGTGGCGATCAATTATTTCGTGCAGGGCCAGCAAATGCAGCTAATGACGAGGATCGGGCCGCGGGGCGCAATCGCCTTCGGCCTCGTCATGATCGTCGTCAGCCTTGTCATTTCGGCGATCACCCAGGGCGCGCTGGTCCGCGCGACGGTGGCGCACAGCGCGGGCCGCGAGTCGACCCTCGCCGAATCGGCGTCCGCGGGTCTGGTGGTGATCGTTCCGCTGTTTCTGACCAGCCTGCTCGTTGCGCTCGGCGTCGGCTTCGCGATGATCCTGCTGATCGTTCCCGGGATCATGTTGTACTGCGCCTGGGCCGTCGCCAGCCCGGTCGTGGTGGCGGAGCGGCTCTGGCCGTTGGCGGCGGTGCAGCGGAGCGCCGACCTGACGCGGGGCGCCCGCTGGAAGGTGTTCGGGCTGCTGCTCATCATGCTCGTCGGCTACTGGATCATCTCGGCCGTCGTGGGTGTGATCACCCTCCAGATGACCGGCGGCATCCGGGGCGCTGCTGCGATGGCCGCGAGCGGCGGCTTCCCCATCGGATTTCTGGTCATGGGCGGCATCGTCCAGACGATCGTCGCCTGCGTCTGGGGCGTCGTTATCTCGTCGCTGTACGTCGATCTGCGCGAGTGGAAGGACGGTCCGGAATCCGCCAACCTCGCCGAGGTGTTCGCTTAAGCCACCGCCTGCTACGGGCGCCGGCATGACCGGATTCGCCCTGCTCCTCGCGCTCGCCGCGCCCGCCGCCGCGCCCACCCACGCTGCGGGCGCAGCGCCGACGCCCGACGCGCTGATGCACGCCGACGACGAGGCGGTGCGGCGCGGCTTTACCAGGACCCGCAAGACCGTCCCGCTCGCCTTCCAGGGGAGCTTCCGCCGCACCGCTGCCGAGTGCGGTACGGAGAGCGACACTGCCCTCGTCATCGGCCCGACCAGCATCCGCATTGCCGGGAAAGAGGGGGCGGGGAAGGAGGGCGACGTGCAGGAGGTGCGGGTCGAGGGGCCGCGCAAGATCCTCGTCACCTCGATCTACGAAGGCGGCGGCGAGGTGTGGGAGAAGACGGAGACGCTGCTCCTCGGACGCGAGGGCCGCAGCATCGCGTTCCAGCTCGACACGGGGCCGTACACGCGGGTGCGCTGCCCGGCGAATTGACCGGTTCTCGCTAAGCGGTTGAGCCTCCAGCATCTTATCTTCTCGACTTCGTTCGTTCGAACGAACTACACTGGCGCATGATCTCCGCGCGCCTTCTCGACGTCGCCATCGAGCAGTTCGGCAGCCTTGGTTTCGAGGGCGCCAGCACCCGTGCGATCGCCCGCGCCTCGGGAACGGCGATGTCCTCGATCACCTACCATTTTGGCGGCAAGGAAGGGCTGTACGTCGCCGCGGCCGAGCATATCGCCGCCGGCATCGGCGAGCGGCAGGCGGGGCCGCTTGCCGCCGCGCGCGCCGCCGCCGACGGGTCTCGGGAGGAGGCGGTGGCGGCGCTGCTCGCGGTGCTCGACAATTTCGCACAGATGATGCTGCGGCCGGAATCCGCGCCCTGGGCCCGCTTCATCATGCGCGAGCAGCAGGCGCCCACCGAGGCCTTCGAGCGCATCTGGGGCAAGGCGATGCAGCCCATTGCCGAGACCTGCGTCCGGCTCGTCGGCCGCGTCCGCGCCGATCTGGGCGAGCGGGAGGCGCGGGCGACGGCTTTGCTCCTGTTCGGTCAGGCGATGATCCTGCGCGGGGGCCGCGCCTCGGCCTGCAAGCTGCTCCAGGTCGAGACGCTCGACGAGGAGACCGGCGCGCTGCTCCGCGACCGCATCCGCGCCAACGCTCTCAGCATCCTTTCGGAGACGCCGCGATGACCCGACGCCGCCTGATCCTCCTCCTGCTCGTCGTGGCTCTGATTGTGGCGGCAGTGGTGACGCGCGGCTTCGGCCTGGTGGCGAAAAAGGCGGACGGGCCGCTCACCCTCCACGGCAATGTCGATATCCGCGAGGTCGATCTTGCCTTCCGCGTGCCCGGCCGCATCGCCCGCATCGCCGTCGAGGAGGGGCAGAAGGTGAGCGCCGGGCAGGAGCTCGCGGCGATCGACACGGCGAGTCTCGACGCCCGGATCGGCGAAGCGTCGGCGCAGGTCGAGCAGGCGCGGGCACAGCTTTTGAAGCTCAGGAACGGCAACCGGCCCCAGGACGTCGGCCAGGCGCGTGCCCGCGTCGCGGCGGCGGCGGCGGCGGCCAAGGCGGCGGAGGAGCAGTATCGCCGCCGCGCCCCGCTGGTGGCGCCGGGGGCGATCAGCCGCGCCGCCTGGGACCAGAGTGTCGCCGACCGCAGCCGCGCCCGCGCCCAGCTCGCGGAGGCGCAGCAGGCGCTATCGCTTGTGCGGACGGGCAGCCGGCCCGAGGACATCGCCGCCGCCGGCGCGCAGCTCCACGCCGCCGAAGCCGCGCGGACCAGCGCCGCCACCGACCTTCGCGATACCCGCCTCACGGCGCCGCTCGACGCGGTGGTGGAGACGCGGGCGCAGGAGCCCGGTGCGATCGTCCAGGCCGGGCAGACGGTATTGACCCTGGCGATCAACCGGCCGCTGCGGGTGCGCGCCTATGTGTCGGAGCCGGACCTGGCGCGGATCGGGCCGAACATGCCGGTGGAAGTGGTCGCGGACGGCAATCCGCGCACCTATCGCGGCACGATCGGCTGGATCTCCCCCAAGGCCGAGTTCACGCCGCGCTCGGTCGAGACGGAAAATCTGCGGACCGACCTCGTCTACCGGCTGCGGATCATCGTCACCGATCCGGACGACGCGCTGCGCCAGGGGCAGCCGGTGACCGTCCGCATTCCTTCGGCACGGCCGCGGAAGGGGTGATGGACGGCCCCGTCGCCCGCGCCGACGGTATCGTCAAACGCTTCGGCACCGGCGAGCCGGCGCTAGACGGGGTTGGCCTCGCCGTCGCGCCCGGGCAGGTCACCGGGCTCGTCGGCCCGGACGGGGCGGGGAAGACGACGCTCATTCGGTTGCTGGCGGGGCTGATGGCGCCGGACGCGGGGACAGTGGAGGTGCTCGGCCGCGCGCCGGGCGATGCGCGCGACGCGATCGGCTACATGCCGCAGCGCTTCGGCCTCTATGAGGATCTGACCGTCCTCGAGAACCTCACCCTTTATGCCCGCCTCCGTGCGCTTCCCAAGGCCGAATGGGGCGAGGTGTTCGCGCGCCTTCTCGACTTTACCGACCTCGCCCGCTTCCAGGCCCGGCTCGCGGGCAAGCTCTCCGGCGGCATGAAGCAGAAGCTCGGCCTCGCTTGCGCGCTGGTGAAGACGCCGCGGCTGCTCCTCCTCGACGAACCCGGCGTCGGCGTCGATCCGATCAGCCGGCGCGAGCTTTGGGCGATGGTCGGCGACCTGAAGGGGCAGGGGATCGGCGTGCTGTGGTCGACCGCCTATCTCGACGAGGCGGAGAAATGCGACAATGTCTACCTCCTCAACCAGGGCAAATTGCTGTTCGAAGGGCCGCCGGCGGAGCTGACCGGCCGGGTCGCGGACCGGGTGATCGCAGTCGCCGGGTTCGAGGAAAGGCGCCGGCGGTTTCTCGCCGAGGCGCTCGACCGGCCGGACGTGCTCGACGGCACGATCCAGGGCCGCAGCGTCCGGTTGCTGCTGAAACCCGGAGCGCGGTTCGCGCCGCCGGCCCACGCGACGGTGGAGCCCGCAACGCCGCGGTTCGAGGACGGCTTCGTCGAGATATTGGGCGGCGGGCCCAAGGGGACGAGCAAGCTTGCCGAGGTTTACCGGACGATCCCCGAAACCGACCGGCCGGTGATCGAGGCGAAAGGGCTCACGAAGCGCTTCGGCGACTTCACCGCGGCGGAGGATATGCATTTCGCCATCCCCCGCGGCCAGATTTTCGGGCTGCTCGGGCCCAACGGCGCCGGCAAGTCGACCACGTTCAAGATGCTGTGCGGGCTGCTGACCCCCACCAGCGGCACCGGCGCCGTTGCGGGGCACGACCTGCGCACCGCCGCAGCCGGCGCGCGGGCGTCGCTCGGCTACATGGCGCAGAAATTCTCGCTCTACGGCGACCTGTCGGTGCGCCAGAATCTCGATTTCTTCGCCGGCGCCTATGACCTCGACCGCGCCCGGGCCGCGCGCGCCATCGAGGCCGTCGTCGACGTGTTCGAGCTGAAGCGCCAGCTCGGCACCAATGCCGGTGCGTTGCCGCTCGGCTACAAGCAGCGGCTCGCTTTGGCCTGCGCCGTGCTGCACGAGCCGCCGGTCCTGTTCCTCGACGAGCCGACCTCCGGCGTCGATCCGGTGATGCGGCGGGAATTCTGGACCCACATAAACGGCCTGGTCGACAAGGGCGTGACCGTCCTCGTCACCACGCACTTCATGGACGAGGCGGAATATTGCGACGAGGTCACCCTCATCTACCGCGCCGCCCAGATCGCCACCGGCACGCCCGACGAACTGAAGGCGCAGGGGGCGGCGCGCGCGGGGCTCGACGATCCGACCATGGAGGACGCCTTCATCGCCCTCATCGAGGCGCATGACGAAGCGCACGGGCGCCGGGCGGAGGCGGCATGAAGCTGCGCGACGCCGCCCTCGATCCGCGCCGCCTCGCCGCCTTGATCGGCAAGGAGACGGCGCAGATCGCGCGCGACCCCTCGACCTTCCTCATCGCCTTCGTGCTGCCGCTGATCCTCCTCTTCCTGTTCGGCTATGCCGTCTCGCTCGACACGACGCGGACCCGAATCGCCGTGGTGGTCGAGGACAGCAGCGCGCCCGCGCTCGGCCTCGCCGAAGCGTATCGCAACTCGGCTTATTTCGACGTGACCTTGGCCCGCTCGCTGGCGCCGGTGCGGGAGATGATGGTCGACGGCCGCGCCCGCGGCATCGTCGTCATCCCGCAAGGCTTCGGCGAAGGGATGAAGCGCCGCGCGCCGCCGCCCATCCAGATCATCACCGACGGCTCCCAGCCCAACACGGCGAGCTTCGTCGGCAATTACGCCGAAGGGGTGCGGCAGGCGTGGGCGCTTTCGGAAGGGCTCGGCGCCGCGCAATCCGCCGCCGCGGGGCCGCCGGTCAGCGTCTCGCCGCGCTTCTGGTTCAATCCGGATCTGCGGAGCCGCTTCTTCCTCGTCCCCGGCTCGATCGCGATCGTCATGACGATGATCGGCACCCTCCTCACCGCCCTCGTCGTCGCGCGCGAATGGGAGCGCGGCACGATGGAGGCTATGATGGCGACGCCCATCTCGATGGCCGAGTTCATCGCCTCGAAGGTGATCCCCTATTTCCTCCTCGCCTTGATCTCGATGGGCCTGTGTACCCTTATCGCCGTGTTCGCGTTCGGCGTGCCGTTCCGCGGCTCGATCCTCGCCCTGCTCGCCGTCGCCTCCTCCTTTTTGATGCCGGCGCTCGGCCTTGGGCTGTTCATCTCGGCGGCGACCAAGAACCAGTTCGTGGCGAGCCAGATCGCCCTCCTCACCGCCTTCCTGCCGACGTTCCTCCTGTCGGGCTTCATATTCGAGATCAGCTCGATGCCCTGGCCGATCCGCCTCATCACCTACGCGGTGCCGGCGCGCTACCTGATCCCCTCGCTGCAGACGGTGTTCCTCGCCGGAGATTATTGGGGGCTGATCCTCCCGAATATCGGCATCATGCTCGGGTTCGGCCTGCTCTTCTTCGCCCTGTCGTTCCGCGTCACCCGCCGGAGCCTCGACTAGATGCGGCGGCTGCGCGCCATGATCGTCAAGGAAATCTGGGCGGTGCTTCGGGACCCGAAGACGCGGATCGTGCTGATTGTCCCGCCCTTCCTGCAGCTGTTCATCTTCGCGTTCGCGACGACGCTCGATGTGAAGAATGCCGAACTCGCCGTGCTCGACCGCAGCGGCGGCCGCACCGCCGTCGAACTGGTCCAGCGCATCGAGGGCAGCCCCAACATCCACCGCGTCCGCCGTCTCGCCTCGGAAGCCGACCTTGCCGACGCGATCGACGACCAGCACGTCATCGCCGCCCTCGTCATTCCGGAAGGGTTCGACCGCGACGTCGCCGCCGGCCGCCCGGCCGGTGTCGGCTTGGTCCTCGACGGCCGTCGCTCGAACGCCGCGCAGATTCTCGCCGGCTACGTCCAGCAGATCGCCGCCGACCTCGGCGGCGAGCTGAAGCCGCAGGTGACGAAGGTGGCGGGCAGCTCGGAGGTCACGGCGTGGTACAATCCGGCGCTCGACTATATCTGGTTCACCCTGCCGTCGCTGATCGCGATCATCGTCTCGGTCGCCGGCCTCGCCATCACCTCGCAGACCGTGGCGCGCGAGCGCGAGCTCGGCACGTTCGACCAGCTGATGGTCTCGCCGCTCAGGGTCCACGAGATCTTGATGGGCAAGATGGTGCCCCCGCTGCTCGTCGGCACCTTGAACGGCACCCTCTACATGGTTGCAGCGCGGGTGGTGTTCGGGGTGCCGTTCACCGGTTCGCTCCTGCTCTTCTACCTCTCGCTCCTCGTCTACATGCTGGCGCTGATCGGGGTGGGCATGCTCGTCTCCGCCGCCTCGCAAACCCAGCAGCAGGCTTTTTTGGGCTCGTTCCTGGCGACGACGCCGCTCATCCTCCTGTCGGGCTATGCGAGCCCGATCGACAACATGCCGGGCTGGCTCCAGATCGTGACCTACGCCGACCCCGCCCGCTATTTCCTCGTCATCGTCCAGGGCTTGTTCCTGAAGGCGATGCCAGCCTCCGCCGTGTTCGGCCAGCTCTGGCCGCTCGCGCTGATCGCCTGCCTCACCCTCACCGCCGCCGCCTGGCTGTTCCGCGCCCGGATGGAGTAGATATGCGCCGCTTCGTTCCCTTGCTTCTCGCCGCCGCCGCCCCTGCCGCCCTGGCCGGCTGCACCGTCGGCCCGAACTACCACCGGCCCGAGATCGCGGCCGCGCCCGAATGGCTGGAAAAGGGGACGCCGGGCCCCGTCGACCTCGCCTGGTGGGAGCGGTTCGGGGACCCGCAGCTCACCGCTCTCGTACAGCGGGCGGTGGCGGGCGGGCCCGATCTCGCCGAGGCGCGGGCGCGGCTCGCCGAGGCGCGCGCGAATCGGGACGCCGTGGCGGGCGGACGGCTCCCCAGCCTCAGTGCGCGAGGCGGTGCGACGGAGAATGTGGTCAGCGAGAACGGCCAGATCCCGGTCGCGAAGATCCCGGCCTTTCCGCGCAGCTTCAGTCTGTTCGACATCGGCTTCGACGCCAGCTGGGAGCTCGACTTCTGGGGCCGCCGCACCCGCCAGGTGGAGGGCGCCGAGGCGCGGGCGGAAGGCGCCCTCTACGCCCAGCGCGACGTGATGCTCACCCTGATCTCGGAAGTGGCGCGCAACTATATGGATCTGCGCGGCGCCCAGGCCGACGCGGCGGGTCTGCAGGCCACGGCCGAAGCGGACGCCGAGCTGGCGCGCCTCGGACGCCTGCGCCTGCGCGGCGGGGAGATTTCGCAGCTCGACCAGGACAAGGCGGACGCCGCCGCCCGCGCGAGCGCCGCCGCGATTCCCGAGGCGAAGGCGCGCGCCGCGGCGGCCGCCTATCGGATCGCCACCCTCGTCGGCGCGCCGCCGGAGCAGATCGTGCCGCCGCTCCTCGCTCCCGCCGCGCTGCCGCCGGCGCCGGACACGATTCTCGTCGGCATCCGCTCCGATCTCCTCGCCCGCCGTCCCGACGTCGGCCGCGCCGAGCGCGAGCTTGCCGCCGCCAGTGCCGACATCGGCGTCGCGAAGGCGGACTTGTTCCCGCGCTTCAGCCTCTTGGGCGGCCTCGGCCAGCAGGCGCAGAACCCGTTGGACCTCGTCTCGACCCGCTCGACCCGGCTGCAGATCGGCCCGAGCTTTTCCTGGCCGATCTTCTCCGGCGGCACGATCCGCGCGCAGATCCGCGCCGCCGACGCCCGCGCCCAGGCCGCCGCGGCGCGCTACGAGAAGGCCGTGATCGGCGCACTCTCCGACAGCGAGGCGGCGATCAACCGCTTCCTCGCCACCCGCGACGCCCTCGCCGAGGCGGAAGCCTCGCTGGCGAACGAGCACGCCGCCTTCGCATTGGCGGAGCGGCGCACCTGGGCCGGCGAGGACGACCGCCTTGCGCTGACCCGCGCCCGCGCGGCCCTGACGGGAGCGCAGCGGCGTCGGGACCAGGCGGCGGCGGCGAAGGCGCAGGCGGCGGTGGCGCTCTACAAGGCGCTCGGCGGCGGCTGGTCCGATGCGGGGCTCGCCAGTGCGGAAAAGATACGCTAGAGCAACGACATGGCCGATGCGCAGACTTCAAGAGGCGACGCTTTAGAGCGGGACCTGTTCGCCTCGATCGCCGCGACGCCGCTGGCGATGCTGATCACCAACCCGCGCCTCCGCGACAATCCGATCGTTGCCGCCAACCAAGCCTTCGCCGCTCTTACCGGCTACGCGATCGACGAAGTTCTCGGCCGCAACTGCCGTTTCCTGGTGGGCGACGGCACCGATCCCGGCTGCAGCCGCATCCTTCGCGACGCCGTCGCGGCGGCGCGCCCTGCGCTCACCGAGATCGTCAACTATCGCAAGGACGGCTCCGCCTTCCGCAACGCAGTGATGATCGCGCCGATCTTCGGGGCCGACGGCCGCGCGGCCTATTTCATCGGCTCCCAGATCGAGGTGCCGGGCGAGGCGGAGCTGGACGGCGGGGTGCGGCGGGAGCGGGCGCGGGCGCTGCTGCGCAAGCTCACCCCGCGCCAGGGCCAGGTGCTGCGCGAAATGACGCTCGGCTACCGCAACAAGCAGATCGCCGCCCGCCTCGGCATCGACGAGAAGACGGTGAAGATGCACCGCGCGGCGATGCTGGGCCGCCTCGACGCGCCCACCTCGGCCGACGCGATCCGCATAGCAGTCGAAGCGGGCCTTTAACGTTCCCCAGGGGACAGTCTATTGACTGTCCCCTTGTGCATCCTCACCGCGCCATCCGGTAGGGCGTGAAATTGCTGAGAACGCACACCGGCCCGGGAATGCTCATGCCCGGGGAGAGCGACCGCACATGGTCGCCGCGGCAATAGCGGCCGCCCCAGGTTTCGGTGACGAGGGTGCTGGTCGGCTCCAGTCCGGGGCAGGGGGCTTCGAGCCGGTTTATCCACGTCGTGCGGCCGACCTCGATCGCGAGGGTGCGGCTGTCGACGACGCGCAGGGCCTGCTGGCTCTCGACCGGGACGCAGTCCTGCGCGGGACCGGCGGTGCGGCCGGCGGTCGCAGCGGCGAATTCGTCGCGGCCGGGCTGGGGCGCCGCGCAGGCGGCGAGGGTGAGGAGGAAGGGAAAAGCGCGCATCGCGGCCATCAACGCACGGGCGCCGCTGGGGATGCGCCGTCGAGGCGCCGCCCGATCGCGACGAAGACGTAGATGAGCGGCGAGACCAGCACGGCCGACAGGACCACCTTGGCGATCAGCTGGCCGAGCAGCAGGCCGCCGATCGGGAAGAGGCCGTAAAAGGCGATGGTGATGAACAGAAAGGTGTCGACCACCTGCGAGGTCATGCTGGCGACGCCGGCGCGCAGCCACAAGAGGCTGCCGGTCTCCTTCTTGAGCTTCGAGAAGATCAGCACGTTCAGCATTTGGGAGATGCCGTAGGCGACGATGCCCGCGGCCCAGATGCGCGGGGTCGATCCCATCATCGTGTTGAAGGCGGCGATGCGGTCGGCGGGCATGCCCGGCGACGGCGGCAGCATGAGCACGATCTCGGCCAGCACGATCGACAGGATCAAGGGCACGAAGCCGATCAGCACCAGCCGGTTCGCCGTCGCCCGCCCGAACAGTTCGGCGACCGCGCTCGACGTCACCACCAGCAGCAGGAAGGCGAAGATTCCGGCCTCGACGGCAAGGGGGCCGAGCGCGACCTGCTTGTTGCCGAGCACCCCGGCGATGCAGACCATGCCGCCGTAGAAGATCGAGAAGGCGAAGAGCGAAAGGGGGACGGCGCGGGGGGTGGTGGTTTCCATGGGGTGCGGGCGTAACGGGTTTGGCGCCGCTCAAAAAGGGCTTTCCGTCGCGGCGCTTTTTCCCCATCAGTCCGCCAGTGACCCAGCCCCGCCTCAACGTCCTCGCGATCGGCGATGCCATCGTGGACGTGATCTCCTCGACCGAAGACGACTTCCTCACCGCCGAAGGGCTGATGAAGGGCTCGATGCGGCTGATCGACGCCGAGGAGGCGACACGGCTCTATTCCCACATGGGCCAGGCGCGCGAGACCAGCGGCGGCTCGGCGGCGAATACGACGGCGGGAATCGCCGCGATGGGCGGCCGGGCCGGCTTCGTCGGGCAGGTTGCCACGGACCAGCTGGGCGAGATCTTCGCGCACGATATCCGCGCCTTGGGGGTCGAGTATGAGACCCGGCCCATCGACGTGGAGGATCCCACCGGACGCTGTCTCATCCTCGTGACGCCGGACGGACAGCGGACGATGAACACCTTCGCCGGCGCTTCCCACTGCCTCACCGTCGAGGCGCTCGACGAGGCGCAGATCGCCGACGCCGCGATCCTCTATCTCGAGGCGTATCTCTGGGTCCCTGACCGGCCGCGCGCGGCGATGCTGCGGGCGATCGAGGTCGCGAAGGCGGCGGGGCGCAAGGTCGCGCTCACCCTCTCGGACATCGCCTGCATCGACAAGCGGCGCGACAGCTTCCTCGACCTGATCCGGGGGGACGGGCTCGACCTCCTTTTCGCCAACGAAGCGGAGATCAAGGCGCTGAGCGGGGAGGGCGATTTCGACGCGGCGCTGGCGGCCTTCGCCGAAAAGGTGCCCTTGGTCGTCGTCACCTGCAGCGAAAAAGGCGCCGTCGCCGTCGAGCGCGGGAGGCGGGTGAGCGTGCCGGCGCAACGGGTCGACAAGGTCGTCGACACCACCGGCGCGGGCGACCTGTTTGCGGCGGGCTTCCTCTGCGGCCAGGCGGAGGGGCGGCCGCTCGAGGACAGCCTGCGCATCGGCTCGCTCTGCGCGGCGGAAATCATCGCGCATTTCGGCGCCCGGCCCGAAGCGGATCTGAAGGCGCTGGTGGCATGAAGAATCTCGCTGTCTATTGCGGCTCCTCGATGGGCACCGATCCGGCCTTCGCGGCCCTTGCGCGCGAGTTCGGCGAGGAGATGGCGCGGCGTGGTATCGCCCTCGTTTACGGCGGGGGCCATCGCGGGCTCATGGGCGTGGTGGCCGACGCCGTGCTCGGCGCTGGCGGCAAGGCCTATGGTGTCATTCCGCAGGCCCTGGTCGACGCCGAAGTGGCGCATACCGGCCTCACCGAGCTTCACACCGTTTCCAACATGCACGAGCGCAAGGCGAAGATGACGGAGTTGTGCGACGCCTTCGTCGCGCTCCCCGGGGGCATCGGCACGTTCGACGAATTGTTCGAGGCCTGGACCTGGAACGCGCTGGGCTACCACGCCAAGCCGTTCGCATTGCTCAACGTCTCGAATTTCTGGGACGGCCTCGTCGACTTCCTTGACCACACGACGCGGAGCGGGTTCATGTCCCGGGCACGGCGCGATCAGCTGATCGTCGCCGACAGGATCGGGGATGCGCTCGATCGGCTGGCGGAGGCAGCGGGGCGCCGTGAAGCCAGCATGGTCTGGTAGGGGGACGGGAATGAACCATCTGATCGGGATCGCCGGAATCGGCGCGATCCTTCTTCTCGCCTTTCTGCTTTCGTCGAACCGCGGCGCGATCCGGCTACGGGTCGTCGCCGCCGCCTTTGCGCTGCAGGTCGCGCTCGCCGCCTTCGTGCTGCGGACGGAGTGGGGCGTGGCGGGTATCAAGTGGCTGTCGCTCGGCGTCGCCAACCTCTTGGGCTATGCCAACCAGGGGACCGAATTCCTGTTCGGCCCGTCGGCGACCAACCCGCTGGCGCACACGTTCGCGCTCGGCGCCTTGCCGGTGATCATCTTCTTCGCCTCGATCGTCGCGATCCTCTATTATCTCGGCATCATGCAGCGGATCGTGCGCTGGGTCGGCGGGGCGATCGGCTGGATCACCGGCATCGGCCGCGTCGAATCGCTCTCCGCCGCCGCCAACATCTTCGTCGGCCAGAGCGAATCGCCCCTGGTGGTGCGCCCTTATCTCGCCGCGCTGACCCCCTCGCAGCTGTTCACGGTGATGACCGTCGGCATGGCCGGCGTCGCCGGCACCATCCTCCTCGCCTACGCGCAGCTGCTTGGCGAAGCGGCGCTCCCGAGCCTGCTCGCCGCCGCCTTCATGTCGGCGCCCGGCGGCATCCTCATGGCCAAGATCATGCAGCCCGACGAGCCGCCCGCCGCGGACGAGTTGCCCCTGGAAGGCGCCATCGCCGCGCCCAGTCAACAGGTCGACGTCTCCGAGACGTTCGAAGAGGGCGAGCGGCCGGCCAACATCATCATGGCCGCCGCGCAGGGCGCCCAGACCGGCGTCCGCCTGGCAGTCGCGGTCGGCGCCATGGTGCTCGCCTTCGTCGCGCTCGTTGCATTGGCCAACGGGCTGCTCGGCGGCATCGGCGGCTGGTTCGGCCATCCGGAATTGAGCTTCCAGGCGATCGTCGGGACGATCTTCAAGCCGATCATGTTCCTGATCGGCATCCCCTGGAACGAGGCGGGTCACGCCGGCGGCCTGTTCGGCACCAAGGTGGTGCTGAACGAGTTCGTCGCCTTCATCGATCTCGGCAAGATGGGCCCCGAAGCGTTGAGCGCCCGCAGCCGCGCCATCGTCACCTTTGCGTTGTGCGGTTTCGCCAATTTCAGCTCGATCGCCATCCAGATGGCGGTGACCGGCGGGCTTGCGCCCAACCAGCGGCCGATGATCGCCAAGCTCGGTATCAAGGCGCTGATCGCCGGCTCGCTCGCCAACCTGATGAGCGCGGCGCTGGCGGGATTGCTCCTCCCCGGCTGAGGCCCTAAGCCGCCGCGCTTTCGACTCGCGGCCGCAGCGATTGGCGGCCCGCACCCCTTTTGCAGTAGAAGCAGCCCATGAACGACATCGTCACCCCGAAGCGCGTCTTCCATCCCGCCCGCGAGGATGCGGCGGTCGCCAACCATCCGACCGAGGCGCCGCAGACGCAGCACCCCGCCTACCGCCTCGCCTTCCAGGACATGGACTTCCTGCTGCGCGAGGATCTGCGGCCGGTGCGCTTCCAGCTCGAGCTCTTGAAGCCGGAGCTGATGCTGGACGAGGCGAACATCGAATCGACCTTCGTCTTCTACGGCTCGGCCCGCATTCCCGAGCCGGACAAGGCCGATGCCCTGATCGAGAACGCTTCGACCGATTACCAGCGCGTCGTCGCAGGGCGGCTGAAGGAAAAGGCGAAATATTATGAGGAGGCGCGGCGCCTCGCCCGCATGGTCAGCCGCGTCGCGCCCAAGGACGACGGCAAGCGCCAGTTCGTGGTCTGCTCGGGCGGCGGCCCGTCGATCATGGAAGCCGCCAACCGCGGCGCCGCCGACGAGGGCCAGGAATCGGTGGGTCTGAACATCGTGCTCCAGCACGAGCAGATGCCGAACCCCTACGTGACGCCGTCGCTGAGCTTCCAGTTCCACTATTTCGCGCTCCGGAAGATGCACTTCCTGCTCCGCGCCCGCGCCGTCGCGGTGTTCCCGGGCGGGTTCGGGACCTTCGACGAGATGTTCGAGCTTCTGACCCTCATCCAGACCGGCAAGGTCAAGCCGATGCCGATCGTCCTGTTCGGCCGCGAATTCTGGGAGCGGGTCGTCGACTGGGAGGCGCTGGCCGAGGAGGGCGTGATCAACATCGACGATCTCGACCTTTTCAAGTTCGTCGAGAGCGCGGAGGAAGCCTGGGACCATGTCCGCGCTTATTGGTCGGAGAAGGGCGAGACCCTCGTCGCCGCCTGAGAAATTTCCCCCAATTGGCTTCGCGCCAGCAGAGGTTTAGGTTCGCCGCCATGGACATGCCCACCACCCGCTCCGTTGCTTCCGTCTCCCTCGCCGCCTCCGCCGCCGATCCTGAAGGGTTCGCGCAGGAGCTCGGCGAATCGTTCGAGCGCTACGGCTTCGCGATCATCTCCGATCACGGCATCCCGCCGGATCTCATCGCTCGCGCCGAGGATAAGGCGAAGGCCTTCTTTGCGCTGCCGGAAGAGGTGAAGCGCCGCTACAAGATCGAAGGCGGCGGCGGCGCGCGCGGCTACACGCCGTTCGGCATCGAGACCGCCAAGGGCGCGACCGCCTACGATTTGAAGGAATTCTGGCACGTCGGGCGGGAGCTACCGGAGGGGCATCGCTATGCCGAAGTGATGGCGGCGAACGTCTGGCCGGACGAGGTCCAGTCCTTCCACGACACCTTCCTCGAGCTGTTCGCCGCCTTCGACACGGCCGGACTCAGGATCCTCGAGGCGATCGCACGCCACCTCGGCCTCGCGCCCGAACATTTCGTCGACACGGTGCAGGACGGCAATTCGGTCCTCCGCCTCCTCCACTACCCGCCGACGCCGGGCGACGGGCCGAACGTCCGCGCCGGGGCGCATGAGGACATCAACACCATCACCTTGCTGCTCGGCGCCGAGGAAGCGGGGCTGCAGCTTCTCGACCGGGAGGGCAATTGGCTGCCGGTCAGCCCGAAGCCGGGCGAGCTCGCCGTCAATATCGGCGACATGCTCCAGCGCCTCACCAACAATGTGCTCCGGTCAACCACCCACCGGGTGGTGAACCCGCCGCCCGAGCGGCGCGGCATGTCGCGCTATTCGATGCCGTTCTTCCTCCACTTCCGCCCCGATTTCCTGATCGAGACGCTGCCCGACTGCATCACGCCCGAGCGGCCCAATCTCTATCCGGAGCCGATCACGGCGCACGATTATCTCCTGGAGCGGCTCAGGGAGATCAAGCTGGTCTAGCTTGCCTCCCCATGCGGAGCATGGGGAGGGGGACCACCCGCAGGGTGGTGGAGGGGTATTGCGAAGGGCTCCAAGTTGTCGCTCTGGTGGCGACGCGGATGAGAATACCCCTCCACCAGCTTCGCTGGTCCCCCTCCCCATCGCGATGCGATGGGGAGGCATAATTCAGCCCGCGTCCTTCAGGTTGGCCGGGCCGAAGCCGTGGGGAATCAGGGCTGAAATCCGGTCCACCCGCGTTTCCGTGCCGTCGCCGTTCGAGGAGATCACCTCGACGTCGATGCCCGCCAGCTGCGCCGCCTCGAGGATCGATTGCCGGCAGCCGCCGCACGATGTCACCACCGCTGCGCCGGCCAGCGCGCCGTCCGCCACGTGGCCGCCAGCGACCGCGATCCGCGCAACCTTGTTGAGGCCGAACGCCGCCTGCGCCGCGGTCAGCGCGGCGATCTCGCCGCAGACGCCGAGGCGGTAGCAGGCGTTTTCCATGTTGGCGCCGGTGACGATCCCGCCGTCGACGGATTCGATCGCGCAGCCGACCGAGAAGCGGGAATAGGGGGCGTAGGCCTTCAGCGCGGCCTCGCGGGCGCGCTGGACGAGGGGGAGGGTGTCGCTCATGCCCACCGCCATAGCGGGGCCGCGGCCAAAGCGTAACTGGCGCAGCGCTTCGTTGCCGCTAGGGTGCGCGCCGTCCGGGCCGCGATTCGGGGCCGAGCGCGTGTTCGGAAAGCCGCCAAAGTGGCCAAATATGTTTCGGTAATCGAGGAGCTTGCCCCATGTCCCGCCGCCTCCGCATCGTCCTCGCCGCCGCGGCGGCCGTCGCGAGTTTCGCCGTCGCCGAAGCGCCGGCCCTCGCCTGGGGGCGCACCGGCCACCGCGTCATTGCCGCGATCGCCGACCAGAATCTGAGCGGCCTCGCCCGCGCCCATATCCGCGCCATACTCGGCACCGAAAGCCTCGACGAGGCCGCGACCTGGCCGGACGAGATGCGGTCGGACCCCGACCCGTTCTGGCAGAAGACCGCCTCGCCCTGGCATTACGTCACCCTCGCCGGCCACGAATATGACATAGCGCCGCCGGAAGGGGACGCGATCACGGCGCTGCGCCATTTCACCGCCGTGCTGCGCGATCCCTCGGCGTCGCTGAAGGACCGCCAGATGGCGCTGCGCTTCGTCGTTCACCTGGTTGGCGACCTTCATCAGCCGCTCCACGCCGGCAGCGGCACCGACAAGGGCGGCAACGACGTCAAGGTCACCTTCGACGGACGGCAGACCAACCTCCATTCGGTGTGGGATTCGGGGCTGGTCGACGAGGAGCAGCTGTCGTTCAGCGAATATGCCGCGCGGCTCGATCGGCGGACGACGCCCGCGGACGTCGTCGCCTGGTGGGACGCGAACCCGGTCGATTGGGTGCGCGAGAGCGCCACCATCCGCGACACCATCTACCCCAAGGACCCGAAGCTCGGCTGGGATTATTCCTACCGCATGCAGCCGATTGTCCGCCGCCGGCTGCAGCAGGGTGGCGTGCGGCTCGCGGCCTATCTGGATTGGGTGTTCGCGGCGCCCGACGCGGTGGGAGCCCCGGCCCGCACCAGGCGGCACGGCTAACTCATGCCTACCCATCCGCAAGGATGGGGAGGGGGACCAGCGTAGCTGGTGGAGGGGTAGCTGCACCAACGTTGGAGGTTCTCGCGTGAACCGCTGAATCCTGCGCCAGTCACCCCTCCACCACCTTCGGTGGTCCCCCTCCCCATCTGGCGATGGGGAGGCAGAAAGAGCGCCTCCTCCTCCTCCTCCTTACCGGAACGGGGGCTCGTCGAAACTTCTCAGTTTCCGGGAGTGGAGGTTGGCGCCGTCTTCCTTGAGGAGCCGCAGGGCCTCGATGCCGATGCGCAGGTGCTGGCTGATCGCGCGCTCGTAAAAGGCGTTGGCCTGGCCGGGCAGCTTGATCTCGCCATGGAGCGGCTTGTCGGAGACGCAGAGCAGGGTGCCGTAGGGGACGCGG
Source organism: Allosphingosinicella sp. (assembly GCF_036403745.1). GTDB lineage: Bacteria > Pseudomonadota > Alphaproteobacteria > Sphingomonadales > Sphingomonadaceae > Allosphingosinicella. Next base: position 38,712 of record NZ_DASWQI010000050.1, read on the forward strand.
AAGCGGTAGCCCTGGGCGGCGACGGTCGCCGATTCCATGTCGATGGCGACGGCGCGGGACTGGTTGAAGCGCACCGCGGACTGGCTGTAGCGCAGCTCCCAGTTGCGGTCGTCGGTGGTGACGACGGTGCCGGTGCGAAGCCGCCGTTTCAGCGACTGCGGCTCCTCGCCGGTGACCTGCGCCGCGGCGTCGTACAAGGCCTGCTGGACCTCGGCGATGGCGGGGAGGGGGATTTCCGTCGGAAGCACGTCGTCCAGGACATGGTCGTCGCGCAGATAGGCGTGGGCGAGGACGTAGTCGCCGATCGTCTGGCTGGGGCGAAGGCCGCCGCAATGGCCGATCATCAGCCACGCCTCCGGGCGCATCACCGCGAGGTGGTCGCACACCGTCTTGGCGTTCGACGGCCCGACGCCGATGTTCACCAAAGTGATGCCGCCGCCATTGGGGGCGATGAGGTGGTAGGCTGGCATCTGGTGCCGGCGCCAGCCGCCTTCGGTGACCTGCGCGACGGCGTCGGGCGTGTCGGCGGTGACGTAGACGCCGCCGGCGGCCGAGAGGGCTTCGTACGGGCTGCCCTCGCGCTGCAGTTCCTCGACCGACCAGCGCACGAACTCGTCGACGTAGCGGACATAGTTGGTGAACAGCAGGTAGCGCTGGGTGTGTTCGGACGGTGTGCCGGTATAATGCCTGAGGCGCGCGAGGCTGAAATCGACGCGCGGACCGTCGAACAGCGACAAGGGGCGGCTCGGGCGCAGCGCATGGTCCCAGGTGCCGTCGGCGATCTCGTCGCCGATATGGGCGAGCTCCGTCGTCGGGAACCAGCGGCCGAGATCGGCGGCCAGCGCGCCGTCGAGGCGTAGATCGTCGGTCCCGTCGAGCACGTAGGGGTACGGGATCTCGCTCGCCGAGCGGCCGACCGACAGCTCGACGTCGTAATCGGAGGTCAGGAGCTCGAGCTGCTCCGTCAGATATTTGCGGAACAGCCGCGGCTTGGCGATGCTGGTCGCATAGCGGCCGGGACGGTTGAGGCGCCCATAGGCGCGGCTTGGGAAGGCCGTCGGCGAGAGGTTGCGATAATCGACTCGAAGCTCCGGATAGGCGAAGAGGCCCTTGGCCCGGGCCTGCGGATCCGGCCGCTCGCCCTGGGCGAGATAGCGGGCGAGGGCTGAGCGGAGCGCCGCAGTCGATTCGTCGGCGATGACCGCGAGCGACTCGATGAGGGCGGGGATGTCGTGCTGCCCTTTGGTGGAGGAGGCGGTCATCGTGCGGCCTCCGTGGCCGCGGCGCCGGCCCGGTGCCGGCGTGTCGTGTCTGTCGTTTTCATCCCAGCCCCTTAAGCCAAGAGCGGCGGCGCCGAAAGACCGTGGCGGATCGGCAACATCGTAGGCGGAAACCGCAGGTTCATCTTCCCTTCGGCGGCTCGCTCCTCAGCCGCACTTGGTGCAGACGCGTGGCTCGGCTATCGGGGTTTCGAGGCGATTCTTGCGGGGGAAACGCTTCCAGAACAGCAGCATCGGGAGGCCGGATCGCGCAGGCGCGGACGCCCTTCGGGACGACACATTTTTGCAACACGGCTGGTGCACGGCGTCCCGCGACGCCATCGCAAGGGGTTGAGGGAACATGAAAAAGTTTACACTGCTGTGCGCGACGACCGCGCTTGTCATGCCGGCTGCCGCCTTTGCGCAGTCGACCGGTACGAGCGACATGGAGAAGGACGCCATCGTCGTCACCGGCACGCGCGCCAAGTCGGTCGGCGGCGTCGAGGTTCCGGCGACCACCAAGACCCGCGAGGTCCTGAACTCCGACTTCATCCAGCGCCAGGTCCCCGGCCAGTCGATCAACGAAGTGATCAACCAGCTGCCGGGCGTCAGCTTCACCAACAACGATCCGTTCGGCTCGGCCGGCGGCACCCTCATCATCCGCGGCTTCGACCAGAGCCGCATTGCCGAGACGTTCGACGGCATGCCACTGAACGACACCGGCAACTACGCCATCTTCTCGAACCAGATGCTCGACTCGGAGCTGATCGAGCAGGTCAACGTCAGCCTCGGCTCGACCGACGTCGACAGCCCGACGGCGGCGGCCACGGGCAGCACCGTGAACTACCGTTCGCGGCGCCCCTATGAAACATTTACCGCCCGCCTCGAAGGCTCCTACGGCTGGTTCGACGGCGGCAATTACTTCCGCACGTTCGGCGTGGTCGACACCGGCGCCTTCGGTCCGTTCGGCACCCGCGCGTGGGGCTCGGCCAGCATGGCGACCAACGACAACGTCTACGGTCACCGCGGCAAGATCTACAAGCAGCAGTATAATGCGGTGGTCTACCAGCCGCTGCGCTCCAACGGCGACTTCATCATGGTCGGCGTGCACTACAACCAGAACCGCAACAATTTCTTCGGTTCGCTGCCGCTCCGCACCGACCTCGACCAGTCGCCGACCAATACGGCGCCGCGCGTGGTCGGTTCCGATACGACCAACCGCTTTCCGCTGACCGCAGCGGAGCGCAACTATACGGTCGCCCGCTGCCAGATCAACACGGTCGCCCGCCCCGGCGTCGCCGACGCCGCCAACGCCTGCGGCAGCGCCTTCGAGGAGCGTCTGAACCCCTCCGACACCGGCAACGTGCGCATGCAGTCGCGCTTCACGCTGGCGGATCATCTCGTCCTCACCGTCGATCCTAGCTTCCAGTGGGTGAAGGCGAACGGCGGCGGCACGGTCGTCGGCCAGGAGGGCTTCCGCGACGTCAATCCGGCCGGTGCGACCCCGACAGCGGCGCTGAACACGGCGACTCCGAACCAGTGCGTCCAGAGCCCCACCACGGCCGGACGGAGCTGTCAGATCGGCTATCTCGGCGGCACGCCCTATTTCGGCCGCGATCTGAACGGCGACGGCGATCTGCTCGACACCGTCCGCGTGTTCGCGCCGAGCCAGACTCGCACAAACCGCTGGGGCGTCAACGCCTCGCTCCGTTACGACTTTACGGACACGCAGACGGTGCGCGTCATCGCCTCGTACGACCGCGGCCTCCATCGCCAGACGGGTGAGACCGGCCTCCTCGAGATCAACGGCGAGCCGTTCCAGGCTTTCCCGGTCAACGATCCGGTCGTCGCCGGCAATGGCGACATCCTGCAGAAGCGCGACCGCCGGTCGATCGCACTCCTCGAGCAGGTCGGCGCGGAATATCGCGGCGAGTTCTTCGACCGCCGCCTGACCGTCAACATCGGCGTTCGCGCGCCGCACTTCGTGCGCGATCTCCAGAACAACTGCCTGACCTCGAGCGCCAGCGGCTTCGTCGAGTGCTTCGGCACGAACTCGGCCGGCCTTGCCGCTTACCAGCAGTTCCAGCCGACCGTCACGGTCGGTGGGGTGGCGCAGGCCGTCCAGGGCCCGCAGCACCGCCGCCTGACGTACAATGCCGTCCTGCCGAACATCGGCATGCTGTTCGACGTCGGCGGCAACGCCTCGATCTTCGCGAACTATTCGCGGGGCCTGCAGGTGCCGAGCACCGACAACCTCTACAACAACTTCTTCTTCGCGGTGGACAACCCCAATGCGAAGCCGAAGCCGGAGACGACGGACAATTTCGACATCGGCGCGCGTTACCGGTCGAGCAAGCTGATCGCGCAGGCGTCCTTCTGGTACACGATCTTCCAGAACCGCCTCGCCTCGGCCTTCGATCCGGAGCTTCAGCTGACGGTGTTCCGCAACCTCGGACAGGTGAACAAGCACGGCATCGACGCCAGCGTGTCGTACCAGGTCATCCCGCAGCTGCAATTCTACGTCTACGGCTCGTATCTGTGGTCGAAGATCCAGGGCAACGTGCAGCTTTCCGGCACCGTGGCGGCAGTCGATTGCTCGGCGGCCAATCCGAGCACGACCGCCTGCGCCCTCACCGCCGGCCGCCGCGAATCCGGCGCGCCGAAGTGGACGTTCGGCGGTGCGGTTCAGGCGAACCTCGGGCCGCTCGAGCTGCGTGCCCAGGCGAAGCGCACCGGTCCGCGCTATGTGAACGACGTGAACCTGCCGCTGATCATCGCCAACCGCCAGGTCTACGGCGCGACGGTGCCAGCCTACACGCTCGTCGACCTCGGCGCGCGGCTGCCGCTCAAGTTCGCCGGCTTCAACGAGGGGACCTACGCGCAGTTCAACGTCACCAACGTGTTCGACAAGCTCTACGTCGGCAATTTCGGCGGGCAGCTCACCAACACCACGGTGCCGTTCGTGCAGATCGGCGCGCCCCGCGCGTTCGTCTTCACGCTCAACATCGCGACGCGCTAAGCTTCGCACTCGTAAGGCTGGAAGGGCGTCGCGGTCTGCCGCGGCGCCCTTCCTCGCGTTCCGGCCGGCGCGCTTGAGGTGGCGGCGGCATTTGCCTATCGCCGATCGCATCGCGGGAGACGCACCATCGCCATGGCCGACGACAGCTCGAACCTGATGTGGGGCGGCCGCTTTGCGGGCGGCCCGTCGGCGCTGATGCGCGAGATCAACGCCTCGATCGGCTTCGACAAGAGGCTGTGGCGGCAGGACATCGCCGCCAGCCTCGCCCATGTCGCGATGCTGGAGACGCAGGGCATCGTCTCGCAGGAAGACGAAAGCGCGATCGCCGAGGGGCTGGAGCGGATCGAGGACGAATATGGCCTGAAGGGCGTCAAGGAGGACCCGGCGCTCGAGGACATCCACATGCATGTCGAGGCGCGGCTCGCCGAGCTGATCGGCCCCGCCGCCGGCCGCCTCCACACCGCCCGCTCCCGCAATGACCAGGTCGCGACCGACTTCAAGCTTTGGGTGCGCGACGCTGTCGACGAGGCCGATGCCGCGCTCGCCGCCTTCCAGCACGTGCTGGTCGCCCGCGCCGAGGAGCATGCCGAGGCGGTGATGCCGGGCTTCACCCATCTCCAGGCGGCGCAGCCGGTGACGCTCGGCCACCATCTCATAGCCTATTACGAGATGCTGCGGCGCGACCGCTCGCGCTTCGCCGACGGCCGTGCGCGCTTGAATGAGAGCCCGCTGGGCGCCGCCGCGCTGGCCGGCACGGGCTTTCCGATCGACCGCGAGGCGACCGCCGCCGCGCTCGGCTTCGACCGGCCGACGGCGAATTCCCTCGACAGCGTCTCCGACCGCGACTTCGCGCTCGATTATCTGATGGCGGCAACCCAGTGCAGCCTTCATCTGTCGCGGCTGGCCGAGGAGCTGATCATCTGGGCGAGCCAGCCCTTCGGCTTCGTGCGGCTGCCCGACGCCTTTTCGACCGGCTCGTCGATCATGCCGCAGAAGCGCAATCCCGACGCGGCCGAACTGGTCCGCGGCCATTCGGGTCGCATCGCGGGGGCGATGGTGTCGCTGGTCATGACGATGAAGGGCCTGCCGCTCGCTTATTCGAAGGACATGCAGGACGACAAGCCGCCGGTGTTTGAGGCGCACGACCTCCTGATGCTGTCGCTCCAGGCGCTCGCCGGCATGATCGAAGCGACTGAGTTCGACACCGCCCGCATGCGCGCCGCCGCCGAGGCTGGTTTCTCGACCGCCACCGATCTTGCCGACTGGCTGGTCCGCGAGGCGGATGTGCCGTTTCGCGAAGCCCATCACATCACCGGCCGCGCCGTCGCCGCCGCCGAGGAGCGCGGCTGCACCCTCGCCGAACTGCCGCTGGAGGCACTTCGGGAGGTCGACGCACGCATCGACGCGCGCGTCTTCTCCGTGCTCACCGTCGACGCCTCGGTGCGCAGCCGCACCAGCTACGGCGGCACCGCGCCCGAGCGGGTGCGCGAGCAGATCAGGCGGGCAAGGAGGACGCTGGCCGACTGACCGCAAAGGCGCCTGAATAGAACCGCCGCCTCGTGCGTTCAGGGGCATTCACGAACCAACAGGCGGGCTGGCGATGCGTATCTTTCCGACGGCGGCGGCCATTCTGGCGCTTGGCTTCGCGCTCGGCGGCTGCGACTGGACCCGGCCGAAGGAAGCGCCGGGGCAGAAGAGCCCGAAGGAGCTCGCGGCCGAGCAGGCGGACCGGATCCGCAAGACCTGCGCGTCGGAGGCGACCTACGACCGGCTGAAGGAGGTCGTGTTCGACGAGGCGGCGCGGATACGCAACGGCGATCCCAGCAACCTCGATCCGATCGCGGCGGGGTCCGTGGTCCGCATGGAGAGGCCGCTCGTCAAAAGCCGTGACGACAAGCTCAACGTCACCGTCTGCACCGGCCACTTCATCCTGGAGCTGCCGCCGGGTGCGGAGAATGCGTTCGACGGAAAGCGCCGGGTCGAGGCGGACATCGAATATTCCGCCCAGGCGGCGGCGGACGGGAGCGGCCTCGTCTACCAGATGGATGGCGCCGAGCCGATCATCTACCGCCTCGCCGCCTTCGGCCTCGCGCCCGGTGCGGTCGCGGCGGCGCCCCGCCCGGCGCCGGTGGCCCAGGCCGCGCCTGCCGCTTCCACGCAGGTCGCATCGGCCGCGCCGCCTCCGGCGCCCAAGGCGACTGCGGCACCGCCGCCGGCCAGGCCTGCTCCGCCCCCGGTTCGGCAGGAGCGGCCGGCCCCGTCGCCGCCTGTGGACACTAGCCGCGTCGCGGCGCGCCCCGCCTTCAACTGCCGCTACGCCCACACCCGGACGGAGCGCCTGGTGTGCAGCTCGCCGGCTCTGGCGGCGAGCGACCGCGCCATGTCCTCCACGTATTACGGCGCCATCGCCGCCGCGGATCCGGGCACCAAGGCTCGCATCCGCGCCAGCCGCGACGCCTTCCTCCGGCGCCGCGAGCAATGCGGGGGCGACGAAGGCTGCGTTGACCGCGCCTACCGCCAGCGCATCGGCGAGATCCGGCGGATGACCGGCGAATAGGTGTGGAAAACTGCCTGCGAGCCGCTTCCGCCGCGGTCCGCAAGCTCCCATAACGGACGGATGGCCGCGCCCTACGTCCCGCTTCGCATCTTCTCCTGCTATTCGATGCTCGACGGCGCGATCGAGCCCAAGGCGATCGCCAAGCAGGCGAAGCGGCTGGATTTCCCCGCCGCGGCGCTCACCGACCGCAACGGCCTCTACGCGGCGATGGCGTTCACCGACGCGTGCAAGGCGGAAGGGGTTCAGCCGATCGTGGGAACGATGCTGGCGGTGGCGCGGCCCGGCGCTCGGGGCGGCCAGCCGGCGCTCGATTGGCTCGGCCTCTATGCGCAGAACGACAAAGGCTATGACAATCTCTGCGCTTTGGTGTCCGAGGCCCATCTGGGCCGGCCGGTCGAAGAGCCGCCGCACGTCACGTTCAAGGCGCTGGGGGGCCGCACCGACGGACTGATTGCGCTGACCGCGGGCGCTGAGGGCGCTCTCGCCAAAGGAATTGCAGAAGAGCAGGGGGACGTGGTCGACGAAGTGCTCGACCTGCTCAAGCAGCTCTTTCCCAGCCGCCTCTACATCGAGCTCAGCCGCCGCGGGAACGAGGTCGAGGAGCGGGCGGAAGCGGGGCTGATCGATCTCGCCTATGCCCACGATCTCCCGCTGGTCGCCACCAACCCGGCGCAATATGGCGACGCGCATTTCCACCCGGCGCACGACGCCATGCTGTGCATTGCCCAGTCGAGCCAGATCGACCGCGACGACCGCCAGCGCTCCTCGCCCGAAGCCTGGATCAAACCCGCGGAGGAGATGCGGCGTCTGTTCGCGGATCTTCCCGAAGCGATCGACAACACGTCCGTCGTCGCCCGCCGCTGCGCCTTCGGCGCGCCCAAGCGCAAGCCGATCCTGCCCAGCATCGCCGGCGATCTCGAAGGCGAGGCGGAGCAGCTCCGCATCGATGCGCGGGCGGGGCTGGAGGCGCGGCTGGCGAAGTATGACAGCCTCTCGGGCGATGATCGCAAGGCCTATTTCGACCGGCTCGATTATGAGGTCGAGATCATCGTCGGCATGGGTTTCCCGGCCTATTTCCTGATCGTCGCCGACTTCATCAAATGGGCCAAGGAGAACGACATCCCGGTCGGCCCGGGCCGCGGGTCGGGCGCCGGCTCGGTGGTCGCCTGGGCGCTCACGATCACCGATCTCGATCCGATGCGGCTGGGCCTCCTCTTCGAGCGCTTCCTCAACCCCGAGCGCGTGTCGATGCCGGACTTCGACATCGACTTCTGCGAAACCCGTCGCGGCGAGGTGATCCGCTACGTCCAGCAGCGCTACGGCGCCGACAAGGTCGCGCAGATCATCACCTTCGGAAAGCTGAAGGCCCGGGCCGTGCTCAAGGACACGGGCCGTGTCCTCCAGATGCCCTACGGCCAGGTCGACCGGCTGGCAAAGCTCGTCCCCAACCACCCAACCGAGCCATGGGACCTGCAGCGGGCGCTGAACGGCATCAGCGAGCTTGCCGAGGAATATAAGAACGACGCGCAGGTCCGCCGGCTGTTCGATCTCGCCATGAAGCTCGAAGGACTGCCGCGGCACAGTTCGACACACGCCGCCGGCGTGGTGATCGGCGACCGGCCGCTCGACAAATTGGTGCCGCTCTACCGCGATCCGCGCTCCGACATGCCGGTCACCCAGTTCGACATGAAATATGTCGAGGCGGCGGGGCTGGTGAAGTTCGACTTCCTGGGCTTGAAGACGCTCTCCGTCCTCCAGAAGGCCGTGCAGATGCTGGCGAAGCGCGGCATTGCCGTCGATCTCGACCGCGTCGCGTGGGACGATCCCGCCGTCTACGAATTGCTCAAGCGCGGCGACACGGTCGGCGTCTTCCAGCTCGAATCCGAAGGCATGCGGCGCACCCTTGCGGCGGTGAAGCCGACCTGCTTCGAAGACATCATCGCCCTCGTCTCGCTCTACCGGCCCGGGCCGATGGACAACATCCCGACGTTCGGCGCGCGCAAGAACGGCCGCGAGGACATTTCCTACCCGCACCCGATGCTCGAGAACGTGCTCAGGGAGACGTACGGCATCTTCGTATACCAGGAGCAGGTGATGGAGGCGGCGAAGGTGCTCGCCGGCTACAGCCTCGGCGAGGCCGATCTGCTCCGCCGCGCCATGGGCAAGAAGATCAAGGCGGAGATGGATGCGCAGCGCGCCGGCTTCGTCGCGGGGTGCGAGCGGGTCAACGCCATCCCGAAGCCGAAGGCGAACGAGCTGTTCGACTTGATCGACAAGTTCGCCGGCTACGGCTTCAACAAGAGCCACGCCGCCGCCTACGCCCTGGTCGCCTACCAGACGGCGTGGCTGAAGGCGCACCATCCGGTCGAATTCTTCGCCGCTTCGATGTGCTTCGACATGCACCAGACCGACAAGCTCGCCATCTTTGTCGACGACATGCGGCGGCTCGAAGTGCCGTGCCTGCCGCCGTCGGTGAATGAGAGCGAGGCCGAATTCGCGGTGGAGGATGGAGGGGAGGCGGGCCTCGCCGTCCGCTACGCCCTGGGCGCGCTCAAGAACGTCGGCGAGAAGGCGATGGAGCAGCTGGTCGAGGAGCGGCGCGGGAAGGGTCGCTTCAAGTCGCTCGAGGACTTCTCCGAGCGCGTCGATCCGCGGCTCCTCAACCGGCGGCAGATCGAGAGCCTTGCCGGCGGCGGCGCCTTCGACGCGCTGAACCCCAACCGCTCCTCGGTCTTCGCCGCCGCCGAGACGATCCTCGCCCATGCCGCCAGCGCCGCCGACGCACGAGAGAGCGGGCAGGGGGGGCTGTTCGGCGGCGATTCGAATGTGGTGCCGATCCGTGTCCCGGTCGCGGCGACCTGGACGCTGGCGCAGCGCATGGCGGCCGAGAAAGAGGCGTTCGGCTTCTATTTCTCTGCCCACCCGGTCGACCGCTACCGCCACCTCGCCGATGCCCATGGCGCCCGCACCTACGCCGCCCTCGCCGCCTTGCCGGCCTCAGCCGACGGCGGCCGCACCAATGCGGTGATGGCCGGGCTGGTCGAGGACGCACGGTGGCGGACTTCGGCGAAGGGGCGCCGCTACATGATGGCGACGATGTCGGATTCCTCCGGCCAGTTCGTCGCGACGGTGTTCGACGACATGGCCTCGAACGAGGTCGAGAATGCCGCGAAGTCCGGCGCCTGCGCGCTGCTCCACGTCGAGCTCGACCGGCGCCCCGGGGAAGAGGCGCCGCGCGTGACGGTCCGCTCGCTGCAATTGTTCGAGGCGCTGTCGAAGCGCACCCGGCTCCAGCTCGAGGTCGAAGTCGAGGATGCCGGCGCCCTGGCAGCCCTTGCGGCGCTCGTCGGCGGCGACCGCGGCGGCAATGGCGAACTGCGCCTGCGCGCCCGGCTCGACGGCGGGGGCGAGGCCGAGGTGGTGCTGGGCCGCGACTTCGCGCTGGACGCCGAACTCGCCGCCCGTATCGAGCGCGTCCCCGGCGTCACCGCGGTGCGCCTTTCCGCCGCCGCGCCGCCGCGGCTTGCGCTCGTCGGCTGAAGGCATAGACTGTCCCTCCTCGTCGGGGAGGCGCGGATGCTGGGGGGAATGCAGGACTGGCCGCTGAGGATCATGCGGATCCTCGACCATGCCGAGCGCGAGCACGGCGGGCGGGAGATCGTCTCGCTCTGGGCGGATCACAGCCAGACGCGCACCGATTATGCCGGCATCGCCCGCGATGCGCGGCGGCTGGCGAATGCGCTCACCCGCCTCGGCATCGGCAAGGGCGATCGTGTGGCGACGCTGGCGATGAACCACAGCCGCCACATGGTCGCCTGGTACGGCGCGATCGGCGTCGGTGGCGTGATCCACACGATCAACCCGCGGCTGTTCGACGACCAACTCGCTTATATCGCCAACCACGCCGGCGACCGCGTGCTGTTCTACGACCGCGCCTTCGCCGCCACCGTTGAGCGGATGAAGCCGCACTGGACGACGATCGAGCATTACATCTGCTTCGACCCAGCGCCCGGCGAGGGCGGCTTCGAGGCGCTGATCGCGGGCGAGGCGGACGAGTTCACCTGGATCGAGGGCGACGAGCGCGAGCCGGCGATGCTCTGCTATACGAGCGGCACCACGGGCAACCCCAAGGGCGTGCTCTACGAGCACCGCTCCACCATGCTGCACGCGCTGACCGAGATCACGCCGGACGTGTTCGGCCTGTCCGCCCGCGCGGTCACGCTGCCGATCGTTCCGATGTTCCACGCGGGCGCCTGGGGCCTGCCTTTTTCGGCGCCGATGGCGGGCGCGAAGCTGATCTTCTCCGCCGATTACGCGCCCGAACTGATGTGCCGGCTGTTCCGCGAGGAGAAGGTGACGCACAGCGCCGGCGTGCCGACGGTCTGGCTGGCGATGATCGGCCATGTCGAGGCGACCGGCGCCGAGCTCGGCCCGCTGCGGCAGGTGACGATCGGCGGCTCGGCGGCGCCGCGGGCGATGATCGAGTGGTTCCACGCCCGCGGCATCGACGTCGGCCACGCCTGGGGGATGACCGAGATGTCGCCGATCGGCACCGTCGGTGCGCCGCCCTCCGGGTGGGACGATTATTCGCAAGAGGAGCGGCTCGCTTACGTGTGCCGGCAGGGGCGGGTGCCGTTCGGGGTGGAGCTGCGCATCGTCGGCGAGGAGGGGAATGTGCTTCCCCGCGACGGCGTGGCGTCTGGCCGCCTGCAGGCGCGCGGACCGTGGGTGGTGAAGCAATATTTCGAGGACGCGCGCGGCCCGGCTTGCGATTCGGACGGCTGGTTCGACACGGGCGACGTCGCCATCCTCCACCCCGACGGCGTGATGCAGATCACCGATCGGTCCAAGGATGTCATCAAGTCGGGCGGCGAATGGATCAGCTCGATAGATCTCGAGAATGCCGCGGTCGGCTGCCCCGGCGTTGCCGAGGCGGCTGCGGTGGGGGTGTTCCATCCGAAATGGGACGAACGGCCGCTGCTGCTCGTCGTCCGGCGCGAAGGGGCGGAGGTCACGGCCGAGGCGATCCTCGGCCACCTCGCCGGGCATGTCGCCAGATGGTGGCTTCCGGACGAGATCCTGTTCGTCGACAGCCTGCCGCATACCGCGACGGGCAAGCTGCTCAAGACCGCGCTGCGGGACGAATATCGCGACTATCGATTCGCAAGCCTCGTCGCATAGGGGCTATCGCCGCGTCGAGAACGATGCTATCTCGCGGCCACGTTTTGGGAGGGATTAATGAAGACTTTCAGCATGTTGCTCGTTCTTGCCGCCGGCTCGCTGGCCGCGCCCGCCTTCGCGCACGCCGACAAGGCCACGCCGGACGGCGCCGACAAGCCGAAGAAGGAGCGCAAGATCTGCCGCTCCGACACGAAGCCGGGCTCCCACATGGCGCGCACGGTGTGCAAGACGGCCAAGGAATGGAATGCCGCGGGCGAGGAGACCTTCGAGATCCCCGGCAATCGCGAGGCGAGCGGCAATGCGGTGAACATCGGCACGCCGAGGGGTTCCGGCCCGAAATAATCTCAGAAGAGGCTTAACTGCGGCCCCTGTGGCGGTCTGAAGAGGTCCGTCCGCAGAGGTTTCCTGCTGCCGTTGAGCCCGTGCTTTCGGACGGCGGCGTCGAAGCGGACGCGCATCAGCTGCGCCCAGGGGCCGAAGCCCTGCAGGCGGGTGAAGAAATTCGGATCGTTGTCCTTGCCGGCGCGCATCGACTGGATGATGTGCATCACCTTGCCGGCGCGGTCCGGGAAGTGTTCGTCGAGCCAGGCGCGGAACAGCGGCGCCACCTCGTGCGGCAGCCGCACCGGCAGGAAGAAGGTCTCCGTCGCCCCGGCCTCGGCGGCGGCCTCGACGATGTGCTCGAGCTCGTGGTCGGTGACGGCGGGAATGACCGGGGCGATGGCGACGCTCACCGGTACTCCCGCCGCGGCCAGAGCCTTCACCGCCGCCAGCCGCTTACGCGCCGCCGGCGCGCGCGGCTCCAGGGTACGGGAAACTTCCGGCGTCAGCGAGGTGATCGAGATCGCCACCGACGCCAGCCCCTCCGCCGCCATCGGCGCGATGATGTCGATGTCGCGCACCACGCGGTCCGACTTGGTGGTGATGGTGAACGGATGCTTCGTCTCCCGCAGCACTTCGAGCAGCGAGCGGGTGATCCGCCAGGTCGCCTCGATCGGCTGGTAAGGATCGGTGTTGGTCCCCATCGCGATCGGCCGCGGCGAATAGCCCGGCTTGGCCAGCTCGGCGCGCAGCAGCTTCGCCGCCTCGGGCTTGGCGAACAGCTTCGTCTCGAAGTCGAGACCCGGCGAGAGGTCGTGATAGGCGTGGGTGGGGCGCGCGAAGCAATAGATGCAGCCATGCTCGCAGCCGCGATAGGCGTTGATCGAGCGATCGAAGCCGATGTCGGGCGAGTTGTTGCGGGTGATGACGGTGCGCGGCGTCTCCACCGTGACGGTCGTGCGGAGCGGCGGCAACTCCCCGTCGACGTCGCCGCGCGCGTCCAGCCAATCCCCGTCCGCCTCGCGCACGGGCAGGTTGAAGCGCGTGGGCGTCCGGTTCTCGGGCGCGCCGCGGCCGGGGCGGACATCGGGGCGACTCACTCGGGCACCATGCCCGCACACTCAGAACAGATCAAGAACCTTGTGGCGTGCCCGTTTGCGCAACGGCTGGTGTCACCGCGGGAGGCGGGGCCGGCGGCACGTAGAGCTTCAGCACCGGCTCACCCTTCATCCGCACCGTCCGCGCCCCCGCCAGGCCCGGGAAGCGCGGCCACAGCCCCTGGACGAGCGCATCGCGGCTGCCGCCGTTGCGGCCCACTTCCTGTTCGTAGATCCAGTAATTGCGCAGCACGCTCGGCACGTAGCCGCGGGTTTCCCAATAAGGCAGCGACTCGATGTAGAGGAGCGGATCGCCCTTGTCGAAGCGGCGGGCGTTCCACTCCGCCACAGGTACCGGCCCTGCGTTGAAGGCGGCAATCACCTTCGGCAGCAGGCCGCCGGTGGCGCCGTTATCGCGCAAGGTCTCGATGAAGGTCTGGCCATATTCTAGGTTGGCGGTCGGATCGGAAAGCTGGGTGACCGAAAAGACTTCGCCGCGGCTGCGCGCGATGTCGCCGGCCGTGCCGGGGCGGACCTGCAGCAGCCCCTGCGCGCCGGCGGGGCTGATCGCGCGGCGGCGGAAGTTCGATTCCTGGAGGGCATGGGCGAAGAGCAAGGCGCTGTCGACGCGGAAGCCCCGGCTCGGCCGCCAGTCGGGCCGCGGATAGCGCGCGGCGATGTTGACGCTCGCCCCCTTGGGCGCGTTGTGCGCCAGCCAGAATTGCGTCGAAGGCAGGTTCAGGTCGGCGGCGAGGTGGAGGAGGGCGCTATGCTCTCCGGCGCCGCCGATCCGGCATTCGTGGCGGATGAAGAGGTCGGCAAGCTCGTCCTCCCCGAGCTGCGCGAAACCGATCGCGGCGCGCACGTTGGGGCGCGACCCGATCGCCCGCCACTCCGCGTCGCCATAATCGTGCAGGCCCTCGTAATTCGCGGTTCGGATGCCGAGGGCGGACGCGGCGAGGAGGCCGTAAAAGGTCTCCTTGTAGGCGGCGGCGCTCCGCAGATGCGGCTCGACCCGCTCCGGCCGCTGGCAGGCGGTCTCGGCGCGCGCCGCCCAATAATGCCCGGCGGCCGCAAGGTCGCTGTCGGACGTGCGCGCGGCGACCGTGTTGAACGCCTCCGCCGCCTCGCTACAGCGGCCCATGCGCCAGGCGGCGAGCGCCGACACCCAGGCCGACTGCACCGCCCATTCCCCGCTGCCGGCGCGGCCTTCCTCGGCAACCCGCCGTGCCGCCTCGTCATCCCCGACGATGTACCAGGACCAGGCGATGCGCTGGCGGAACTCGGTCTGCGCCTCCAGCGGGATCTCGGTCTGGCGCGCCCGGAAGGCAGCTTCGGCCTCGGCGGGGCGATTGGCGACGATCAGCGGCTGGACCTGGGCGTCGAGCGCGAACGCCGGCGCGTCGCGCAGCACGCTGCGTACCTTGTCGCGGCGCGGCTGGGCGCCCTGCCAGACGAGGTCCATCTGCTGCGGCAGCGGCGGCAGCCCGGTGGCGCCGCGCGTCATGGCGAGGCGGGCGAGTTGGTCCGCCTTCGGCATCTCCGGCGCCCGTCCGACCAAAGCCGTCAGCGGTTCGAGCTCGACCTTCGGCGAGCCCTTGGCGAGGTAGAGCTCGGCCCGCAGCGCGTTCGTGAGCGGCCCGTCGGGGAGTGCGTCGAGCTTCGCAGAGGCGCCGACCCAGTCACTCGCCCGGATGCCGTCGAGGATGGCGCGATAATCGGCCCGCTGCGTCTCGGTGAGGACCGTCGAAACAGTCGACCGAGGCGCGCCGGCCGCGGGTACCCCATCCAGAGCCAGCGCCGCCGCAGCGAGGAAATACCGAAGCTTCACGCATTCACCTCTTGCATGAGCAGCTGGAGATCGGCCCAGGCGTGCGCCTTCGCCGCCGGCTGGCCGAGGAGGAAGCCGGGGGGCAGGGTGACCAGCGCCTTGACCGGCCCGGCATGCGTATCGAGCTGGTGCCAGCGCCCCCGCGCCTGGACGAGCGGAAGGCCGAGCAGCGCCTTCGACGCCGCGTCGCCGAGGATGAGCAGCGCCTTCGGCATCACCAGCCCGGCATGGTGGCGGGCCAGCGCCGCGCATTGTTTCGCGCCCTCGCTGTTGAGGCGCCCGTCCGGCGAGCGCAGGCAGGACAAGGCGGCAAGGTAGATGCTCGCCCGGTCCCGGCCTAGGGCGGCGAGCATCCGGTCGAACAGCCGCCCCGCCTCGCCGGAGATGAGCACGCCCGCATTGCAATCCTCGCCGGTCGGCATGTCGGTGACGATCATCAGCCCGGCGGCGGGATCGCCCGCCGGGCAGACCCGCGCGGCGGACGGCGCGGCGAAGGGAAGCGTGTCGCTGCTCGCCAGCCACGCCTGGAACAGGTCGAGCTGCGGGGGCGGGCCGTCCTCCGACGCAACGGGCGCAACCGGCGCCGAGGCCGGGACGGCGGCCGGCGCCGCCTTCGCCGCCGGTTTCAGCCAGTTGCGCGGCGCTTCGTCGAGCGCGACGTCGACGCCGGCGTCGCTCCACCAGCCGATGAGGCTCGCCGCAGCCGCCCCGAAATCCTGTCCGTCCCGCTCCATCCCACCCCCTTTAGGAAGGGGAGCGGGCGGGCTGGTCAACCGCAAAATTGGCTTCTATCTGCCAAGGCGTTGGCCTGCTGCGACGGTGGGAGCGGGCCGGACGGCAGGAGCGAGTGAATGGCTGAGCGCGAGTCGATGCCCTACGACGTCGTGATCGTCGGCGCCGGCCCGGCCGGCCTCGCCGCCGCGATCCGCCTGAAGCAGCTCGCCGCCGAAGCGGGCCGCGAGCTCTCCGTCTGCATCCTCGAAAAGGGCTCCGAAGTCGGCGCCCACATCCTCTCCGGCGCCGTCATTGACCCGCGCGCGATGGACGAGCTCATCCCCAATTGGCGCGATCTCGACAGCCCGCTCACCGTGCCGGTCACCGAGAATCACCATTGGGTGCTTACCGCGAAGAAGAAATATTCGCTGCCGCACCTGCTGACACCGCCCTTCATGCACAACAAGGGCACCTACACCGTCAGCCTCGGCAACCTGTGCCGCTGGCTCGCCGGGCAGGCCGAGGCGCTCAGCGTCGAGATCTTCCCCGGCTTCGCCGCGGCGGAGGTCCTCTTCAACGAGGACGGCTCGGTGAAGGGCGTCGCGACCGGCGATATGGGCGTCGCCCGCGACGGCACCCACAAGCCCGATTACCAGCCCGGCATGGAACTGCACGGCCGCTACACCTTCTTCGCCGAAGGGGCCCGCGGGCACCTCACCAAGGAGCTGAAGCGGATCTTCGAACTCGACAAGGGAAGCGAGCCGCAGGTCTACGGCATCGGCCTCAAGGAGCTGTGGGACATACCGGCCGACAAGCACGAGCCCGGCCGCGTCATCCACACTCAGGGCTGGCCGCTGGACGATGCGTGGGGCGGCGGCTTCCTCTACCACCAGGCGAGCAACCAGGTCGCTTTGGGGTTCGTCGTCGCGCTCAACTACAAGAACCCGCATCTGTCGCCGTTCGAGGAATTTCAGCGCTGGAAGCAGCATCCGGCGATCCGCGCGATCTTGGAGGGCGGCCGCCGCGTCTCCTACGGCGCCCGCGCCATCAACGAGGGCGGCTACCAGGCCATCCCGACCCTCGCCTTTCCCGGCGGGGCGCTGATCGGCTGCTCGGCGGGCTTCGTAAACGTGCCGCGGATCAAGGGCAGCCACACGGCGATGAAGTCCGGCATGCTCGCCGCCGAAGCCGCCTTCGCCGCCATCGGCGCCGAGCGGAGCGGCGACACGCTCTCGGACTATGAGACGGCGCTCCACTCCAGCTGGGTCGCGGACGAGCTCAAGATGGTCCGCAACGTCGAGCCGATGGTGTCCAAGTTCGGGGCCGCGGCGGGCACTGTGCTCGCGGCGGTCGACATGTGGATGCGCTATCTGAAGATCGGCCTGCCGTTCACGATGCGCCACCACCCGGACAATGAGAGCCTGTACCGCAAGGATCTCGTCCCGCCGATCGACTATCCCAAGCCCGACGGGGTGATCAGCTTCGACCGCCTCTCCTCGGTGTTCATCTCGAACACCAACCATGAGGAGGACCAGCCGATCCACCTCACCCTCAAGGACCCGGCAATCCCGACCGAGGTGAACCTTCCGCAATTCGCGGGCCCCGAGCAGCGTTACTGCCCCGCCGGCGTCTACGAATTCGTCGAGGAGAACGGCCGCGAGCGGCTTCAGATCAACGCGCAGAATTGCGTCCACTGCAAGACGTGCGACATCAAAGACCCAACCCAGAACATCAACTGGGTCGTCCCCGAAGGCGGCGGAGGCCCCAATTACCCGAACATGTAGGTTTCTCGCGCTCGCTCTGGCCGGCGCCGCGCTCCCGTCCATGGCCCAAGCCAGCGTCGGCGACACCGGCGCGCTTGCCGCCTATGTCCGCGCCCGCGTCGCCGAAACCGGCGGCAGCCCGAGCGATGTCGCGCAGCGTTACGCAGCGGCCCTGACGCTGGCGGAGGGGAACGAGGTGGTCGCCGGCCGTGCCCTCGACCAGGCGATTGCCGCCGGCGACGAGGCGCTCGCGCTCCGTGCCGAGGCCGCTCTCGAGAAGACCGGGACGGTGCCCGTCGAAGGCCGGCTGCTGCGCTACCAGGACGCGCTCAAGGCTAGGCGCTGGGACAGTGCCAACGGCGCTGCCGATGCGCTGGCGAAGGATGACGTCTTCTCGTTCCTGCCGCCTCTGCTCCATGCCTGGACCGCGCAGGCTTCGGGCAAGGGCGATCCGTTCGCCTCCCTGACGGACCCGAAGCTCGCTCCCGCCGCGGCCTACGTCGCCGAGCAGCGCCCCTTGCTCCTCGCCGCCGCTGGGCGCCGCGCCGAAGCGGTCGAGGCGGTGAAGCAGGTCCCGGCCGTCGCCGATGGGCGAGCGGAGCGGCTGCGCATCGCAGTCGCCGCCTTGCTCGCGCGCCAGGGTGGCAAGGTCGAGGCGCTGCAGGTGCTGGAGGGCGGCTCGCCGGTGCTCAACGCGGCGCGGGCCGAGGTCGAGGCGGGGCGGAAGCTCGCCGCCGCCGATACGCCCGCCGCCGCCGGGGTCGCCACCCTGTTCCTCGCCATCTCCCGCGACCTCAACGCGCAGGAGGTGCGCGGCCCCGCGCTCGCCTTCGCCCGCCTCGCCACCTTCGTCGCGCCGCAGCCGAGCGATGCCTGGATGGCCAGTGCCGAACTCCTCGCGGCGCGCGGCGAGACCGAGGGGGCGATGGCCGCGCTCGACCATGTCGGCAGGGACGATCCCTTCGCTCGCGAGGCCGCCTCCCGCCGCCTCGCCCTCCTGCTCAAGGCAGGCCGCAAGGACGAGGCGCTCGCCGCGGCGCGCGCCGCCGCCGAACGATTGCCGAGGGATGTCGAGGCGTGGACCAGCCTCGCCGATCTCCAGACCCAGGCCGGTGCCTATCGCGAGGCCGCCGCAGCACTCGACAAGGCGGTGGCGCTGGCGGCGAGCGGCGACACCAATCGGCCGGAATGGGCGCTGCAGGTGATGCGCGGCAACGCCCTGGTACAGGCCGGAGACTGGCCGGCGGCGCGGGCGGCGCTGCAGCGTGCCAACACCTTGGCTCCCAACCAGCCGGTGGTGATGAACTTCCTCGGTTACTCGCAGCTCGAGCGGCGCGAGAATATGGGCGAGGCGACGCGGCTGATCGAGCAGGCGAGCGCGCTTCAGCCGGACGATTCCGCGATCACCGACAGCCTCGGCTGGGCCTATTATGTGCGGGGCGAGGTGCCGAAGGCGATTCCCCTCCTCGAAAAAGCGGCGCAGGGCCAGCCGGCCGACGCGGCGATCAACGAGCATCTCGGCGACGCTTATTACGCCGCGGGGCGCCGCTTCGACGCCCGCTACGCTTGGCGCGCCGCGCTCATCTACGCCGACGCCAAGGCTGCCCAGCGGCTCCGGGCGAAGATCGACACCGGCCTGTCGCCGGCGCTAACCGCCCCCTGATGGAGGAGATTGCAAGCGCCAAAATCAACCTCGCGCTGCACGTGCGGGGGCGGGAGGCGGACGGCTATCATCGCATCGAAACCCTCTTCGCCTTTTGCGAGGGCGGCGACCGGCTCCGCGGGGAGCCGGCGGAGACGCTGAGCCTGCGGGTCGAGGGGCCGTTCGCGGCAGGTCTGGCGGGGGAAGGGGACAATCTCGTCCTCCGCGCCGCGCGCCTCCTTGCCGAGCGCACCGGCGTGACGACCGGCGCCGCGCTGACGCTCGGAAAGAACCTGCCCGTCGCCGCGGGAATCGGCGGCGGTTCGTCCGATGCCGCCGCGGGGCTGCGCCTGCTCAACCGGCTATGGCGCCTCGGCCTCGCCGAAGCCGACCTGCTTCCCATCGCCGCCGAACTGGGCGCAGACGTCCCCGCCTGCCTCCTCTCCCGCACGACGCGGGGCGAGGGGAGGGGGGATGTCCTTACCGAAACCGACGTCCCCGGCCTCCGCGGCGCGCCGGTCCTGCTCGTGAACCCCGGCGTTGCAGTGTCGACCGCTGAAATCTTCCGCCGATGGAGCGGCACGGACGGCGGCCCGCTTCCGTCCGATCCCCGGCACGGACGCAACGACCTCGAAGCGCCGGCGCGAGAGGTGGCGCCGGTGATCGGCGCGGTGCTCGAAGCGCTTGCCGATGCCAGGCTGGCGCGGATGTCCGGATCGGGCGCCACCTGCTTCGCACTCTATGCCGACGCCGCCGAGCGCGACGGCGCCGCCGCCCGCATCGCCGCCGCGCACCCCGGCTGGTGGACCATGCTGTCCCGTTTTCGCTGACCCACCTGTCCCGTCCCGGCACGCCGCCGCGGCCGTTAACCACTGTAACCGGCTCGCCACCGTCATGGCACGCTCCTTGCTGCCGGATCGGCGACGGGTCGAAGCCTGCCGCGTCAAGCGCCGGCCGACATCCGCCTCATGGTCCCTTCATGCGCGAGAGCGGGGGAGGCGCCGTGGCGTAAAAGTTGGGGCCGGCCGTCGCTCGTGGACGGCCGGCCCTTTTTTCGCCATCACGCCCACCATGTTCGAACTGACCTTCGAGGGCGAAGTCGCGCGCCTGCGGCTGGCACGGCCGGAGTCGCGCAACGCCATCCCCCTCGCGGGTTGGCAGGACTTGGCGCGGCGGGTCGCCGAAGCCGGGGAGGGAGGCGCCCGGCTCCTCCTCATCTCCGGCGACGAGAAGGCGTTTTCCGCCGGCGCCGACATCACCGAGTTTCCCGCCCTGCCCGACGATCCCGCCGCCCGCACCGCCTTCCGCCGCGCGATGCGCGCGGGGATCGAGGCCGTCGCCGAGGCGCCGATGCCGACCGCGGCGCTGATCGAGGGGCCTTGCTACGGCGCCGCCGTCGCCCTCGTCATGGCCTGTGACCTGCGCGTCGCCGGCCCCCGCGCCGCCTTCGCCATCACGCCGGCCAAATTCGGCATTTCCTACCCGCAGGAGGACGTGCACCGCCTCGTCGCCTTTGTAGGGCAGGGGCAGGCCGCGCGCCTGCTCCTCACCGCCCGCACCATCGATGCGGCGGAGGCGGCACGGATCGGCCTCGTCGACATCCTCGCCGAGGACGTCGCCGCCGAAGCCGAGGCGGTGGCGGAGGCGATCGTCGCCGGCAGCGCCACCAGCCAGGCCGCGCTGCGCCGCGCCATCCGCCTCGCCGCAGCCGGTGTGCGCAGCGATGCGGAGCAGGACCGCCGGTTCGAGGCCCTGTTCGGTTCGGAGGAGCTGGCGGCGCGCCTGCCGCGGCGCTGACGCTTGCGCCTCGAAGGGGGATGGACCAGAAGTCGCGGGCATGAAGGCCCTCTTGCTCCTCCCGCTCCTCCTCCTCGCCGCCTGCGGGAGCGAAAAGCACACCAATAGCGGCGCCGGGAACCAAGCGTCCGATCAGCTCATCCCCGCCCCCGCAGCGTCTGCCGATGCGTCCGCCGACGCGCGCGACGACCGCATCGACTGCGCCATCGCCGGCGGCCCCTTCGCGCACGCCTGCACCGTCGAGCGCACCGCCGGCAAGGACGGCCTCACCCTCACCGTCCGCGCCCCGTCGGGCAGCTTCCGCCGCCTCGAAGTGACCGGCGACGGCCGCGGCGTCGCGGCTGCCGACGGCGCCGAGCCCGCGAAGGTCACCGTCATCGGCCCCGGTCGCATCGAAGTCGCGATCGGCGGCGATCGCTACCGGCTCCCCGCCACCGTCCGGCAATGAAGCCGATCCTGACGGCCGCCGCGATGCGCGTCGCCGAGGCGCGCGCCGTTGCCGCCGGCACCTCGGTCGAGACGCTGATGGACCGCGCCGGCACCGCCGCGGCCGAGGCGATCCGCCTTCATTCCGGACTCGGCGCCGTCCTCGTCCTCTGCGGCCCCGGCAACAATGGCGGCGACGGCTACGTCATCGCCCGGCGGCTGCGCGAAGCCGGTCTCTCCGTCCGCGTCGCCGCTTTGGGAGCGCCGAAGGAAGGCGCAGCGGCGCTGGCGCGGCAGGCGTGGGGCGATGCCACCGAAGAGCTCGCTTCCGCCGCCCCTGCGTCCGTGCTGGTGGACGCCTTGTTCGGCACCGGCCTCACCCGCGGCCTCGACGCCGTCGTCGCCGCGGACTTGAACCGCCTCGCCGCCGGTGCGCGGGTCAGGGTGGCGGTGGACCTGCCGAGCGGCGTCGCCACGGACGACGGAGCCTTGCTCTCGCCGGTGCCCGACTTCGACCTCACCATCACCTTCGCGACGCTCAAGCCCGCCCATCGCCTCCAGCCCGCCGCGCGACACATGGGCCGAGTCGTGGTCGCCGACATCGGCATCGAGGCGGAGAGCGACCTCACCGCCATCGGGCGGCCGCACCTCCCGGCGCCCGGCCCGGACGATTACAAATACAGCCGCGGCTATGCGGCGATATTGGCCGGCGAGATGCCGGGCGCCAGCGCTCTCGCCGCCTCGGCGGCGGCGCGCGGCGGGGCGGGCTACGTCCGCCTCATCGCCCACGCGCCCGTGCACGGCATCCCGCACGCCGTGGTCCAGGCCGAGGGAGAGGCGCGCGCGCTCCTCGCCGAGGAGCGCATCGATGCGCTGGCGGTCGGCCCCGGCCTTGGCCGCACGCCCCGCGCCGAAGCGCTGCTCGACCGGGGGCTGGCGGCCGGGCACCGTCTGGTGCTCGACGCCGACGCGCTCGTCCTGCTGGCCCGGCGTGGGCCCGACGCGCTTGCGACGCTGGAGCATCTGCCGATCCTCACTCCGCATGCAGGCGAGTTCGGCCGCCTCCATCCGGATGGCGCGGGCAGCAAGCTGGACCGCGCCCGTGACGCCGCGGCGGACTGGGGCGCGGTCATCGTCTTCAAGGGCGCCGACACTGTGGTCGCCGCTCCGGACGGCCGCGCCGCCATCGCCGCGCTCGCTCCCGCGTGGCTCGCCAGCGCCGGCACCGGCGACGTCCTCACCGGCGTCACCGCCGCCATGCGGGCTCGCGGCCTCGGCGCCTTCGAAGCCGCCTGCGCCGCCGTCTGGCTCCACGCTCGCGCCGCGGAGATCGTCGGCCCGGCCCTCATCGCCGACGATCTCCTCGCCGCGCTGCCGATCGCGCTCGCCGAATGCCTGTAGAGCCGATCCTCCGCCTCGCAGCCCGCGGCGACGGCGTCACCGCAAGCGGCCGCTACTTCCCGCTCACCGCGACCGGCGACAGCGTCGACGAGGCCGGCACGGTCACGCCCGGCGCGCACCGCCAAGTTCCGCCCTGCCGGCACTTCCCCGAATGCGGCGGCTGCCAGCTCCAGCAGGTCGACGACATTGCCTATGCGGACTATCTCGCCGGCCGCATCGCCCACGCCCTCGATGCGCAGGGCCTGAACGCACAGATTCGTCCGGCGCACATCTCGCCCCCCAACAGCCGCCGCCGCGCCGCGCTGAAGGCGGAGCGGCGGGGCAAGACGGTCCTCCTCGGCTTCAACGCCGAAGCGAGCCACCGCATCATCGACATGCGCGAATGCCATATCCTGAGGCCGGAGCTGTTCGCGCTCGTCGCACCGGTTCGCGCCCTGCTCGGCACCCTCCTCGGCCCGCGCGCCAACGGCGCGGTGTCGATGACGCTCGCCGACCAGGGCGTCGACCTGCTGCTCGACCGGATCGACGCCGACAGCCTCGAAGCCGCCGAGGCGCTCTCCGCCTTCGCCGCCGAGCACAGGCTCGCCCGCTTGGGCCTCGATGACGGCTACGGCCCCCAGACCCGCTGGGAGCCGGAGCCGGTGACGATCACGCTCGGCGGGGTTCCCGTACCCCTCCCTGCGGGTGCCTTCCTGCAGGCGACTCGGGAGGGAGAGGCGGCGCTGGTCGCCGCGGTCCGCGAGGCGGTGGGGGAGGCGCGGATCGTCGCCGACCTGTTCGCCGGCCTCGGCACCTTCGCGCTCGCGCTGGAAGGCCGGGTGCTCGCCGCCGAAGCCGCCCGCGACGCGGCGCTGGCGCTCAAGGCCGGCGTCAATGCCGCGCAGCGCCAAGTCTTCGTCGACCATCGCGACCTGTTCCGCCGCCCGCTCACCACGTCCGAGCTCAGCCGCTTCGAAGCCGTGGTGCTCGATCCGCCCCGCGCTGGCGCCAGGGAGCAGATCGCCCAGCTCGCCGCCGCCTCGACGCCGCGCATCGCCTATGTCTCGTGCAACCCCGCCACCTTCGCCCGCGACGCGAAGACGCTGGCGGACGGCGGCTACCGCCTGGACTGGGTGCAACCGGTCGGCCAGTTCCGCTGGTCGACCCACGTCGAGCTGGCGGGTGCCTTCAGCCGTGCAGGTGAAAGCCGATAAGCGCCATACCGGCGTGAAGCGTCAGCGCCGCCAGCACCACCGATCCGCCGATGAACAGCAGGAACCGCCAGCGAACCACGTTGCTCGTCGCCTGGACGAGGCTGTGGGCGACGCGGAAGGCGACATAGGCCCAGCCAAGCCACAGGTTGAAGCCGGCGCCGGCGTTGAGCAGCGCGAGGCTCAGCGCCACCGCGTAGAACAGGGTCGGCTGCTCCATCAGGTGATTGTAATTGTGCGCCTTCCACTGGACGTCGGGCTCCACGACCCCGTCCAGGTCGCCGCCCTTGCTGCCGACCCGCCCCTTGAGGCCGATCCCCTTGCGCCGCATCGCCGGGAAGCGGACGGCGTACATCCACACCATCATCACCAGCGACCAGGCGACGAGCGCCACCACCGGCGCGAGGATCGGGCTGTGCATTTCTTGTCCCCCTGTTTCACCGCGAGAGTGACGGTTCCGACCGGCCGAGTCAAAAGCCGGTCGCAGCGCGCGCATTTCTTGGCTAGCGTCGGCGCGGCCAGACCAGCTTGCCGGAGAAGAAGATGCGTGTTGCGTTCGCCGCCGTCGCAATCACCGCCGCCGCCGCCATCGCCGCCGTGACGGCTGCGCCCTCGATGGCGCAGAATGTGCCGATGCGCGCCTCCGGCCGCGTGCTCTCCGGGCTGTGCGACGCGAGCCGCGATGCGTGCGTCGCTTATGTGGTCGGCGCCGTCGACGCCTATGTCGCGACGCAATGGGTGAATGGTGGGCGGGTGCCCTTCTGCCTCCCCGCCGGCGCCACCAACGAGCAACTCACGCAGGCGTCGCTCCGTTCGATCCGCCAGCATCCGGAGCGGATCGACGCCAATGGGGCGACGCTCGTCGTGCTCGCGCTGAGGGACGCCTATCCCTGCCAGGCGGCCGCTCCGCCACAGCCGCAACCCCAGCCGCAACCCCAGCCGCAGCCGCAGCCGCGGGTCCGGCGCTGATCTTCCCTCAGCGAAACGCGGGCGGGGGCGTCGCATGACGGCGCCGACGCGCAGGCAGATCGCCGCCGTCGTCGCGGGCAATGCGCTCGAATTCTACGATTTCGTCACCTACAGCTTCTTCGCCGTCCAGATCGGCCGCACCCTCTTCCCCGGCGACCCTGAGCAATCGCTGATGCTCTCGCTCGGCACCTTCGGCATCGGCTTCCTCAGCCGGCCCTTGGGCGGGCTCCTCATCGGCCGCTATGCCGACCGCAAGGGCCGCAAGCCGGCGATGATCCTCTCGTTCGCGCTGATGGGCGTCGGCCTCGTCGGCATGGCGCTTACGCCGTCTTTCGCCGCCGCGGGAATGGCAGCGCCGGCGCTCGCCGTGCTCTTTCGCCTGATCCAGGGCTTCGCGCTGGGCGGGGAGGTCGGGCCGAACACCGCTTGGCTGCTCGAAGCCGCGCCGCCGGGCCGCCGCGGCCTGTTCGTCTCGCTCCACATGGCGACCGCCGACCTCGGCGTGCTCGCCGCCGGTCTCGTCGGCTTATTGCTGTCGTCGCTGCTGGCGCCGGCCCAGTTCGACGCCTGGGGCTGGCGCATCGCCTTCCTGCTCGGCGCCGCCATCGTCCCGTTCGGCCTCGCGCTGCGCCGCACACTCGACGAGACGCTGCCGCCCGCGAAGGAGGCGGTCGCGTCGGCCGATTTAGGCCCAGTCCTCGCCACGGCCGCCGCCGGCATGATCATCCTCGGCGCCGCGACCATCGCCAACTACACGCTCCAGTACATCAACACCTACGCGCAGACGACGCTGCACATGGCGGTGAACGTCGCCTTCGGCGCCACCCTTGTGCTGGGCGCCGTCAGCGTCGCGTGCGATCTCGCCGCCGGCTGGCTCGCGGACCGCTTCGGCCGCAAGCGCACCTTGCTCCTGCCGTGGCTGGCGCTGATCCTGCTCGCGGTCCCCGCCTATCTCTTCGTCAGCGCCGTCCGCACCCCCGCGGCCCTGTTCGCGACGACGGCTTTCCTCAGCCTCGTCCACATCGTGGGCTCGACGCCGGCCATGCTGCTGGTGCTGGAGGCGATCCCCGCCCGCGTCCGTGCGGGGGCCATGGGCCTCATCTACGCCTGCGCCATCTCGATCTTCGGCGGCACCGCCCAGCCGCTTATTCGGAAGATGATCGAATGGACGGGAAGCCCACTGGCGCCCGGCTGGTACATGACCATCGCCGTCGCTTGCGGGCTGGCAGCGACGTTCCTGATCCGGGAGTCCCCACGCGGCGCGCGGGGTGAACGCTAGCCGGCGTCCGCCTCGTCGCACTCGCTGCGGTGGCGCTTCAGCATCGTCTCGGACTGGGAGAGGAGTTCGCGGGTCTTTTCGATACTGGCGCGAAGCTCCTGCTGGCTGAGTTCGACTTCGCGGGTCTGACGCTCGCGGCGCCGGTGTCGATCTTCCGGTGTGGGCATGGGTCTTCTTAACACATGTCAGGATGCGGCGTTCCTAGCGGCGGCCATTCCCATTCGGCAAGCCCCAGCGGGCCTACTTGTGCAGCGAGCGGGTTAGCGCGGCGCGGCGAGCCGCTCTAGAAGGGGCGGATGGAGCCGAGCCTGACAGAGCTGATCGCTGCCGAACTGGCCGAGCCGGTCGATCCGAGGGTCGCCGCCATGGCCGCGGCGATCGCCGCTCTCTATCCAGGCGCAGCGCGGGCCGTCCTGTTCTACGGCTCCTGCCTGCGCGAGCGCCAGCTCGAGGGGCTGATGCTCGATTTCTACCTGATCGTCTCCAGCTACGAGGATGCCTATCGGAAGCGCTGGCTGCGGAGTGCCAACCGGCTGCTCCCTCCCAACGTCTTCCCGTTCGAGCATGAAGCCCTCACCGCGAAATATGCGGTGCTGAGCGAAGCGGATTTCGCCCGGGAGTGCAGCCCTGCGGCCACGAGCGTTTCGGTCTGGGCACGTTTCGCCCAGCCGTCGCGGCTCGTGTGGCAGGGTGACGACGCGGCGCGCGAGGCGGCCACCCGCGCCGTCGGCGAGGCGGCGCCGACCTTGCTCGAGGCGACCCGGCCCTTGATGCCGGCAGACCTGCGCGATGCCCCGCTGGACATCTTCAAGGCCGGTTTCGCGCTGACCTACGGCGCCGAGCTGCGGGCGGAGCGGCGGCAGCGGGCGAACAGCCTCGTCGACGATGCGCCCGAACGCTACCGGCGGATCGGAGAGGCGATCCTGCGCGAGCGGCCGGGGATCGGCGCCACGAATGCGCACGCGGCACGGCGGGCCTGGCGGGGGCGGCAGCGCAAGGGCAAGGCGCTGACGGTGCTCCGGCTCGTCAAGGCGAGCTTCACCTTCGCCGGCGGCATCGATTACCTCGCCTGGAAGATCAACCGCCACGCCGGCACCGCCATCGAAATCAAGCCATGGCAGCGCCGCTGGCCGCTCGTTGCCGGGCTTATTCTGCTGCCTCGACTGCTGAGGAAGAAAGCGATCCGCTAGCGCGGTGGGCGAGTGCCGCCGCGACGGCGTTGGCGAGGGCCGAGACGGTGAAGGGCTTCCTCAGGATGTCATGGCCGGCAAGCTCGTCGGCATCGCCCGTCTCGCCGACGTAGCCGGTGACGAAGAGGATGCCGATCCAGGGGTAGAGGACGGAGACCTGTCGGACGAGCTCGGGCCCGGTCATTTCGGGCATCATCACGTCGGTGATGACCAGTTCGATCGACGAATCGCGGGCGAGGATTTCGAGCGCTTCCCGGCCGCTGGCGCAGGGGAGGGGTCGGTGGCCGAGCTCCTCAAGCGCCGCGACGGTGGAGCGGCTGACGCGCGGATCGTCCTCCACCACGAGCACGGTGGCCGGGTCCGCCTCCGCGCCGGCGGCTTCGGCGCGGCTTGGTTCGGCCGCCGCCGCCGCCGCTTCGCTGCGGGGAAGGTAGATGGAGACGGTGGTGCCGCTGCCGACTTCGCTGGCGATGGCGACGTCGCCGCCCGATTGCCGGGCGAAGCCGAAGATCTGGCTGAGGCCGAGGCCGGTGCCCTTGCCCACCGGCTTGGTCGTGAAGAACGGCTCGAACACCCGCTCCATCACGTCGGAAGTCATGCCATGGCCGGTGTCGGTGACCGCGATGCGGACATAATCCCCCGCCGGCAGCTCCCCCACCGCATGCTCGCCGAGCGTCGCATTCTCGACCGCGATGACGATCTCGCCGTCGCCGTCGATCGCGTCGCGGGCGTTGACGGCGAGGTTGAGCAGGGCGTTTTCGAGCCCGTTCGTGTCCACCTTCACCGGCCAGGCATCCTCGGCGAAGCGGGTGTGGACGGCGATCCGCTCGCCGATCGCCCGGTCGACCAGGTCGAGCATCGACTGGAGCAGCACTGCCGGCTCCACTGCGACCGGCAGGAGCGGCTCGGCGCGGGCGAAGGCGAGCAGGCGGCGGGTGAGGGCGGCGGCGCGGCTGGCGCCCTCCAGCGCGCTGTCGAGGTGGAACTCGACTTCGCGGATCGGACCCCTCAGCTTGCGCCGGGCGAGGTCGAGCCCGCCGACGACCACCGCCAGCATGTTGTTGAAATCGTGGGCGATGCCGCCGGTCAGCTGGCCGACCGCCTCCATCTTCTGGACCTGGCGGAGCTGGGCTTCGGCCGCTTCCCGCTCGGCCGCCTCGGCCTTCAGCCGCTCATTGGCTTCGGTCAGCTCCTGCGTCCGTGCCCGGACCGCCGCATCGAGGCGATGGGCGCGGCCCGCCTCGCTGTCCGCCTCGCGCAGCGCCTCGATCCGCTCGCGCATCGCCCGCAACGCCAGGAAGCCGAGCACGACCGCGCCGAGGCCGATCAGGACGGCCAGCCAGCCGAACCAGATGGTGAGCTGGTCGGCGCGGTCGGAGGTGCGGCGCGTCGCCTCCATGCGGTCGCGAAGGTCGCTCCGCTCGCTCGCGGCGATGTCGTTGAGCTTGTCGCGCACCTGCTGGCCGGTCGGGTCGATCCCCGCCTGATAGTAAAGCGGGATGCCGCCGCTCCCCTTGCCCTGCGCGGCGGCGGCGGCGGCGGGGGAGAGCTGCTTGGCGCGCTGGGCGTAGAGCCCGCGCAGCGCATCGACCCGGGCGCGCTGCTCCGGGGTGTCGGCCACGAGCCGGCGCAGCTGCTCGATCTGCTGCCCGGCGAGCACCCATTCGTTGTAATAGATGGTGCCGGTGTCGGCCTTCTCGTCCATCACATAGCGGCTGAGCGCCGATTCCGCCCGGGCGATGGTGCCGTCGACGGTGCGGGTGAGCAGCATCACGTCGTAGCTGTGCCGCTCCGAGGCGAGGGCACGGTCGCGCGCGGTGTTGGAGGCACTGACCATCGTCAGCAAAGCGGCGAGCAGGACGGCGGCGAGCAGCGCCCCGGCGCTCGCCAGCGCTCCCCACCACGAACCGGAGGGGGCATTGCCGCTCAGGGCGCCCGTTTCCTCACCCGCCATGCGGGAGAATCTAGAGCAAGCTCAAGCAGCTGGGAAGAAGGTTCCTCACCCCGCGGCTCGCTTCGCCGCTCAGGGGAGGTAGCCCGTCGCCTTGCCGGCCGCCTCGAACATGCCGAGGATCTGCCCGACCTGCTCGCCGGTGTGCTCGGCGCAGAGCGAGCAGCGCAGCAGGTACATGCCCGCCGGAGTCGCGGGCGGCCGCGCCATGTTGACGTACACCCCCGCCTCCAGCAGCGCCTGCCACATGCGGACAGTCGTATCCTGGTCGGGCAGGAGCACGGCGATGATCGCCGACTGCGCCTCGGGCGTGGCGATGTCGAAGCCGAGGTCGCGCAGCCCCTGGTGCAGCCGCTTGCTGTTCTCCCACAGGTGCGCGCGCTTGTTGCCGGCATATTTGAGCTTGCGGATCGACGTCGCCGCCGTCGCCACCACCGAGGGCGGGAGCGACGCGGTGAAGACGTAGGGCCGGCAGACGAGGCGCAGCACCTCGAACTTGGGATGGTTGGAGACGATGAAGCCGCCGACCGTGCCGACCGACTTCGAGAAGGTGCCGACGACGAAATCGACCTGGTCCTCGACCCCGGCTTCCTCGAACACGCCGCGCCCGTTGGGGCCGAAGAAGCCCATGCCGTGGGCCTCGTCGACCACCACCATGGCGCCGGCTTCCTTGGCGACGCGCACCATGTCGGCGAGCGGCGCGATGTCGCCGAGCATCGAATAGACGCCTTCGAGCACCACCAGCCGTCCGCCCTCCGGCGGGAGGCGCCTCAGGCGCTTCTCGAGATCTTCGACGCTGTTATGCCGGAAGCGGACGATCTGGGCGTTACCCAGCGCGCAGCCATC
Organism: Allosphingosinicella sp.; assembly: GCF_036403745.1. GTDB lineage: Bacteria > Pseudomonadota > Alphaproteobacteria > Sphingomonadales > Sphingomonadaceae > Allosphingosinicella. The sequence goes on from NZ_DASWQI010000050.1 coordinate 69,145, forward strand.
GTAGATGGAGGCATGGCTGTCGGCGTCGAGGATGATGTAATCCTCCTTGCCGGCGATGGTCGACATGAGGCCGAGATTGGCCTGGTAGCCCGTCGAGAAGACCATCGCGTGGCGGGTCCCGTAGAAATCCTTCAGGGCCTCCTCGCATTCCTTGTGGCCCTGGTACGTGCCGTTCAAAACGCGGCTGCCGGTCGTGCCGGATCCATAGGCGTCGAGCGCGTCCTTGCCGGCCTGGATGACGTCCGGATCGAAGGTCATGCCCATATAATTGTAGGTGCCGAGCAGGATCGTCTCGTGCCCGTTGATGATCGCCTGCGTGGGCGAGAGCACCTGCTCCATCACCAGCCCGAACGGATCGCGCACGCCCGTATCGAGCAGCGCCTCGCGCTCGGCGATCAGCGCATCGAACTTGGAGAAGAGGTCGCCGCCCTGGGACGGCCCGACGCCGGTCTCGTCGGCGGGATCGTTGGGCGCGCGCGCGGCTTCAGTCATCGCAAGCGTCCCCCTCAGCCGTCGTTCTTCAGCCGCTCGACCGCGTCGACCAGCTGGCCGACCGTCTCGATCTCGGCCTGCATGTTCATGGTGATGAGGATGTCGAACTCGTCCTCGACCGACGCGACGAAGTCCATCACGATCAGGCTGTCCCATTCGAGGTCGCCGGCGAAGGTCGTCGCTTCGCTGAGCGGCGCGCCCTTCTTGTTGAAGGGCTCGATCAGCTCGGCGACCTTGTCGAAGGTCTGGTCTCGGTCGGTCATGCCCGCTCCCTTATGGCGCTGGCCCCCCCGTGCCAAGGGATTAGGGCCCAAACATGGCGGCCGCTTGGCAGGGCCCGGGCCGCGTGCGATGCTCCCGGCGCGGAGCGAGCGGGGGGTGTGCAAATGGCCGGCGCGCAGGATTATCCCGTCAACGCGGTGCACGTCATCCGCACCGCCCAGCAAATCAACGTCCAGCTTTCCGCCATGGCCGACCAGAAGGCGAGCATCCTGATGGGAGCGGCCTTCGTCATCTTCACCATCGCCATCAACCAGGCGCGGAGCGCGACGCCGCCGCTGCCGCTGCTGATCCTCGGTGCCACCGCCTTCACCGCCGCCGTGTTCGCCGTGCTGGCGATCATGCCGGCCTTGGGCGGGAAGCGACCGCGCGCGCCCGCTAACCTGCTCTTCTTCGGTTGCTATGCGCATCTGTCGGAGGAGGAGTTCACCGAGGCGATGCTGGCGACGATCCGCACCGACGAGGCGGGCTTCCGGGCGATGCTCCGCGACATGCACCAGAATGGAATCGTGCTTGCCCGCAAGAAATACCGGATGCTCGCTTACGCTTACCGCGCCTTCCTGCTCGGCATGAGTGCCAGCCTCGCCGCCTTCATAATCGAGCGGTTGGCTATTTGAGCCAGCCCTCGGCGCGGTACCAGTCGGCGGTGTCCTTGAGCCCCGTCGGCGTCTTCACCTGCGGCTCCCACAGCTTCACCGGCGGCCTTTTCTCCGCGGCGACGACCCAGTCCGGGTGGCAGAAATAGCTGACCCGGTCCGGCGTCAGCTTGGCCTTGCCGCGCCGGAACACCCGGTCGAGGCTGGCCGCGATCCGCATGACGGGCCGCGGCACCGCCACCGTCGCCGCCCGCTTGCCGTAGAGGCGGCCCAGGGTGCGGGCGAAATGGCGGTGCTCCCACCCCCCGATGCGGCCGTCGTCCGGCTCGTACATCTCGCCCCACGTGTCCGGCTCGTCGAGCAGGGCGAGGACCAGCCGGCACAGATCCTCGACATGGATGACCGAGAAATGCCCCCGCGGCGGCAGCGCGACGACGCCGCGCCGCGCCATCCGGAACAGCTCCAGCGTCTCCTTGTCGCCGGGGCCGTAAACGGCCGGCGGTCGCAGGATTGTCCAGTTGAGGCCGGAGGCGGCGACGAGGCGCTCGGACTTCATCTTGGACCAGCCGTAAGCGGAGAGGTCCGGCTCCCGCGCGGCGAGCGAGGAGAAGTGGATGAAGCGCCGCACCCCGGCCTTGCGCGCGGCGTCGATCGCGTTGGCGGTGCCGCCCGCATTGACCGTCTCGAACTCGGCGCGATTGGGGGCGTTGATCGCGCCGGCGATGTGGATGACGGCGTCGGCGCCCGTACATAATTTCACCAGGCTTTCCGGTCGGTCGAGCGCCCCGTCGACCCAGGCGATCTCGTCCTCCGGCGGTTTCCACCCGCGGGTCAGCGCCCGCACGTCATAGCCCTGATCGAGCGCGAGCCGCAGCAGGTGCGACCCGACGAATCCGGTGCCGCCGGTGACGGCAAGGGTGCGGATCTTCTCCGCCCGCCGCGTCACCACGTCCCGCCCTTCACAACGAGACGCCCTACAACGGCGACCATTCCTGGTCCTCCTGGGCCTTTTCCTTTGCCGGCCCGAGATGCTGGAGGATCGCGTCGAGCACCGCCTCGATGCCTTCGCCGGTGGCGCCGGAAAGGGGGAGGGCGGGTGCGCCGGCTTCCGCCTCGAGCTCGTCCGAAAGCGCCTTGATCAGCTCTGCATCGAGCGTGTCGGCCTTGTTGAGGGCGACGATTTGCGGCTTGTCGGCCAAGCCCTCGCCATAGGCGTCGAGCTCGTCGTGGACGATGCGATAGGCTTCCCCGACATCCTCATTGTTCGCGTCGACGAGGTGGAGCAGCACCCGCGTCCGCTCGATATGGCCGAGGAAGCGGTCGCCGATCCCGGCGCCCTCGGCGGCGCCTTCGATCAGGCCGGGAATGTCGGCCATCACGAACTCGCGGCCCTTGTGCCGGACCACGCCCAGCTTCGGGTGCAGCGTCGTAAACGGGTAAGCGCCGACCTTGGCGTTGGCGTTCGTCACGGCGTTGAGCAGGGTCGATTTGCCCGCGTTCGGCAACCCCACGAGCCCGACGTCGGCGAGCAGCTTCAGGCGCAGCCATACCCACATCTCCTCGCCCGGCCAGCCGGTGCCGTGCTGGCGCGGCGCGCGGTTGGTCGAGCTCTTGTAGCTGGCATTGCCTCGGCCGCCGTCGCCGCCCTTCAAGAAAACGATGCGTTCGCCGGGCTTGGTCAAATCGGCGAGGACATGCTCCTTGTCGTCCGAGATCACCTGGGTCCCGACCGGAACCTTGATGACGAGGTCGTCGCCGCCGGCGCCGGTGCGGTTGGAGCCGGAGCCGCCCTTGCCGCGCGGCGCCCGAAAATGCTGCGTGTAGCGAAAGTCGATGAGGGTGTTCAGCCCCTCCACCGCCTCGAAGATGATGTCGCCGCCCTTGCCGCCCTCGCCGCCGTCCGGGCCGCCATATTCGATATACTTCTCGCGCCGGAAGCTGACCGCCCCGGGCCCGCCGGCGCCGGAGCGGATGAAGATCTTGGCCTGGTCGAGAAAATGCATCCCGGCCCTCTAGAACAACGGTCCCACGAAATGAACCGTCTAGGGCCGCCTTAGACCAGGCGAATGTCCGGATGCGTGGCGAGCAGGTGGCGCAGCGCCAGCTCGCGGGCTTTCTCCCGCGGCAGGCCGAGCGCCCCCGCCATCGCCGCCCCGAGCAGCGAATCGCCGAGCGCCGCGAGGACCAGCCACAAGGTCGTGTCGGCGACGGGGCGGTCCTCGTGCCCTTCGACGAGCTGGTCGACCAGCCGGTGGATCGCCTGCAGCACCGGATCGAGCGCGTCGCGATTGCCGGAGACGATCATCCAGGCGGCGAGCTGCCCCGCGCCCTCCTTGTCGAAGGCATCGAAGGCGCCCTCGACGATCTCGCGCGGATCGGCCTCTCCCTGCCGGGCCAGCGCCACGGCGCGGGCGATCGCCGCCGTCACCCGCTCGCCGATCGCCCGCGCCAGCTCCGCCTGCAGCCCGGCTGCCGATCCGAAATGATGGAGCAGGTTGGCGTGCGTCCGCCCCATCCGCGCCGCGACCGCCTTCAGCGTCACCGCCTGCGGCCCCGATTCGAGCAAAAGCGCCCGCGCCGCCTCGATCGCGGCAGCACGGCTGTCTTGCGGACTAAGGCGCGCTCTAGCTGTTGACATTAGTGTCAGTAGTGGCCATTCTGAATATAGGAGTTTAGGATTATGGCGAGCAAAGCGACACCCCAGGATCTGACGATCACGCCGCGCGACCGCCGATTCGGGCGCGGCGCTGAGACGGCCCGCTGGTGGCTCGGCGGCAATCCATACGCGAGCGCGCTCTACAATGCACTCTCCGTCACATTCCCCAAGGGCGAGGCCTATTTCGTCGAGAGCGTGCGCGCTTTCCGCGTCGGTGCCCCGCCGCGCCTCGCCGCCGAAATCAAGGCCTTCACCACCCAGGAGGTGATGCACAGCCGCGAGCACGTCCAGTTCAACCGCCGCGCCGTCGACGCCGGCTACCACATCGCCCCGCTCGAGACGAAGGTCGAGGAGCGTCTCGCAATCTCCCGCGCGCGGCCGCCGATCGTCAACCACGCCGCGACCATGGCGCTCGAGCATTTCACCGCCATTCTCGCCCACGAACTGCTCCGCGACCCGCGCCACCTCGCCGGCGCCGACGCCGAATCGGCGGCGCTCTGGCGTTGGCACTCGATCGAGGAAGTCGAGCATAAGGGGGTAGCCTACGATACCTGGCTGCACGCGACGAAGGGGTGGCCCCGCTTCAAGCGCTGGAGCGTCAAGGCGCGCGTGATGCTGTTCGTCACCCGCAACTTCTTCGTCGACCGCACCGCCGGCGCGCTCGAATTGCTCCGCCAGGACGGCATCACCGGCCCCCGCGCCTGGTGGGGCCTGTTCCGCCAGGCCTTCGTCGCGCCCGGCATGGTGCGCAAGATCCTCGGCGCCTGGGCGAGCTTCTTCCTCCCGGGCTTCCACCCCTGGAACCACGACGACCGCGCCCTCATCGCCAAGGCCGAAGCGGCGCTGGCCGCCTGACCCTTGCCTCCCCATCCGCAGGATGGGGAGGGGGACCAAGCTATGCTTGGTGGAGGGGTATTCCCAGACGCCGCCTCTTTTGAAATACCCCTCCACCACCTTCGGTGGTCCCCCTCCCCGAGCTTCGCTTGGGGAGGCAAGTTACGCCGCGATCGCCGGGAGACTGTCCACCTCCGCGAGGTCGAGCTCCATCAGCCGGCACGGCACGGACTCGCCGCGGCCGGCGCTGTAGCGGCGGGTCATCCCGGTCGCCCGAAAGCCCAGTTTCTCCAGAACGCGGCCCGACGCCGGATTGTCGGTGAAATGGCCGGAGACGAGGCGCGGGAGGCGCAGGCTGTGGCGCGCGGCGGCCACGATCGCCCCGGCCGCTTCGGTCGCGATGCCGCGGCCCCAGAAGGGGCGGGCGAGCCAATAGCCGAGTTCCGGACGGCCGTCCTCGGCGGGATGAAGCCCGACGCAGCCGGCAACACGGGTCGGGTCGCCCCGCAGGAAGATGAGGCAGGAAGGCCAAGCCGGCTGCTGCGGCGTCGCCAGCCACTCCTCGGCATGGTCGAGCCGATAGGGCCACGGCACCTGCGCAAGGTTGCGCACGATCGCCTCGTCCGCGACCGCGGCGAACACCGCGGGCGCATCCTCGCGCCAGCCGGGCCGGAGCAGCAATCTGGGCGTGATCGCGAACATGACTCGTCTCCCTTCGTCGCCGCCGCCTGCCCCTCCTGGGTGTCAGGCGGATGACGGGATTTGCGAGGGAGACAAAAAAAGAGAGAGGGGCCCGGCCCCTCTCCCTCATACGGTTCCCTGACGAGAACCTGGGGGCCGCCCTTGCGGACGACCCTTCATCGATCGTCCGTTATTCCGCTGCTTCTGCCGCCTGCGTCAGGTCGACGCAGACATATTTGCGGCCGAGGCGCCCGTCCTTGAACGTGACGCGGCCGTCGGTGAGCGCAAAGAGGGTGTGGTCCTTGCCCATGCCGACGCCGGCGCCCGGATACCATTTGGTACCGCGCTGGCGCACGATGATGTTGCCGGCGAGGACGGCTTCGCCGCCGAACTTCTTGACGCCGAGACGGCGGCCCGCGCTGTCGCGGCCGTTGCGGGAGGAACCGCCTGCTTTCTTATGTGCCATGACTCTTCTCTAGCTCTTCTTGCGTTCAGGCTTCGGTATCAGAAGCGGCCTTCTTGGTCGACTTCTTCTTCGCAACCGGGCTGTCGGTCATCGGGCTTTCGGCACCGTCGACCTTGAGCGGAGCCTGGGGCTGCGCCTCGGCGGCGGCGGGCGCGTCGGCCTTCTTGGCGCGCGGCTTCTTGGCCGGAGCCTCTGCTGCCGGAGCCGGAGCGGCGGCGGCAGGCGCCTCGCTCTCGGCAGGCGCCGGAGCCGCCTTGGCCTTCTTCGCGGGCTTCTCGGCCTGCTGGTCGCCGATGCCCAGGATCCTGAGGATCGTGTGCTGCTGGCGGTGGCCCTTCTTGCGGCGGTAATTGTGCCGGCGCCGTTTCTTGAAGACGATCACCTTGTCGGCCTTGGCCTGGGCGATGATCTCCGCGGCGACGGTCAGCCCGTCGGTCGAGCGAAGGTCGGAGCCTTCGCCGGCGAGCAGGATGTCGCCCAGTTGGATGGTGTCGCCCGCCTCACCGGCAAGCTTTTCGACGACGATCTTGTCTCCGGCGGCGACGCGATACTGCTTGCCGCCCGTGCGCACGACTGCGAACATGGGTCTTTCCAATAACCAGAATGATATCCGCGCAAACACAGCCGCGGCCGAACCCCGCGCGGGAACCGGGCTGCTACTGAAGCGGGCCCAGTCTGTCAATGCGCCAGTGCCGCTGCTCCAACTTAGTGGCGGTGCTCCCGCTTCAGCCGGTAGCGCCCGTCCGCGAAGGCGTCGAACATGCCCTTGATCGCCGGATGGTCGACCGGCTCGGCGCTGTCGTCCGTCACCAGATTCTGCTGGCTGACATAGGCGACGTAGCTCGCCTCGGCATTTTCGGCGAGGAGGTGGTAGAAAGGCTGGTCGCGGTCCGGGCGGATTTCCTCGGGGATCGCTTCGTACCATTCTTCGGAATTGGCGAAGACCGGATCGACGTCGAACACGACGCCGCGGAAATCGAACAGGCGGTGGCGGACCACGTCGCCGATCGAGAAGCGGGCATGGGTGATCGGCGGCGCCATCAGGGCGGCGGCGGCCATGTCTTCGATCGGCGTGTCGGATCTCGGTAGCATCCTCCCTATTTAGGGCCTGCCGGCCGCGAGGCAAGGAAAGGCCTGCCACCCGCGAGGCAGGAAAGGGGCGCCGGGCGTCTCCCGGCAAAGCGCGGGACATGCCTTGGCAAGCCCGGAACCATCGGCTAGAGGCCCCCGCCTGTCGACCCGCCTCCCGCGCGGGGGCGTGCTTCGCGAATGCGGAGAGGTGCCAGAGTGGTCGATTGGGACGGTCTCGAAAACCGTTGTGCCCTCACGGGTACCGTGGGTTCGAATCCCACCCTCTCCGCCATTCCCTGCGCAGACGCCGCGAACAGCCCCCGTTCCTGTACAGAAGATCTGCCGCTCGTCGGGCGAGTGTGCGGCGGAAGTGCTGCGCGGGCGATCAGTAGAAGAGGTAAAATTCGTACACGCCGATGACCCGGCGTGCGAACTCGTCACGCCTTGCCCGGCTCAGCGACTTCCACTGGCGGGTGATGCCCGGGCTGGCGAATTCGGCGGCCTGCGCCTCGATGAGCGCGCCCTCCTCGTCGACCTCGCCGGTATGCAAAGCGGCGGCGATCAGCCCCAGATTCGCCAGCGCCGCTCCGTCCATCGCGCATTCGTCGAACGTCGGCTGCTGGCGTGCGAGGGTGGGATCGGCCATTTCCAGGTCCGTCTGCTTCCGCCGACGTGCGGGCAATACCGTAGTCACCCTGTGTCATGAGGCGGGAATCCCGACGCCACCTTCTCCGCCGTCCGGGGTCGTCTTTCAGGTGCCGGAGACGTCCAGCTGCGCCGCCGCGCTCCTGAGCCGCGCCTGGGTCGCGGCGTCGCCCTGGAACGCCGCCAAGCCGGACTGCAGCGCCTTGGCAGCACCGCCCGCGTCGCCCAGCACCTTGCGTGAGCGCATCAGCCGGATCCAGCCGTCGGCGTCGCGGGGATTGGCCTCGAGCCGCTTCGCCAGGCGCTCGACCATGTTCTTGACCATCTTGTCCTGCTCGCCCGGTGGGATCGAGGAGGCGGCGGCGAGCTGCTCCGCCGTCGGACCCGGAATGCCAGCGGTGGCGGTCGGCGCGGCGGTCGGAGCAGCCGCGGGCAGTGGGAGCCGGTTGCGCTCCGCAGTCTCCCGCATCGTGCGCTCGAGGTCGGCGCGCCACGGCGCTCCGGCCGGCGTGTCGGCGAGAAGCGCCGCCCAGTCTCCGATCGCGCCCTTATGGTCGCCCCCCAGATCCCTCTGAACGGCGACGAAGTACCGCGCCCGCGGATCGGAGGCGTCCAGCGCGAGTGCCTTGCGCAGTGCCGCGGCGGCTTCGGGGACGACGGTCTTGCTCCCGGCCTGCAGCGCCTCGCCGAGCGACGACCAATTCTCCGCATTGTCCGGCTCGATGTCGGCGGCCTTGCGATAGGCCGCGGCCGAGGCGGCGGAATCGCCTTTCTCCGCATAGGCCCAGCCGACCGTCCGCCAGTCCTTTGCGAGCGGATCGGCAGCCCGCGCCCCGCCGCCGCCGCTCCGCAACCCCGAATAGCCCACCGACCCCGCCGCCGCGAGCGCCGCGGCGATCAGCAGCAGCGTCGCGAGCGAGGGTCTGCGGGGGCGTGTGTCCGGCGCGGCCATGGACTTGCGATCATCGCCGCAAAATGGTCAACGTCAAGCAGGGGAGCGGACGATGCCGGAGCGGTTCCGCATTGCGATCATCGGATCGGGCCCGGCCGGCCTCAGCGCCGCGGCGCGCGCGGCGGCGCTCGGCCTCAGCCACCTCCTCCTCGAAAAGGCCGACCACCTCTCCGACACCATCTATAAATACCAAAAGGGCAAGCACGTGATGGCGACGCCAGCCCAGCTGGTGCTGCGCTCCGACATGCCGTTCGAGGCCGGCAAGCGCGAGAAGGTGCTCGCCGCCTGGGACTCCGGCGCCGAAGCGGTCAACGTCCGTCTCAACGCGGACGTGCGCGCGATCGAGGGCGGGGAGGGGGCCTTCACCCTGAAGCTGGCGGACGGCGCGGCGATCGAGGCGGAGACTGTCGTCCTCGCCATCGGCACGCAGGGCAATCCCAACCGCATGCGCTGTGAAGGCGCCGACCTGCCCCACATCCAATACCAGCTCGACGACCCCGGCGAATATGTCGACGAGCACATCACCGTCGTCGGATCGGGGGATGCCGGCATCGAGAACGCCCTCGGCCTCGCCGCCGATCAGGCCCAGGGCAATGTCGTCACCATCCTGAACCGCGGCGCCGATTTCGCCCGCGCCAAGAGCGCCAACGTCAAGCTGCTGATAGAGGCTGAGGCCGCCGGCCGCATCGCCGTCATGAGCGAAACCGCGCCCGTCAAGGTGGAGCCCGGCAGCCTCACCCTCGACACACGCGACGGACGGCAGACGATCCGCTGCGACCGCATCATCGCGCGGACCGGCTCGGCGGCACCCCGCGCCTTCGTCGAGGCCTGCGGCATCGTCTTCACCAGCCCCGACCGCGAAGCCTTCCCGCAGCTCAGCCCGAGCTTCGAGACGAGCGTCCCCGGCCTCTACGTCATCGGCGCGCTCGCCGGCTATCCGCTGATCAAGCATTGCATGAACCAGGGCTATGACGTCGCCGAATATATCGCCGGCAACCGCAGCCTGAAGCCGGCCGACGAGCCGATCCTCGCCGCCAAGTTCGACGGCCTGCCCGGCCGCCGCCCGGTCGAGGAATGGCTCGAATTGCTCCGCGCCGGGGTGGCCATCTTCCACGATCTGTCGCCGCTGCAGATGCGCGAGTTCATGCTCGACAGCGCGGCGACCTTCCAACCTGCGGGGACCACAATCTTCGAGCGCAACGGCTCCGGCGATTCGCTCTTCGCCATCGCCTCCGGCTCCGTGCTGGTAGAGGTCGGCCCGGAGGCGAGTGTGCCCATCCACACCGGCTCGATCTTCGGCGAGGTCGGCCTCATCTCCGGCCGCCGCCGCGGCGCCACCATCCGCATCGCCGAGGATTCGATCCTCGTCGAAATCCCGCGCACCGCGGCGCTCAAGCTGATGGCGACGGTCCCCGCGGCGAAGCGGGCGATCGAGCGCATCTCGATCGAGCGGCAATTGCTGCAGGTGTTCGGCTCCGGCCTCGCCCCGGAGGATGTCGCCGAGCTGCTCGAGACGGCGGAGGTCAAGACCGTCCGCGCCGGCGAGCCGGTCATCACGGAGGGCGAGGAGGGGCAGGACATCTTCGTCATCCGCCGCGGCTCGATGGTGGTCGAAAAGACGATCGGCGGCCGCCCCGTCTTCCTCTCCTACCTCCCCGCCGGCTCCTATGTCGGCGAGATGGCGCTGATCGACGGCGGCCCGCGCACCGCCACCGTCCGCGCCGCCATCAAGTCCGAGGTGATCCGGTTGGACGGCGCCGCCTTCGCCCGTCTCCTCGCCCGCAAGCCCGATCTGCTCGGCAAGGCGAAGCGTGACATGGCGGCGCGACGCGAGGTCAACGCCTTCGTCGAAGCGAAGAAGGACGGGTTCGGCGACGCGCTCGGCCTCTATTCCTCGGTGGCGAGCTTCCTCGTCGACAACGGCATCGGCGAGGCGACCGACGTCCTCCTCATCGACGAGAAGCTCTGCGTCGGCTGCGACAATTGCGAGCGCGCCTGCGCCGACAGCCACGAAGGCCTCTCCCGCCTCGACCGCGAGGCCGGCAAGACCTACGCCCACCTCCACGTGCCGACCTCGTGCCGCCATTGCGAGCACCCGCATTGCATGGCCGACTGCCCGCCCAACGCCATCCACCGCGGCCAGGACGGCGAGGTGTTCATCGACGACAGCTGCATCGGCTGCGGCAATTGCCAGCGCAATTGCCCCTACGGCGTCATCCGCATGGAAAAGGTGCCGCCGAAAAAGCCGCCCTTGCTCGCCTGGCTCCTCGCCGGCCTCGGCCCCGGCCCCGGCGAGCCCCCCAGGAAGTGGACCGAAAAGCGCGTCTCCCCCGACACGCCCAAGCGCGCCGTCAAATGCGACATGTGCGCCGGCATTTCGGGCGGCCCCGCCTGCGTCCGCGCCTGCCCCACCGGCGCCGCCATCCGCGTCGCGCCGGAGCAGATGCTGACCGTCGCCCGGCTGGAGCGGAAGGGGTGAGGCGATTGTCTCGGCAGCCCAAATCCCCTCTCCCTGGAGGGAGAGGGCAGGGTGAGGGGGTTCGGCTTCTGAAGGTCTCCGCGGACGCCGAGCCCCCTCACCCTAACCCTCTCCCCGCCGGGGAGAGGGGATTGTAATGACCTCCCGCGGCATCCCCCGCACCACCCTCGGCGAAGGCGCGCGCCATGAGGGGTTCCTGCGCCACAAGAGCTTCCGCTGGGCGAAGATCGCCTTCCTCCTCTGCGCCCTCGCCATCGCCCTCTACGCGCTCGTCGATGTCCCGGGCCGCCACTATGGCGGCACCGCGCCGGGCTATCTGCTCGGCACAATCTCGCTGCTGCTCATCCTCTGGCTGACCATGCTCGGCGTCAGGAAGCGCGTGATGACCCGCGGCCGCTGGTCGCTGAAGGGCTGGACCAGCGCCCATGTCTGGCTCGGCCTCTCGCTCGCGGTGCTCGCCACCCTCCACACCGGCTTCCGCTTCGGCCCGGACGTGCACACCCTCTCGTACGCGCTGATGCTGCTCGTCATCCTCTCCGGCCTGTACGGTGTCGCCGTCTATGCCGCGCTGCCGAGCGCTCTCAGCGACAGCCGCGCCGAGATGACCAAGCCGCAGATGGTCGACGCTCTCGCCAAGCTCGACGCCCAGCTCGAAGCCGCCGCCCAGCCGCTCGCCCAGCGCGACGCGGCGCTGGTCGCCCGCGCCATTCGCGAAGACCCGTTTCGGGCTGGCCTCGCCCGCCGCCTGTCGGGGGCCTCGTCCCGGTCACCCACGCTGCGCGCCCTCGCAAGCCTGCGCGGTATCCCCGAGACAGGCGCGCTGGTCCCCGTCCTCGAACGCAAGGCCGCGGCCCTCGCCCAGATCCGCCGCCACCTGCGCATCCGCGCGCTGCTCGAGGTCTGGCTTTACGTCCATGTGCCGCTGACCTTCGCCCTCATCGCCGCGCTCGCCGCCCATATCCTCAGCGTCTTCTTCTACTGGTAGGGGCGGGTGGCCTTTCTCCTCCGCACCGTCACCACGAGCGCCGAGGGGCGCGAGATCGTCCGCACCCGCAGGATCGAGCGGGACCGCCTGACCATCGGCCGCGGCCCCGGGAGCGACATTCCCCTCACTGATCTCGCTGTCGCCCTCGAGCACGCGGCGGTGGAGCGGCGCGGCGACCGCCTCCAGGTCGCCGTGGCGACCGGCCTCACCGTTGCCCTCGACGGCCGCCAAGTGTCCTCCGGCACGATCGCCGTCGCCAGCGGCGGCGACATCCGCATCGGCAGGCACCTCCTGCGCTTCCTGCCCGCGCCAGCCGAGGCGGACGACATCGAAGTCGGCGTCGAGCGGATCACCGAAGGCGCGGCCAAGCTCGACCGCAGCGCCGAGCGGCTCTTCTCCCTCGCCTCGGTCATGCCCGGCAAGCGCCCCATGGCCTGGCTGCTCGCCCTGCTCGTGCTCGGCCTCTGCATCGGCTGGCCGCTCAAGACCTTCCACGACCGCCAGCAGCGCGCGGCGCGCTTCGCCCATTTCCAGGCCGACGAGATCTGGTCGGCCGGCCATCTCAGCGCCGCCCACGCCGCCCTCCAGCACAATTGCAACGCCTGCCACGACAAGCCGTTCGAGTCGGTCCGCGACGCCGCCTGCGCGTCCTGCCACCGCGACATTCACGGCCATGCCGATCCGTTCCGCCTCGCCCGCGCCCAGCCCGATCTCACCGCCTGGGGCCGCTTCCAGCTACGCGTGAAGCAGGCGTTCGACCTGCCGCCCGGCCGCTGCATCGATTGCCACACCGAGCATCAGGGCCCGCAGAAGATGGCGCCGGCGCCGCAACGTTTCTGCAGCGACTGCCACACCGCTTTGTCGTCGAAGCTCCCCGACACGAAGCTCGGCAACGCCGCGGATTTCGGCCGCATCCACCCCGACTTCCGCCCCGCCGTCATCACCGGCTGGAGCGGCGAGCACCCGATCCTCGGCCGCGTCTCTGCCGCCACCGGCCGCGAGGAGAACGGCCTCAAATTCCCACACGCCCTCCATTTGTCGCGCTCCGGAGGCGCGGCCCAGATGGCGCGGCGGCTCGGCCTCGGCAGCGGCCTCGACTGCGCCAATTGCCACCGCCCCGAACCGGAAGGCGCGCGCTACCAGCCGGTGGTGATGGAGCGCGATTGCGCGATGTGCCACAGCCTCGCCTTCGCCCGCACCGGCGGCACCATCCGCACCCTGCGCCACGGCGACCCCGCCCAGGTCATCGCCGACCTTCGCGACTATTACAGCGCCCGCAGTGCCCCGCCGCCGCCCAGCTTGGCGCCCTCCGCCCGCCGCGTGCCCGGCGCGGCGCCGGCCGCCGCGACCCGCATCCGCTTCGAGCAGGGCGCCTCCGCCCCGGGCCCCGACGCCGCCGTCCGCGCGGTCTTCTCGCGCGGCGGCGCCTGCTACGATTGCCATGAGGTCGAGGCACCGCCCGCCGGCTCGCTCGCCTACCGTATCCACCCGGTCGCCTTTCCCGAGCGCTACGTGCGCCACGGCTGGTTCGATCACCGCCCGCACGCCGCGCAGAGCTGCGGCAGCTGCCACCAGGCGGCCAGTTCCCGGAGCGCGTCGGACGTGCTGATCCCCGGCATCGCCACCTGCCGCGGCTGCCACGGCGGCGAGCGCACAGCGAAAGCGGTCGCCTCGCCCTGCGCGATGTGCCACTCCTATCACGCGCGGCCGGGGGCACCGGCGATGGTCATCCGCCAGCGGCTTCGCGGCGAGCGCCGCGCGGTCGCCGTGGAGGCAGTACCGATGGCAGCGGGGGAGGGGCGCTGATGCTGATCGCGCAGATCACCGACATCCACCTCGGCTTCGAGCCAGGCAACCCGGACGAGCTGAACCGCCGCCGCCTCGACGCCGTGCTCGCCACCCTCGGGGCCATGAACCCGCAGCCCGACCTCATGCTGATGACCGGTGATCTCGCCGACGCCGGCGACGATGCCGGGGCCTATCGCCGGCTGACGGAGGCGACGTCGCGCCTCCCGTTTCCCTGCTACCCCCTAGTCGGCAACCATGACGGCCGCGCCGCCTTCGCAGCCCATTTCCCCGCCTTCTGCCGAGACGGCTTCGCCCAGTATGAGATCGACGCCGGCCCGCTCCGCATCCTCGCCCTCGATACGCTCGACGAGAGCCGCCACGGCGGCGCCTGGTGCGACGCACGCGCCGCCTGGCTCGCCGCCCGCCTCGCCGAGCAGCCCGAGCGCCCGACCCTCATCGCCTTCCACCATCCGCCGGTCGACGCCGGTCTCAGCTTGATGGGCGAGAATTCGGACGCGGCCTGGGTGCGGCGGCTCGAAAGCGTGATGACGCCGCACGCCAACATCGTCGCGATGGTCGCCGGCCACCTCCACCGCCCGCTCGTCACCCGCTTCGCCGGAACCCTGCTCGCCGTCTGCGCCGCCACCGCGCCCGAACTCGCCCTCGATCTCGGCACGATCGACCCCGAAGCGCCCGACCAGCGCCCGCTGATCGTCGAGGAGCCCCCCGCCTTCGCCCTCCACTTTTGGACCGGCCGCACCCTCGTCACCCACTTCGGCCGGGTCGCCGACGACCCAATCCTCGCCCGCTTCGACCACCGCATGCAGCCCCTCGTAAGGCTCCTGGCCGAGGAGCGGCGAAGCTAGGCTCATCTTCAGCCCTCCCCGTGCGAGAAGCGCATCGGGAGGGGGACCGCGTGAAACGCGGTGGAGGGGCCTCTCTGAGTCGGCAAGGCCCCTCCACCGGACTTCGTCCGGTCCCCCTCCCCATGAGGCTGCGCCTCACGGGGAGGACTAAGGGCCGCGCCTCAGCGGACCCAGTCCGCCATGCTCCCCGCATCGCTGACCCGGAACGGATTGCCCCCCGCATTGAGGAAAAACCGCTCCATCTCCCCCCGCGTGAACGGTCGCGATCCGAGCCGCCCGAAGACGGCGATCTGCCCGCCGGTCTCGTCGACTGCCCGGTCGCGGTCCAGCCCCTTGGCCATCCCCAGCGCCGGGTGCGGCGTCCTCGCCCAGGCGATCAGCTCGGGTATCGGTGCCGGCGAGAAGCCGTAGAAATTGGGCTGGCTCTCCGGGCTGGTCAGCTGCACCACCTTCACCCCCGCTTTGCCGTCCGCGACGTAAGCGAACAGCGAGGCATTGGTCGACGCGACGACGACGTCCTCGACGTCCGTCATCCGCCCCCCGAACGTCTCCTTGCGATACAATATCGGCCGCTCCGGATTGGCGACGTTGACGATGACCAGCCCGTCGCCCTTGCCCGCCACATAGGCATAGGTCCGCGCCACATAGACCTTCCGCGCATCGCCGAGCCGCACCGTCGCCGACGGCACCGCCACCGGCCGGTCGAGGCGAGTCACGTCGAACAGCTTCAGCCCCTCGGCGTCCGTCACCCACAGATAGCGAAACTGCACCGCCGACGCCCGCGCATCGCGCAAGGGCAAAGTCGCCGCCAGCCGCGGCTTCAGCGGATCGTCGAGGTCCACCACCACCAGCCCCGCCGCCGCGCTCACATAAGCGACATGCCCCGCCAGCGTCACATGCCGCGCCCCGTTCAGCACCCCGCCCGGGTTCCAGGTCAGCGCGCGCTTCAGGAAATTGTTCTGGGGATTGCCGTCGGCGAACGTGTCGACGTCGACGAGGATCAACCCCTCCTCGGCGTCGGTCACCACCGCATAATGGTAGATCGGGTGGAACGGCTGCTCCTGGTTCGCCGCGCGCATCTCCGGCGTGTTGCGGGTCGGCGCGATCGGCTGGTTGGTCGGCAGCGCCATGCAGGTCGCGTTGCGGCTCGGCACATGCGCATTGTGGCCGAGCGGCGAGAAGGGGGCCGTGAGGATCTTCTCCGACACGCCCTTGTTGCCGATCGAGGCAATGTCGTAGACGCGGAAGCCCCCGCGTCCCTCCGCGACATACAGATATTCGCCACGATTCTGCAGGCAACGCACCTCGCCGCCTGCCGCTTTGGCGATGTTGGCGAACACCTCCGAGCCGCCCTTGCCGGTGCGCGTCCAGTCCACCAGCTCGCGCTTGTTCCTCTCGACGTGCAGCCGGAAATAGTCCGGATAGGCGAAGCGCTGCAGGTACGACCCGATCACCGCCTGCGGCTCGTCCCACTCCGTCACCCGCGTCGCCTGGAGGCCGCCCTCCAGCCCCGCCCAGGCATTCAGCCCGACGAAGTTCACGAAGTTCGTTCCCTGCAGCAGAAGCTGCGCCATCACCGCATTGTTGTCGTTCGCCGCCGACAGATGACAGTCGCTGCACGTCTTCGTCTCCGTCGTCCGCACCGTATGCGGGAAATGCGGCGCGAAGGCCTGCGAGGAGAAGCCGCTCGCCGAAATCGGCGGCTGCTGCACGTAGATCCGCTCGCGGTTGATATTGGTCGACGACAGGATCAGCGCCGAGCTCGATCGCACCGGCGCGACGATGCTCCCCTTCGTCGTCATGTGCCGCCCGAGCTGGAACATGTCGTCGCGCGCGACCTGCGGATTGTAGGTCGCGAAGTTGCGCGTCTCGCCGCCCTCGTAGCGATGCGACGCCGCCTTCCAGTTCGCCTCGATGGGCAAATGGCAGCCGCCGCAGGACGGCGTCCAACTGAGGTGGCACGAATAGCAGGCCATCGCGTCCGGCTTGTGCGCCAGCTTGGCGTCCGGCACGCCGCTCCCGAACAGATACTGCCCGGTCTCTGCCCCATCCGCCGACATCAATTTCGCCCGCGCCGCCTTCATGTTGAAGCGCGGGTGCGTCGGATCGACGCTGTCCCTGACAAGCGACACCCGCCAGTACAATTGCGGATCGACGATCGAGCGCTGCACCAGCACCTTGCGGCCGCCGTCGTCCTCCATCCACTCGAACCGTCTTTGCCCATCCGGGTTGCGCAGCAAGGCGAGATTCGTCCCCTTGGGCGGCGCCGCCGGCCCCGAGGTCAGCAAATTCGGATAGTCCCGCGCACTGCCGTGGCAATCCTTGCACGAAATCTCGATGGCGTTGGCGACCTCGCCGTAGATGAACCCGTTGCCGTGGCTGTCCTGCGCAAAATGGCAGTCGGCGCACTGCATCCCTTTCTCGGCATGGATGTCCATCAGGTGCACGGCTTTGCCGGGATTGACCCCAGGGGGCACGAACTGCCCCTCGCCCTTCCGGCGGAACTTCTCCGGATCGCCAGGCGGCACGATCTTCCCCTCGGCGTCGAGCAGATTGCCCTCGCGGTCGCGCTTGTAGGCCGCCCTGAAATTCCACCCGTGCCCATGATAATCGGCGAACTGCGTATGCTTCGCCTGCGGGTTCACATCGTCGTTCACCCGCCGCAGGAAGTCCGCATCGCCCCACAGCCCCCGCGGCGCCGCGCCTTCCGGATTGCGGTCGTTCACCGCCCGCGTCTCGGCGTCGCTCGGATAATGCTGCTGCCGGTAGAGCGCCTCCTTGCCCTTGGGCGCCGGCAGGCGGTTCTCCGGCCCCGGCCACATCAAATCGGCATCGCTCTCATAATCCCACATCGTGTAGCCGAGGTAGGAATTCAGGAAGACGTTGGGCTGGTGCATGTGGCAGCTCATGCATTGCGACGTCGGGATCGCCCGCGTGAACGCATGGCCGAGCGGGTGCCCGCTCTCCTTTTTCCCCGCGATGGTCGGGTCCGCCGTCGCCGTCTGGCCGTCGCGGCCGTAGGGCGCGTAGCTGAGGCTGTGCCGCGGCTCGCGGTCGTTGGCGTAGACGACATGGCAGCCCGCGCAGCCCGAATGGCGATAGTCGCCCGGCTGGTCGTTGGTGCCGAGGAACCACGCGAACGGGTCGTTCAGCCGCGTCTTGTGGATGTTGAGGATGGGGATCGCCACCCGCAGCCCGGTGCCCGGCCCCCGGTTCGACTGCCGGATGTCCGGCCGCCCGCTCTCCTCCAGCCGCTGGATCGCGCCCGAAGGGGAGGGGAGGCCGATCTCGGGAAAGCCGGATCCGATCGTCCGCCCC
Organism: Allosphingosinicella sp.; assembly: GCF_036403745.1. Classification (GTDB taxonomy): domain Bacteria; phylum Pseudomonadota; class Alphaproteobacteria; order Sphingomonadales; family Sphingomonadaceae; genus Allosphingosinicella. Next base: position 87,253 of record NZ_DASWQI010000050.1, read on the forward strand.
CCCTGCTCGAACACGCGGAAGACATCGCCCGGCGGCACCACCTGCCAGGTCGGCAGCGGATAGAGCTCGGCCAGTGCCCCCTTCGCCGTCTGCGCGCCCGTCAGCCTGCCGTCCGACGCGGTGAAGGGAGACACGATCTTCGCCGGCTGCCCGTCCTTCGTATAGCCCTCGCCGAACCGGTAGGTTTTGAACGGCAGCACGCCGTTATTGTACGCCGCTCCGCCCCAGAACATCGCCCCCGTCGACATGAGCGACCGCTCCGCCGCCTGCACCGTCTCGAGGTGGCACCCGCCGCAGCTCTCGCGCACCACCCGATAGTCGGACGGATTCACGAAGCGAATATATTCCGGGCTCTCGACGTTGAGCAGCGAGTAGCTGCGCTTCGGATTGGCCGAGGAAGGCCACCCCCACGCTTTCGGGAAGCGCGGCAGCACATGCGCCGCATCCCGCGCGGTGACGTAGCGCGGATCAGAGGGTGCCAGCGAAGCGTCGCCCCGCACCCCCGCATTGCCGCCATGGCAATCCGCGCACCCCAGCACCACCGCCTGGCTCGCATGCATCGTCCGATATTCGCCGTCCGAATGGCAAGACTGGCACCCGGCGCTCTTCCGATCGGCGGCGGGCCAATCCTGCGACTGCGCCGCGGGCCCGGCGCGGACGAGGCTGTAGTCCCGCGCCACCGGCTTCTGCCCCTCGGCGGCGATCAGCGGCCCCCCCAGCACCACGAGCACGAGCACGAGCAGGAGGAGCGCGGCCAACCACCGCCCCCCTCCCAGCCGCGATCCCGTATGGCCCCGCATCCAGCCTCCCCGTTCCTGATCTTATTGCAGAGGTGGGGCGGGGGCTAAAGGGCCTCAGTTGCGCGTCATTAGGACCAGTGGCCATCGCGCGACTGCCCGTGTGCCTGGCGTAATTCTCCAGCGTTAGCGTTGCGAGCCACTTCACCATGGCCGGGTCGTGCTGGTCGAAGAAGCTGCTGGCCTTCTGGTCGAGCCTGGCAATGGCGCCGAGGTCCTCCGCGTCGAGCTCTCCGGTCGCGCGGCCGATTCGATGTCGCCGAGCCCCGGCCAGGAGATGGTTCAGGGCGCGCCCGGATCCGGCACTGAAGCGGTGTCGAGATCGACCGTCAGGTGGCCGCCCGGCGCCGGCGGCACCGCGATCTGGCAACTCTGGCCCAGCTGCCAGGCGAGGGCACCGGCATAGCCAGATGCCGCCGGATGGTTGTCCGGATAGGTCGGGCCGGGGACCGGGTGCGGCGCGGTGGTCGAGACCTTGAACACCCAGATGCGCGCGGCGGGGACCGCGGCATGCACGTCGGCGGCGAAGCTGTGCGAGCAATAGACGCCCGGCGCGAAGCGGTGCCGCGAAACCTCGGCGCACCAGGCGACGACATAGGCTTTCTGCGCGGCCGGGAACGGCTTGCCGTTTTCGAGGTCGAGGAAGATGCAGGTCCCCGGCCCGAAACCGGCACGGTTTGCAAGGCTGGCGGCGTCGGCTCCGTCTGCCGTTCCTTGGGGACCGCTCGAATTGTGGCTCCCCGGCCCTATCGTCTGCTGCCCGACATAGATTGGCGCGATGCCCCAGCCCGCGGCCGCGAGGCGGGCCCGCTTGCCCATCCAGCCGATATCGCGGTGGCTGGGCGCCGCCGCCAGGTAAAAGCCGCACCACCGGAAATTGGTGTGCGCCCGAAGCCAGTCGACCACTGCGTCGCCTGGATATCCGGAGGCATCGAAGCCCGCAAATCCCGTCATCTCGGCCCCCTTCCTGTCTGGCCCCGCTATAGGCCCAGCCGCTCGGGCTGCGCGTGATCCGCATCACGGCGGCCTCCGATGGCTGACCCGTCCGCGCGAGGCAGTCAGGCAGCGATCCCAGCAAACCCCCGCACATCCCGCACCAGCGCGGCACGAGTCTCGTATTGAGATAGCCGCGAGGCCTTTGCCGAGGTCGATGTGTGCATAGAAGGGCACTGAGCCTCCGCCCGCTCCGCGCCTCTGCCTCTCTCCGCGTCTCCGCGTGAACCAAGCTGTGACGCCTCCGCCTCGCGCCGCTCGACGTGCTGTCCCACAACCTGAACCTCGATTCAGTTTCCAGTGAGAGACACCGCTGAAGCGGGGGTCGACCGGCGCACCACCCACCGTGAAGCCGCCGTCATTTCCGCGGCTCCTGCGGGCACCAGGGCCCGTTTGACCCAGCACCGACCCGGCAACGACCCCGTAAGCACCCGGCATCGACACGGTAAGCACCCAGCATCGACAGGGTGGGCACCCGGCAATGACTGGACAGCGGCACCATCGCCGCCGCACCGTCCCGCACCACCCGCCACCCCCTCACGCCTTCATCGCAATTCCCGCCTGTTTATGCTATGTTCCAACCGTGGCAGCGGCTCAGCCTCTCTCCCGCCTTCGGGCATCGGCGCGCGACTCGGGCGCTTCCCGCCCCTGCGCCGCCCCCGCGACTTATAGAGAGAATCGATCAAGAGGGGCCGGATTGATCGAAAGGATTTTTTTAAAGCAGGAAAGTTCGAAACTTCCGCAACTTCCGGCGCAGTCGGGCTCAGGCCGACCGGCGGCGCGGCCGTTCCTCCTCCGTCACCCGCCCATTTTCGACCCGCAGGATCCGTTCGCACCCATCGAGGGTAGAGCGGCGATGGGCAATCATGATCAACGTGATGTCCGGGCCGAGCGCCATGATCGAGTCGATCACCGCCGCTTCGGTGGCGTCGTCGAGGGCGCTGGTTGCCTCGTCGAGGATCAGGACGGCCGCCTCCTTGTACAAAGCGCGGGCGATGCCGATGCGCTGGCGCTGGCCGCCCGACAGGCGGACGCCGCGCTCGCCGACGCGGGTCGAATAGCCGTCCGGAAGCTCCGCGGCGAAGCCGGCGATGTGCGCGGCCTCGGCGCACGCGCGGACGCGACCGATGTCGATCGCGCCTCGCCGGACTCCGAAGGCGATGTTGGCGGCGATACTGTCGTCGGCGAGGAAGATGGATTGCGGGACGTGCGCGATCTGGCTCTGCCACAGCGGCCGCGTCGCCGCGTCGAGGGCGCGGCCGTCGACGCGTATCTCACCCGACGAAGGCTCGAGCAGGCCCATCAGCAGGTCGAGCAGCGTGCTCTTGCCGCTCCCCGTGGGGCCGACGATGCCGATGCGTGCGCCGGCCTTCATGTCGAGGTCGACGCCGCGCAGCACCTGGCCGCCGCCGGCATAAGCGAAGGAGACGCCGCGGAACGCGAGGCCGTCGCGGAAGGGGAGCTTGCCGGCGCCCTCGCTCGGCTCGGTAAGGGCGGGGGCGGAGAGGAGCGCGGCAATGTCGGCCAGCGCCTGGCGGTTGCCGAGCGTGCCGCTCCAGCCGAGATAGGCCTGCTGGAGCAAGGGGAGGAGCCGCTGCGAGCCCAGGGCGAGGGCTCCGAGGACGGGAATGGCCGCGACGATCCCGCCGGGCCGGCTGCTCATCCACAAGGCCACCAGAGCGATCGCGACGATGCCGGCCGCCTCGATGGCGAAGCGGGGTCCCTGGCTGATCAGCGAATTGTTGGCGAGGGCGCGGCGCATTCGCGCGTCGGTCGCGGCGAACTCCTCCTCGAAGACGGCATGCGAGCGGTCGAGGATGATGTCGCGCAGGCCGCCGAGGGCTTCCTGGACGATCTTCACCCGCTCCAGCGCGCTGGCCGAGAGGATGCGCGAATTGGCGGAGAGGCGGTCGCGGGTGAGGCGGCTGATCGCGAAATAGACGAGCGCGAGCGAGAGCCCCGCGCCGAGCGCGGCGACGGGCGAGAGGATGAACAGGAAGACGGCGATGAACAGCGCCATGATCGTCGCGATCGCCGCCTGCATCAGCGGCTGGAGCACCTGGCCGGCAACGTCGCGCGCCTTTTCCATGGCGGCGAGCGCCTCGCTCGAGTTGCGCCGGACATAGTCGGCATAAGGCTGGCGGAGCATGCGCGCGAACATCGCCCGCGCCAGATCGTGGGCGAAGCCGGTCACCAGCCGCTGCGTCATCCACAGCAGCCCGAGGCGGACGGCGGCGGCGGTGAGGGCGGCGGCGACCAGGATCAACGCCGCACTCGCCGCGCTGTCGACCCGCGGCAGTGGCAGCCGGCTGAGCGTGGCCGTCTTGCCATGTCCCTGGGTCAGCACGGCGAGGAAGGGGAAGACCGCGCCGATCGTCACCAACTCGGCGAGAGCGCCGCCGAGCATGGCCACCACCGTCAGCGCGAACTGCCGCCGGCGGCGGGGGCTCATCGTCGCATAGAGAGTGCGCAGGGTCTCCATCGCGCCAGGCTATGGCACAAGCAGCGCGGCGGGCGCCACTCTGCGGAGCCGGCGGCCGCTGGACCGGCGCGGGTGGAGGTTCTACGCAGGCCCGCCGGTGCAGCCCGGGGAGGGGGGTGTGACGGCGGGCCGGGCCTGGATCGGGCGGCGCGGTCGCCCAATTAACCACGGCTTGCTTTTCCTTCCGCAAAGTCGGAATGGAGGTGTAATGGCTTTTCGACTAAATTTGTCAATGAAATCATTTATTTCCGATTAGTTTTGAACAGGGGGTTTTCAAAACCGATGGGTTTCGGATCGCGGCTCGCCGAGGAGCGAAAGAGACTTGGTCTCAAGCAGGCGGAGTTCGCCGCCCTGGTCGGCACCGACGTGCCCAAGCAGAGCCTGTACGAGAACGACCGGCGCGAGCTGCGCGCCGACTATCTCGCCCGCCTGGCCGATGCCAAGGTCGACGTCGTCTACGTCCTCACCGGCCAGCGCATGGAGGGCACCTGGCTGAGCGAGAGCGCCAGCGAGCTGCTCAACGCCTATCTCTGCCTCCCCGAAGATCTCCAGCGGAGCCTCGTCGCGCTCTGCTCCGGGCTGCGCGAGCACGTCCTGCAGGGCACCCAGCGGACTCTCCACACCCCGACGCAAGGATATCGCGCCGGCAACGGCAGCTGAGGATCGCGCGCGCGGCCGCAGGCGTTAGGGCGCGGTGATTCCTGGCCCCATCCGCATCGGTACAGCCGGCTGGACAATTCCCCGCCCCGTCGCGACGGACTTCCCCGAGGAGGGGACCAGCCTCGAACGCTACGCCGCCCGCTTCGGCTGCGCGGAGATCAACTCCTCCTTCCACCGCTCGCACCGCGCCGACACCTGGGCGCGCTGGGCATCCTCGGTTCCGGACGGTTTCCGCTTCGCCGCGAAGCTGTCGAAGGAGATCACCCACAAGGCGAAGCTCGCCGGCTGCGACGACGCGATGGGAGCCGCCGTCGCGGAGATGCGCCAGCTCGGCGACACGCTCGCATTGGTGCTGGTCCAGCTGCCGCCGAGCCTCGCTTTCGAGGAGAAGCTCGCGTCGGCCTTCTTCGCCGCCTTGAGGGCAGTCTGGAGGGGGGACGTCGCCTGCGAGCCGCGTCACCCAAGCTGGCTCTCCGCGGAGGCTGAGGCGCTTCTGCTGGAGGCCCGGGTGGCGCGCGTCGCCGCCGATCCGGCGCGGGCGCCTGGCTTCGAGGTGCCAGGGGGATGGGGCGGCCTCGCTTACTACCGCCTGCACGGGTCGCCGGTCATGTACCGATCGGCCTATGGCGAGGAGCGGCTGGTTGCCTATGCCGCCGCCCTGGACGCGCACCGCCGCCAAGGCCGCGACGTCTGGTGCATCTTCGACAACACCGCCTCGCCGGCCGCAATGGCCGACGCCCTCACCCTCCAGCGGCTGCTCGCGGGTTAGGCGGTCTCTTTGGCGGGGAGGACGCCGCGGCGGATCTGGTCGAGCTCTATCGACTCGAACAAAGCCTTGAAATTGCCCTCGCCGAAACCCTGGTTGCCTTTGCGCTGGATGATCTCGAAGAAGATCGGCCCGATCATGTTCTCGGTGAAGATCTGCAGCAGGAGCCCCTCGCCGGTCTCGGGCGAGCCGTCGATGAGGATGCGCCGCTTCCTCATCTCCTCGATCGAATGGGCGTGGCCCGGGATGCGCTGGTCGATCATGTCGTAATAGGTTTCGGGGCTGTCCTGGAAGCGGATGCCGTTCGCCCGCAGCGCATCGACCGTTGCGAAGATGTCGTCGGTTGCCAGCGCAAGATGCTGGATTCCTTCGCCTTTGTATTCGCGCAGGAATTCCTCGATCTGGCTGTGCTCGTCCTGGCTCTCGTTCAAGGGGATGCGGATCTTGTCGTCGGGCGCGGTCATCGCCTGCGACACCAGGGCGGTCTGCTGGCCCTCGATGTCGAAATAGCGGATTTCGCGGAAATTGAAGATGCGCTCGTAGAAGCCGGCCCAATGGGTCATCCGCCCCCGGTTCACATTGTGGGTGAGGTGGTCGAGCGTGTGGAGGCCGACGTCCCTGCTTCCCCGCTCCGCCCCCGGCACCGGCTCGAAATCGACGTCGTAAATCTGCTGCGCTCCGTAGCGGTCGACGAGATAGAGGTAGGAGCCGCCGATCCCCTCGATCGCTGGAATATCGAGCTCGCCGGGGCCGCGCGGGGTCTCTACTGGCGTGGCGCCGCGCTCGACGGCCATGGCGAAGGCCTGCTTGGCGTCCTTGACCCGGAACGCCATACCGTTTGCCGAGGGGCCGTGCGCCTGGCGGAAGTCGGCGGCCTGGCCGGCCGGGTCCATGTTGAGGATGAAGTTGATGTCGCCCTGGCCGTAATGGCGCACGTTCTTCGACTTGTGGTTGCCGAGGTGGGTGAAGCCCATCGCCGTGAACAGGCCGGCCAGCGCGTCCGGGTCGGGGCCGGTGAACTCAACGAACTCGAAGCCGTCGAGGCCGAGCGGATTGTCGTGGGGCATGGCGGCAACTCCAGGGCAGGGAAAGGGTCGGCGGCCCTCTACCAAGCGGCGGGGAGGGCGGCAAATGGCTTGCGCCGGGGCGGTGGGTCCCTTTATCTCCCGCTTTTCCATTCTTCCCTTGAAAGCTTCGTCGATGGTCGCGACCCATTCCACCCGCATGCTCATCCTCGGCTCGGGACCGGCGGGGCTCTCGGCGGCGATCTACGGGGCGCGGGCCGGCATGGCTCCGATCGTCGTCCAGGGCATCCAGCCCGGCGGCCAGCTCACCACCACCACCGACGTCGAGAATTATCCCGGCTTCCGCGACGTCATCCAGGGCCCCTGGCTGATGGAGGAGATGCAGGCCCAGGCCGAGCATGTCGGCGCGCAGATGATGTGGGACCATATCGTCGAGGCCGACCTGTCGCGCCGCCCGTTCCGCCTCGTCGGCGACGGCGGCACCATCTACACCGGCGACGTCCTCGTCATCGCCACCGGCGCCCAGGCGCGGTGGCTCAACATGCCGAGCGAGGAGCATCTGAAGGGCAAGGGCGTCTCGGCCTGCGCGACCTGCGACGGCTTCTTCTACCGCGGCAAGAAGGTGGCGGTGATCGGCGGCGGCAACACCGCGGTCGAGGAAGCGCTCTACATGACCAACCATAGCCATGACGTCACCCTGATCCACCGCCGCGAGTCGCTGCGTGCCGAGAGGATCCTCCAGGACCGCTTGTTCGCCCACCCCAACATCAAGGTCCTGTGGAACAAGGTCGTCGACCGCTTCGTCGCGGGCGGTGCGCCGGAGGGGCTCACCGGCCTCGACTTGCGCGACACCAAGACCGGCGACATGTCGCACATCGAGGTCGAGGGCGGCTTCGTCGCCATCGGCCATTCGCCGGCGACCGAGCTGTTCCAGGGCAAGCTGAAGTTGGATTCGGACGGCTATATCGAGGTCGAGACCGGCACCACCCGCACCAACGTTCCCGGAATCTTCGCCTGCGGCGACGTCATGGACAAAATCTACCGCCAGGCGGTGACCGCCGCGGGCACTGGCTGCATGGCCGCGCTCGACGCGGAGAAGTTCTTGGCCGAAGCCGAATTCGAAGCCTCCGCAGCCGCTTAAAGGGCCGCCAGCACGGCGTGCTCCAGAGCGGCGGAGTCGCCGGGGCGGGCGAAGGTGTGGGAATCGGTCGGGATGGTGGTGCGGCGGTCGGCGAGGCCGCGCCAGTGTCGCTTGCCGAGCTCGTGGACCGCGGCGACGGCGGTGGCGTCACCCTCGGCCAGGAGCCATGCGGCGGGGAGGCGGGCTTCGCGCAGTGCTGCCGCCAGCGCCTTGGATGTGGCGTCCTCGGTCTTGCTGCCGGCCCTCATTAGGCCTCGCAGAGCTGCCGCGTAAGACATTGATCCTGAAAGCAGCTTTCGCCACCCTGAGAGGGTGGTGAGCCGCTCCCGGTAATGGCGCCTGAGCGCTGCCGGGGCCGGTGCGTTCTCGCTCGCCTCGACCAGCCAGGGATTGACGAGGAGGAGTTCGTCCAGCCCGGCCGTACCGCCGTTGAGGCAAAGCGCGCCGGCGCCGTCGCACAGGCCAAGGGCCACGATCCGCGTCATGCTCGGCGCCTCGCGGCGGAAGGCCGCGGCTGCGGCGGCGATGTCGGGGCCGCTGTCCCGCCAGCCCGGATCCTCTCCGCTGCTGTCGCCGACGCCGCGGCGGTCGAAGCGCAGGCACGGGTGCCCGGCTGCGGCGACGGCGCGCGCCAGCCGCTCGAACATGCGGTGCGAGCCCACCCGCGTCTGGCTGCCGCCGACGACGATGAGGAGCCCGGTCGCGCCCGGCCCCGCGTCCAGGCTGGCGCCCAGCTCGGCGCCTTCGCAGGCGAAGGTGAGGAGGCGGCGCATCAGCAGGCCCAGGCGGCAACGTCGGCGGCAATGGCCGCGGCGAGGGGCGGGGAGCCCTGCGGCTCCGATCGCCGCCACAAAGGCGAGGCGTCGAACTGCACGTCGGCGGGCGCCGGATCGCTGGCGAGACGGGCGGTGCGAACCCGCTCGCCGACGGAAACCGCAGCGCGGAGCGCCTCGATCAGCCCTTCAGACGGCGCATAGCCGCCGCCGCTGGCGCCGACGAGGCCGGTCCGCTCCAGGTCGCGGACCAGGGCCGCGCCCGTCACCGGCGCCAGCCGCCAGGCAGGCAGGCCGAGATCGTCAAGCAAGCACCCGCCGCGCAGGCTCACCACCGCGCGCGCCCGCACCGCAGCGGCCGCCGCAATGGCGGCATCGCGCCAGTGCCGCCATTCCACCGCCTCCAGCGCCGTCTCGCTCTCGCCGGTGCCGGGCAGATCCGGGAGGGCGCAGCGCCAGTCGTCGGCGGCCAGCGCACGCATCGTCTGAAGGAGGAGGGCGCGGGTGCGGTTCATCTCCTCGAACAAAGGCGGGAGGAAGAGAAGGGTAGGCGCGGCGGGGTCCCCGACCGAGGTCAGCCATTCGTCGCGGCCGTATACCAGCAAGCGGTCGTAACGGAGACCGCCGCCCGTCACCGAAGCGCCTTCATCCTGGCGAAGGCGAGCAAGGAGCCAAAGCTTTCAAGCAGATCGGCGTCGATCTCATGATCTTCGATGAGGATACCGAGCCTTTCCTCGAGCTCGGTCAGGAGGCCCGCCACCGCCATCGAATCGAATTCCGGAAGCGCGCCGAACAAGGCGGTATCGGCCTCGAACCCGGCGACGCGCGCGGGCGCCAGGCCGAGCACGTCGGACAGCACGGCGCGCAGCGTGGCCTCCACGGCCCGATCATCCGGTAAGCTCGTCGCCATTTCACCCCTCTTGCGCCCGCGGACCTATCGGCTTCGTAAACGCCCGACAAGCGCCGACGCCGCCGCGCGCGCGGCCGCGATCAGCCCGGCCGCGCTTCGTGGGTTGAAGGCCTCGACCCGCCACAAGGTCTCGCGCCGGTCCATCCAGTCGGCCTTGTAGGGCTCGTCGCCGGTCCCGTAGTCGATCCGCGCGACCCGGTCCTCGTCGATCGCGGCGCGGAACATCGCCTCGCTGAGGATGGTGCCGGGCGAGAGGGACCTCGCATCCTCGCGATAGGCGAGCTTGTGGATCCAGGCGGTGCCGTTCTCCACCGTCCACAACTGCGCCGCGACGGGCACATCGTCCTTGCGGGCGATACCGAGCCGCAGCGCCCCCGCCGCTCCTTCCGCTTCGGCGAGGGCGCGCAGGAAGGCGAAGGAGCCTTCCTCCGGCTTCCAGCTTGCCCGGTAGACTTCCTCATAGGCGCCCCATGCGCCGGGATCGAAGCCGCGGTGAATTTCGACAGTCAGCCCGGCTGTGCGGCTCTTGCGTGCGAAGGTGCTCCTGATCTTGGAGGGCCGGGCGGCCCACCATTGGTCGAAAGAGCGTCCGCCAGTGTCTGCCTGCCACGACGCAGTGGCCGGAGAGACGCGCACGATCCAGCCCGCCCGCCGGAGGGCGTCGGCGATGCTCTTGGGATCGTCCGTCGGAGAAATGTCAATGCGGTTCAGGTTCTTACGCAGGGTTATTGCGACAATATCCAAGCCCACGGGATCGCCGATCGGACCCACGCGGAGGCTGTACCAAGCGCCGTAGGCCCGTCCCCTGCCGCCCTCCACGGCGAGGATCAGCCATGTGTTGGCGGTCCGTAGGGCGAGGAGCCGGCCCGGCGGCGGGCAGTGCGCCTCGACCCGCCGGAACCAGGCGAGGCGGTCGAACAGGCGCGGCTGCGCGGGCCGGTCGAGCGCGCCGGCGGCGGCGGCTTCGACGGCGTCCAGCGACTCGAACCTTTCCACTCCGCCCGTCAACGCGCTAATCCCTCCCCGCCGCCAAGCTGTGGCGCAGCCAGGAGCCATGGTGCAAGCCCCCGATCCGACGCCCCGCCCGCTGGACCACTTGACGCTCGGCGGCCGCGGCGACACGCCGGCGCTGCTGACCCGCGAGGGGCTGCTCGATTATGCCGGTCTGGAGCGCGCCGTCGGCAGCCTCGCCGCCGCGCTGCGGGCCAGGGCGGCGGAGCCGGGCGCCCGCGTCGCCAGCTGGCTCCCCAAGACGCGCATGACCAGCCTCTTGCCCCTCGCCTGCGCCCGGGCGGGGCTGATCCACGTGCCCGTCAACCCGCTCCTCAAGCGCGCCCAGGTCGCCCACATCCTCGCCGACAGCGACGCCTCGCTGCTCGTCACCGGCAAGGCGCGGCTGGCGACGCTCGAGGCGGGCGACTGCGCGTGTGACGTCATCCTCGAAGAGGAGGGGGCCTCGATGCTCGAAGGCGACGACCGCCTCGGCCCGTCCGACGCCGATCCCGATAGCCTCGCCGCGCTTCTGTACACCTCCGGCTCCACCGGCCGCCCCAAGGGCGTGATGCTGAGCCACGCCAATCTCTGGCTCGGCGCCGTCAGTGTCGCGCATTACCTCCGCCTCGTCGCCACCGACCGCGTCCTCGGCGTGCTCCCCTTCGCCTTCGACTATGGCCAGAACCAGCTGCTCTCGACCTGGGCCGCGGGCGCGTGCGTGGTGCCGATCGAATTCCTTGCCGCCCGCGACGTCATCCGGGCGGTCGAGACGCACGGCATCACCACTCTCGCCGGCGTCCCGCCGCTCTGGGTCCAGCTTATCGAGGCGCCATGGCCGCCCAAGGCCGCCTACAGCCTGCGCCGCCTGACCAATTCCGGCGGCCGGCTGCCGGTGTCGATCGTGCGGCGGATGCGGGGGGTGTTTCCGGCGGCGGAGATCTTCCTGATGTACGGTCTCACCGAGGCGTTCCGCTCGACCTATTTGGAACCTGGCCTGCTCGACAGCCATCCTGAATCGATCGGCAGCGCCATTCCCTTCGCTGACGTCATGGCGTCGCACCCCGACGGCACCCTCTGCGCCCCCGGCGAGGAGGGGGAATTGGTCCACGCCGGGCCGCTGGTCGCCAAAGGCTATTGGAACGATCCGGACCGCACCGCCGAGCGGTTCCGAGCGGCCCCCGCAGGGTCCCGCTACCCAGGCACCGCCGTCTGGTCCGGCGACCGGGTGCGGCGGGATGCGGACGGGCTGTTCACCTTCGTCGGCCGGGCCGACGCGATGATCAAGACCAGCGGCAACCGCGTCAGCCCGACCGAAATCGAGGAGGCGGCGGTGGCGAGCGGGTTCGTGGTCGAAGCGGTGGCGCTCGGCTATCCGGACGAGCGGCTTGGGGAGGCGATCGCTCTGGTCGTGCGAGGGCGGGGGCAGGAGGCGGATGCGCCGCTGCGCGCTTTCCTGAAACGGGAGTTACCGAATTTTATGCAGCCTTCCGCTATCCTGTGGCGGGACGAGTTGCCGCGGGGACCGAACGGCAAGCTCGATCGCGAAAGGTTGCGACAAGAGCTGATGGCATGACCAAGCCGATGGGGGGCATACCGGCGGAATTCCGCGCGGGCGAGGACGGGACGCTGCATGTCGCCGGCCGGAGTGCCGCGTCGCTCGTCGCGGATGCGGGCGGGACCCCGCTGTTCGTCTACGACCTGGCGATGGTGGCGGCGCGGATCGCCCGCTTTCGTGGCGCCTTCCCCGGCGTAAGCCTACATTATGCGGTGAAAGCAAACTCCTATGCACCACTGCTCGCAGCGATTGCAAAGCAGGTGGACGGCCTCGACGTCGCTTCCGCAGGTGAGATGCGGCAGGCCATCGGGCGGGCCGAGCATATTTCCTTCGCCGGCCCCGGCAAGACGGACGCCGAGCTGGAAGCGGCGATCGGCGCCGGCGTGACCCTCAACCTCGAATCCGAAGGCGAGGCCGAGCGCGCGCTGACGGCGGCGGGGCGGCTTGGCGTCAGGCCGAAGCTCGCTGTGCGGGTGAACCCGGACTTCGAGATCCGCGGGTCCGGCATGCGCATGGGCGGCGGCGCGCGGCCGTTCGGCGTGGATGCCGAGCGGGTGCCGGCGCTGGTCCGCCGCATCATCGACGCTGGGGCCGAATGGCACGGCTTCCACATCTTCGCAGGCTCGCAGGCGCTGTCGGCCGAGGCACTGATCGAGGCGCAACGGGCGACGGTGGTGCTGGCCGGCGAGCTGGCGGAGGCAATTGGCGTCACGCCGCCGCTGGTCAATCTCGGCGGCGGCTTCGGCATCCCCTATTTCCACGGCGAGCAGCCGCTCGACCTCGAAGCTGTCGGTGCCGAGCTCGCCGAGACCCTGGCGCAAAGGCCGCCTATCCTGCGCCACAGTGCCTTCGCAATCGAGCTCGGCCGCTGGCTGGTGGGGGAGGCGGGGGTCTATCTCACCCGAATCGTCGACCGAAAGGTCAGCCACGGCAAGACCTTTCTCGTCACCGACGGCGGCATGCACCACCAGCTCGCCGCCTCGGGCAATTTCGGCCAGCTCGTCCGCCGCAACTATCCGGTGGCGATCGCCACCCGCTTCGGCTCCGAGCCGGAGGAGGAAGCGACGATCGTCGGCTGCCTCTGCACGCCGCTCGACCGGCTCGGCGACGATGTCATGACGCCAAAAGCGCAAGTCGGCGATCTCGTCGCCGTCTTCCTGGCCGGCGCCTACGGCTTGTCGGCCAGTCCACAGGCCTTCCTGGGCCATGCCCCGGCGCTTGAAAGGGCGGTTTCCGGCGGTTCTTAACCTTCTCGCGAGGCCGGTCCCAAAGCGGGACGCGCTTCAGAAGGCCATTGTTCCTAACGCTAATTTTACCTCTTGGGACCATAGCAGATCCAAAATCT
>NZ_DASWQI010000051.1:0-2295 GCF_036403745.1 Allosphingosinicella sp.
GGTCATCAGGTTCATGGCGCCGGGCTGGATTTCCTGGATGTTGCCCTCGCTGTCGCGATGCATGATCGAGCCGTCGAACAGATAGGTGACGGTGGCGAGCCCGATATGCGGATGCGGCCGCACGTCCATGCCCTTGCCGGAGACGAACTGCACCGGCCCGAAATGATCGAAGAAGATGAAGGGCCCGACCATCTGCCGCTTGCCATGCGGCAGCGCGCGGCGCACCTCGAAGCCGTCGCCGAGGTCGCGGGTGCGCGGCACGATGACAAGCTCCAGCGCGTCGCAGGAAGCGGGATCGCCAAGCACGGGATCGTTGGAGGGAAGCCAGCTCATGGATCAACTCCGTGAATGTGTCAGGCACCATATCAGCAAATATTCGCGTCGTCCCCGCGAAGGCGGAGCCCATAACCCGCTGGCGTTGGCGTTGACGGCACGGTCATCCAAACAGCTATACTATTGCAAACCATAACATCGGCGACACGGCGTATGGGTCCCCGCCTTCGCGGGACGACGAAGGGTGAAACGAATGCTCGCAAAAACGAAGCCAGACGTGAGGCTCGCGCAGCTCGACGGCCCGATGATCGAAACGCCGCGGCTGATCCTGCGGCAATGGCGCCGCGACGATATTGCGCCCTACACCGCGATGCTGGCCGATCCCGCCACCGCGCGCTTCATCACCGTCGACGGCAAGCCGGTGGACGACGAAATGACCGGCTGGCGGCATACGGTGGTGATGGCCGGTCACTGGGCGATCCATGGCGCCGGGATGTTCGCGGTCGAGGAGCGGGAAAGCGGGACATTCGTCGGCCGGGTGGGCCCGTGGTTTCCGCCGGGCTGGCCGGATTTCGAGGTCGGCTGGGCGATTGCAAAAGACGCGCGGGGCAAGGGCTACGCCAGCGAGGCGGCGCGGGCGGCGATCGACTGGGCGTTCGCGCATTTCGAGATCGCGCAGGTGATCCATTGCATCGATCGCGAGAACCTCGCCTCGCAGGGCGTGGCGCGGCGGCTTGGCGCCGCGAGGGGCAGGGAGATCGAGCTGTTCGGCCACATCGCCGACATGTGGGTCACGACGCGCGAGGCGTGGACCCCGCGCAACAAAGCTTGACGCCGTTCCCCGGACGCAGCGCAGCGCGTAGCTCTTCGCGGAGCGGTGCGCTGCAGAGCCGGGGCTGTACAGGGCGCGGTGTTCGTTACGATCCCGGTTCTGCGAAGCAGCGCTTCGCGAAGAGCTGCGCGCTGCATCGCGCCCGGGAAACGGGCTCAGGCCCGCTTAAGTGGTTCAGAACATGCGGAAACCAAAAAAGCCGCCGCCACCCCGAGCCCGGTCATACTGGGCCTGGCGGTAGCCGCCGAATTGCGAGATCGGCGCCGGAGGATAGGCGGCTGCATAATTCGGCCGGTCGCGGCGATCGGCGCGCGCCACGGTCTTGTGACGCGGCGGCGCCTTGGCCACGGACTTCGGAGCAGGCGGAGGCGGCGCGATCGCCTCGGCGGCGGTCGCCGGCAACTCGGCTCTCGCCTGCAGCGAGGGGCTCGCCGTGTCCGGCTTGCGGAAGGTCAGCTGATGCTCCCATTGCAGCCGCTCGGCGGTCGGGGGCAATGGCGCCACCGCCGGGTAAACCACCGCCGCGGCGGCCTGCGGTTTGTCGAGCCGTTCCTGGGATTGCCGCCACGAGGCCAGCGTGCCGCCGTTGGACACCGTCGCGGCCTCGGCCCTGGGCGCGGGCGCTTCCTTGGGGACCAGATAGTCGATGGCGAACAGCAGCCCGAGCAGACAGCACCCCATTACCACAAAATATCGGAAAACCGGCACGACTGACGCCCCTTTTGGCGTCAACAATGCGACGCCTGAGCATTAGTTCCTCGAACTGGATTTCGGTTCAGCGAAATTCAAGGGCGGCACGGTTGAGCGCGATCACTTAAACGTGGCCGGCGAGGCCGCCCGGCTGGACGCTATTGCCGCCCGAGATGCGTCGCGGCGTCGACCCGGTCGAAGCGCTCCAGCGACAGAATGGCGTCCGCCAGCCGGTCGGCGCGGCCGTCGAGCACCGGGCGCGCCAATGTCAGAAACTTTTGCTGCATCGCCTGCGCGTCGGGAAAGGAGGACGGCTCGCCCGAGGGGTCGGCATGAAGCCGCTCATGCACGCCATTCTCCGTCGTGATGGCGACGCGGGCGCCGAACGGATGGTTGCGGCCGGTTTCGAGGCGATCGTCCTGCACCACGTCGAACCGGTCGGCCAGCGCATCGATCGCGGCATCGCCGAGCCGGCCGTAGTCGTCCCAGCCGAAGCGGCC
>NZ_DASWQI010000052.1:0-13015 GCF_036403745.1 Allosphingosinicella sp.
GACGCCGATGCCGTAGGCGGGGGTGGCGAAGTCGTTCCCGGCATAGAAGAGCCAGTAGCGGCCCTGCTGGCGAGTCACCCAGGGGCCCTCGATGAGATGGCCTTCCCAATCGAGATCGTTGGCCAGCACCACCACCGGCTCGCCGACCAGCGATTCGCCGTCCTCCGACAGGCGCTGGCCGCGGATCGGCGTGCGCATGGCCTCGACGATAGGCCCGGCATGGCCGCATTCCTCGAGCACGCGCCTCACCACCGGCCAATTGTCGAGCGCCGCCTCGATCAGCGGCTGCATCAGGAAGAAGCGCTCCATCGGCCGCCGCCCGTTCGCCCAGGGCTGGATCGCCGCGGCGAAGGCGGCGGTGCGGCGGTCGCTCTCGGTCGCGAAGAGCTGGTCGATCAGCTCCGGCCCCTCGCGCAGCAGGCCGGCGAGCGGTCGCGGCCAGATCCCGTTCGTGTCCTGCTTCCAGAACAGATAGCGCGCGCCGTCGGCATCGATGAGGAAATGGGCGTCGATGACCCCGCCGCTCTGCAGCGGCCGGCCGGGATCGTCGGCCATGCCGGTCGTGTTGACCCCGCCATCGGCGAGCAGCGGCCGGCCGATGTCGCGCCACGGGCCGAACGGGCTCGGCGCCTTGGCGAGGCCGATGGCGAGCGCATTGGTCTTCTGGCGCGCGGTGAAGCAGAGCCAATATTCGTCGCCGACCTTCGCCATCTCCGGCGCCCAGAAATCGCCGACATGGCGCCCCGTCGCGGTCCAGGCTGGTGCGGACCCTTCCGGAAACACGAAGGCCTTGTGCGTCCAGGTGACGAGGTCGTCGCTGTGCACGATCGGAAAGGCGTCGGCGCCGTCGTTCGAGGTGGCGACGAGGATGTAGCCTTCGTCGGTCTTGAGCACCGCCGGATCGCCATAGCCGGCATGGGTGCGGTCGGAGAGGTTCTCGACGATCAGCGGCCGCCAGTCGGGCTCAGGCCCCGCCGCCGGCGCGGGGCCCTCGTAGACGTGCGGGACGCGGGTGCCGAAATCGCGGGCGAGGGCGCGGTAGAAATCGATATAATGGGGATGCTCGCCGCCAAGCAGGCGATATTCGTGCCGCTCGCCCGTGTCCGCGCGGGCGACGGCGATGCGGCTCCCCTCGCCTTCCGCGGCGGTCTCGACCTCGAAGCGAATGTGCGACTCCATGGCGCCGCCCGATAGCGGCACCGGCCCGGAAAGAAAGGGGATAGCGGCGCCAAAGCCTTCGTGTATCACTTTACCCAGAGGGAGATTTCCGTGCCGAGCCTCGAGCTGACCGACATCCGCAAGGCCTTCGGCGCCACGCCGGTGCTGGACGGCGTGTCGCTCACCATGGAGGCGAAGGAGTTCATCGCCTTCCTCGGCCCCTCGGGCAGCGGCAAATCGACCCTGCTGCGCATCATCGCCGGGCTTGAGACGGCCGACAGCGGCGAAGTGCGGCTGGAGGGCGAGCGGATCGACACGCTGCCGCCGGGCAAACGCGGCGTCGCGATGGTCTTCCAGCATTACGCGCTCTACCCGCATATGAGCGTGCGCGAGAACATGGCGTTCGGCCTCAAGAACGCGAAGGTGCCGCGGGGCGAGATCGCCGCGCGGGTCGAGCAGGCGGCGCGGGTCCTCGAGATCGAGGCACAGCTCGACAAGAAGCCGGGGCAGATGTCGGGCGGCCAGCGCCAGCGCGTCGCCATCGGCCGGGCGCTGGTCAAGCAGCCCAGGCTGTTCCTGCTCGACGAGCCCTTGTCGAACCTCGACGCGGCGCTGCGCATGCGCACCCGCGTCGAGCTCGCGCAGCTGCGCCAGCGGGTCGACGCGGCAGTGATCATGGTCACCCACGACCAGGCCGAGGCGATGACGCTCGCCGACCGCATGGTGGTGATGAACGAGCGGAAGATCCAGCAGATCGGCGCGCCGATGGAGGTCTATCGCCGTCCCGCCAACGCCTTCGTCGCGCGCTTCGTCGGCTCCCCGGCGATGACGCTGGCGCCGGCGACACTGGTCGACGGCGAAGCGTTCGCCACGGTGCGTCTCGGCGACGGCTCCGAGGTCGCCACCCGCGTATCGCGGGCGGGGCTGCCGGAGGGCCCGCTCCAGCTCGGCGTACGGCCTGAAGGCGTTCGCATCGCCTCCGAAGGCGCCGCCGCCACGGTCGAGCTGGTCGAGCGGCTGGGCGAACGCACCTTGCTCTACGCCCGCCTTGGCGACGGCGAGGCGATCACCGCGGAGGACGAGGGCGACAGCCGGGTCCGCATCGGCGACAAGGTCATGCTGCGCATCGACGGCGCCGCCGCGCACCTGTTCGGCCCCGACGGCACCGGCTTCCACGCGGAGGAGGCGCGGACGTGAGGGGTTCGCGCGACCGTCTCGCCGGCTTCGCCTTCGTCGGCCCGTTCCTCCTCCTCTACACCGTCCTGCTCATCTACCCTCTGCTGATGGGCATCGGCCTCAGCTTCCACCGCGCCGACCTGTTCGGCGCGCGGCGCTTCGTCGGCCTCGAAAATTACGCCCGCGCCCTCGCGGACCCGATCGCCTGGCAGGCGCTGTGGAACACGTTCAAGCTCGCCGTGATGATCGTCCTCCCGCTCACCGCGATCACGCTCGGGCTGGCGCTCGCCCTCAACCGCGCCACCCGGGGAGCGGCGATCTTCCGCGGCATCTTCTTCGCCTCCTCGGTGCTGTCGGTGACCATCGTCACGTTGATCTGGCGCTTCATCCTGACGCCGGACGCGGGGCTCGTCGCCAAGATCGTCACCGCATTGGGCGGCACCCCGCCTCCGTTTCTCAGCGATCCGAGCCTCACCATCCCGGCGCTCGCGATCACCACCATCTGGTGGTCGGTCGGCTTTCCGATGATGCTGTTCCTCGCCGGCCTCCAGCAAATCCCGGCCGACATCTACGAAGCCGCCGCGCTCGACGGCGCCGGGCCCTGGACGCGGTTCCGCCGCATCACCCTTCCGTCGCTCCGGCGCACCGTCATCCTCGTCGTCATGCTGCAGACGGCGGCGCAGCTGCAGCTGTTCGGCCAGGCGCAATTGCTCACTGCCGGCGGCCCGAGCGGCGCATCGCGGCCGGTCGTCCTGCTCATCTTCGAAGTCGCCTTCGGCCGCTGGGAGCTCGGCTACGCCGCCGCGCTCGCCGAACTCCTCTTCCTCCTCGTCCTCTCGGTGACGCTGATCCAGTACTGGACCGTCGGCCGCGCCGCGAAGGAGGACCGGCGGTGAACCCGCGCGCGCGCCTCTCGCCGATCGCTCTCGTCGCCGTCACCCTCGGCGCGGCGATCATGCTGGCGCCCTTGATCTGGACGATCCTGCTGTCGCTCAAGGCCAATTCCGAGCTGATGCGCGACACCGCCAGCGCTTTCTCCGGGCCGTATACGCTCGAAAATTACCGGGCGATCCTCGTCGGCTCCTCGGTGCTGCACTGGCTGGTGAACAGCCTCATCGTCTCGCTCGGGACCACCGTTGGCGTGCTCATCCTCTGCTCGCTCGCCGGCTACGGCTTCGCCCGGCTCGATTTCCCGTTCCGCCGCACCCTCTTCATCTTCGTCCTCCTGGGGCTCGCCATCCCGGAGCAGGCCGTGATCCTGCCGCGCCACCAGCTCTTCGCCTGGCTCCACCTTCACAACAGCTATCCGGGCCTGATCCTCCCCGGCCTCGTCGCCCCGTTCGGCGTCTTCTTCATGACCCAATATTTCCGCGCCATCCCCGTCGAACTGGACGAGGCGGCGATGCTCGACGGCGCCTCCCGCTTCACCTTGTTCTGGAAGGTGCTCCTGCCCCTCACCCGCCCCGCCCAGGCCACACTCGGCGTCTTCACCTTCCTCGGCTCGTGGAACGATTATTGGTGGCCGCTCATCTCGGCGACGCGCAGCGCACGCTTCACCCTCACCGTCGGCCTCGCCTCGGCGCAGATGAACTACGCCCAAACCTCGGGCCTCGGCTTCCTGATGGCGCAGGCGGTGTTCGCCTCGCTCCCGATCCTCATCGTCTACATCATCTTCCAGAAGCAGATCGTAGCGGCGATGGCCGGCGCGGCCGTCCGGTGACGCGCCTGCGCAGCCTCGCCGCGGCCCTCGCCCTCGCCGCGCTCGCCGGCGGCTGCGGCACGGGGCCGAAGCGGACGGAGATCACGATCCAGCGCTTCTTCGGCGAATGCGGCGCCGTCTACGGCCACAGCATCGACGTCTCCGCCGCGGAGGGCGAGTGCGGCATCGTCACCACCCTCATCAACCGCTTCCAGGCCGAAAATCCCGACGTCCATGTCGACGTCAACGTCGTCGCCTGGCCCGGCTACCCGCAGCTCACCGCCCAGATCGCCGCGGGGGATCCGCCAGACCTCGTCACCATGCACCAGTCGGTCATTTCCGACTATCAGGGCCGTGGCCTCTTGGAGCCGATGAACGGGGTCCTCAAGGAGGCGGGGATCGGCCCCGACGCCATCACTCCCGCCGGCCTACGCGGCGTCACCAAGGCGGGGCACCTCTACGGCATGGCCTGGGACACGATCGGCGGCCTCTTCCACCTCAATACGAAGCTCTTCCAGCAGGCGGGCCTTTGGAAGGACGGCAAGCCGGTCCTCCCGACGTCCGCGGAAGAGCTCCTCGTCCAGGCGCGCCAGTTCAAGGCGCGCACCGGCAAGCCCTATCTCGTCCAGTCGGAGGTCAGCGACGCGGCGAGCTTCGTTCGCAACTTCTACGGCTATGCGATGGCGCAGGGGGCGGTCTTGTTCCCCGACCGGCGCAAGGCCCGCTTCAACACGCCCGAGGGCGCGCGCGTCGTCCAGCTGTTCCGCACCATCGAGCAGGAGAAGCTCACCACTCTCAACCAGGACACGCCCGCCGCGATCGCCAGCTTCATGAACGGCGAAGGCGGCATCTATCCCACGGGCACTTGGATGATCGGCTCGTTCGACCAGGAGGCGAAGACCGCGGGCCGGCCGCTCTACGGCGCCTATGGAGTCTACCCCTATCCGCGGCTGTGGGGGCACGACGCCGCCTTCGTCGACGGCCACGCCCTCGTCATGCCCAAGCGAAACCGGACGCCGGAGCAGGTCCACGCCGTCGCCCGCTTCCTCAAGTTCATGGCCGCGCACAATTACGACTGGACCCGCACCGGCCACCTCCCCGCCTTCCGCGCCGTCTATGCGAGCCCCCAGTTCAAGGCGCTGCCGCACCGCGCCGACATCGCCCCGCTCGCCGCGACCGGCGTGCAACTGCCCGGCTACGTCCAGCGCCAGTCGGCGATCCAGGGCCTGCTCGGGGAAGAGCTTACCTCCGCCGTCACCGGCACCAAGCCGATCGGCCGCGCTCTCAACGATGCCGAGCGGCGCGTGGACGAACTGCTCGATCAGATCCCCTGAAGCCCCGCCGTTCGGCCACCATGGTTAGCAAGTTCGGTTAAGACCTCCTTTACCATTCCCGTTTACCACGAGCCTCACTCGGGGGGGGTACGAACATGATCACGATGATAGCATTGCTGGCGGCGAGCCAGGTTCCACTCACGGTGGACGCCGACGAACTTCGCTGGCGGCGCTTCGTGCGCACCGCCGTCGCCACCGAAACGCCGTTCAGCACGCGGATGAGCGAGCTGCACCGGTCGGTGCGCCTGCTTCCCGCGGGGCACGCTGCGGGAACGCCGCGCGGCATCCCCGGTCCCAGGGGGCTCTGACGGATAGATCCAGGTTGCGGCTGCGTGCCGCTCCAGACATCTTCCGTTCATAATCCGGTCCCAAGAAGCGCCTTCCAGTCCGCGGGAGGAATCATGCACCGGAAGACGAAGACCGCCAGTCGCATCCTTTTGCCTCTGACCGTCTGCGCCCTCGCCGCGACGCCCGCTGCCGCCCAGCCGAGCTGCACCGGAAGGCCGAGCGACACCAAGCTCATCGTCCGGGTCGAGGGCGTCCGCTCCAGCGCCGGGCTGATGGCGGTCACGCTCTATGCCAACAATCCCAAGAAGTTCCTGGCGCGCCACGGCTCGCTCTACGTCGGCCGCTCGCAGGCCCACCAGGGGGTGACGGAGACCTGCATCTTCGTGCCCCAGCCCGGCATATACGCGATCGCCGCCTATCACGACGCCGACGGCAATCGTAAGCTCAACCGCAGCTTCGTCGGCTTGCCCCAAGAAGGATTCGGGTTCTCGAACAACCCCAACACCTTCCTCGGCATCCCCTCGTTCGGATCGGTGCGCTTCGCCGTCCGCGCGAGCGGCCAGAGGATCAGCCTGAAACTGCGCTACCCCTGAAGCCCAGGAGGGCCCGATGTTCCGTATCATCGCCATCTTCGCCCTCCTCACCCTCGTCAGCGGCGCCTTCGCCTTCGGCTGGATCGGCGACGAGGACGGCAACGAGTTCGCCACGGTCCTCTTCTGGGTCTGCGCCTTTATCCTCGCCGGCCTCGGCGTCCGCGCGATGATGCGCCCGACGCCCGAGCGGGGGTGACGCCGGCGCTCGTCCGCGGCTAGAGGCGTCCCCGAACCAACCTTGAGCGTTATACCAAGCGTGCCGCGTTATTATTTCAACGTCCGCTGCGACGGATCCGAGACCACCGACATGGTCGGCGAAGTCTGCGCGAACGATGTGGAGGCCCTCACCCTCGCCCTCAAGACCGCCGGCACCTGGCTCCAGCGCGCCGCCTTCACCCACCACAGCGTCCACGACGGCTGGGTCGAGGTGGAAGACGAGCATCATCGCGAGGTGATGAAGCTTCCGCTGTTGGCCGCCGCCTATTGAACGGCCCCCAGGTCGCTCTGCGAACGGCGCGCTGCTGCTGCTCTTCAGGCCGCCGATCAAAGTTTTGTTCAACCTCTCGCACAAGATCGGGTGACCGCTTCGACGGTGCGCACATGCCATGCGTGTTGTGTGTCTAAAAACGTGAGCATCTGAGACAGATCAGGGTGTGTTTCTTATCGCCTTGCCCGAGTTCATCCGATGGAGTAGCTTTGCCGGCTTCGTGTCGTGTGTGAGCGGCAGGGCCTCAAGGCCCGCTTCGGCTTGCCGGCATCTTGGCCGTTTCTGTCGCGGATGAGCGGCAGGACTCCCTTGGCCGGCAGATCTGCACAAGACGCGTATCGCCGCCGGGGGGAGAGGCGGAATGGACGATCGTGGCCGCGAAACGGCGACCTTGATCGTCTCAGGCTGATTCAGCGTGAGACGATCAAGGTCTAGATTGTGTGGACACTTTGCGCAGCCACAGGATGGTTGCGGCGAGTGTGACGACGGCAAGATAGTCTCGGGCGGTCTTCTCGAAGCGGGCCACGACGCGTCGGAACTGCTTGACCCTTGAGAAGCAGCATTCGATGAGGTGCCGCTGGGCGTAGAGCTGCTTGTCGAGCGGGTGCTTTCCGGCGCGCAAGGAGTTGATGGGGATGACGGCAAGCGCGCCGTTCTCCGCGATGAATCCGGCGCAGTGCTTGTTGTCGTCGGCGGCGTCGGCCACGACGATGTCGAGCTACAGGCCCTCGATGAGGGCTGCGCCTTGAGGCGCATCGCCGATCTGGCCGGCGGTCAGGTGGGAGCGCACGGCACAGCCGAAGCCGCGGACCGCCAGCTGAATCTTGGCGCTCAGACCGCCGCGCGAGATGCCAATGGCTTGATCTTCAGACCCCCTTTGTCGCCCCACCGCATGCTGGTGGCGCGAACGATGGTGGAATCGGCGATCAGATATTCGAAGTCCTCATCGTCAGACGTCGCTGCCCACCGCGAAGAATGAGCCGATCCATCGCCCGCATGACTGCTTCCGAAAGACAGCCTTGAATCAGACTTCCGCCACAATGGAAATCTCAACAGTCCACAAAATCTAGGGCTTAATGCCCCCGGTGGCCGCCGCCGCTGCCATGGTGGCCGCCGCTCGTGCCGCCGGTGCCGCCGGACCAGGTTCCCCCGGTGCCGCCCGTGCGTCCCGACCAGGTGCCTGTGCCGGTGCCGCCGCGGTTGCGATAGCCGTCCCAGCGCTGATTGGTCGGGTCGTTCCAGTTGCGCTGGCCCCAGCTTCCGCGGCGGCCTTCCCAATAGCGCCGGGTCTGCTCGTTCCAGGGGTAGCGGCGGCCGAGCCGGTCGTAGACGTAGAAGCCGATGCCCGGGTAGAAATAATCGCCCCACCAGCCCCAGTAGGGATCGCCATAGCCGTAGCCGCCATAGCCGGCGCCGTAGCCATAACCGCCATAGCCGCCGCCATAGGCGCCGCAGTCGTAATAATAAGGGTCGCAGCCGCCGCCGCCATAGCCGACCGAGACGCGGCCATAGCCGCCGCCATAGCCGTAATCCTCGGCGCAGGCGGAAAGGCCGGTGACGCCCAGAACGGCGATGGCGAGGGCGCGAAGGCGGGGATGGCGCATGAGCGAAACTCCGGGTGAAGAATGACGCGGCTCAAAACGAACGCCTCAACCTAGCGGTTCCTGAGGCCAAGCGAAACGACAAAGGGCGCCCGACCTCCCGGTCCGACGCCCCGTATCAGGACAATTCGTTAGGGTCGGATCAGGCCGAGCCCATGTCCGCCTCGGCACTGGCAGCGTCGCGCTTGGCCATATTCTCCGGATCGAGCACGCCGGTGCGGCGGACCGCGCGGCTGGTCGGGCCGTGCCAGATATTCTGGTAGGCGAGATAGGCGAGCACCGTCAGGAACAGCAGGAAGATCACGCTCGCCATGCCGGTGCGGTGGCGGTTCTCCAGCCGCGGCTCGGCCGTCCAGGTGAGGAAGGCGGCGATGTCCTGCGCCATCTGGTCGACCGTCGGCCTCGGGTTACCCGGCGCGTAGGTCACCTGCCCGTCCGAGCGCAGCGGCGGCGGCATCGCGATGTTCAAATTCGCGAAATAGGGATTGTAGTGGAGCGTCGGGCTCGGCCGGTTCTCGGCCGGGAGGTTCGCCGGCGGGTTCTGGTAGCCGGTGATCAGCGAGTAGACATAGGCCGCCCCGCCCTCGCGCGCCTTGGTGATCAGCGACAGGTCCGGCGGCAGCGCATTGCCGTTGCTGGCGCGCGCCGCGGTCTCGTTCGGGAACGGGCTGGGGAAATGGTCGGCCGGGATCGGCTTGCGCCCCTTGGGATCGCCGCTCTTCGGGTCGATGTCGGGGACCTGGGTCTGCCAGCCCTGGGCGAGCGCCTTCACCTCGGCCTCGTTATAGCCGAGCTCCTCGAGATTGCGGAAGGCGACGAAGTTCAGCGAGTGGCAGGAGGAGCAGACCTCCTTGTAGACCTGGAAGCCACGCTGCAGCTGCTGGCGGTCATACTTGCCGAAGGGGCCGTCGGACGCGAGGTGCAGCGCCTTGGGTTCCTTGTGGAACTCATGGACGACGTTGCGCTCCTTGGGCGTCGTCAGGAAGCTGTAGGCGCCGTGGCCGAACGACCAGGCGGCGACGAAGACCAACGCCAGGCCGGCCAGGATGCCGAGAATACGAACCATCGCCAGTCTACCCCTTAGTGCGCAGCCGCGGGGCGGTGCCCGCTGAGATCGATCGGGGCCGATTCAGCCGCCTCCCCATGGAGCACCGACGCGGTGATCGAGCTCGGCAGCGGCAGCGTCTTTTCGGTCCACGAGATGATCGGGAGGACGATCAGGAAGTGGGCGAAATAATACATGGTCGCGAGCTGGCTGATCATCACATAGGGCTCTTCCGCCGGGCTGCCGCCGCAGAAGCCGAGGACCAGCACGTCGACGACGAGGATCCAGAAGAACCATTTGAACGTCGGCCGGTAATTGCCCGAGCGGACCGGCGACGGATCGAGCCAGGAGAGGAAGAAGAGGAGGATGATCGCGCTGAACATGGCGATCACGCCCCACAGCTTCGCCGGCAGGATGAAGTCGGCGGTGAAGGCGCGCAGGATCGCGTAGAACGGCCAGAAATACCATTCCGGCACGATGTGCGCGGGCGTCGAGAGCGGGTTCGCCATGATGTAATTGTCGGCGTGGCCGAGATAATTGGGCGCGTAGAAGGTCACCGCTGCGAACAGCGTGATGCAGAGCGCCGCGAACCAGCCGTCCTTCGCCGTGTAGTACGGGTGGAAGGGCAGCGTGTCCTGCTCGCTCTGGACGTCGACCCCGGTCGGGTTGGACGAGCCCGGAATGTGCAGCGCCCAGATGTGGAGGATGACGACGCCGGCGATGACGAACGGCAGCAAATAGTGGAGCGAGAAGAATCGGTTGAGCGTCGCCTGGTCCGGCGCATAGCCGCCGAGCAGCCATTGCTGCACCGACGTGCCGACGACCGGTATGGCGCTGAACAGGCCGGTGATGACCTTGGCGCCCCAGAAGCTCATCTGCCCCCAGGGGAGCACATAGCCCATGAACGCGGTCGCCATCATCAGGAGCAGGATGACGAGCCCGAGCATCCAGACCAGCTCACGCGGCGCCTTGTACGAGCCGAAATAGAGGCCGCGGAAGATGTGGATGTAGGTGACGACGAAGAAGAAGCTGGCGCCGTTGGCGTGGAGGTAGCGCAGCAGCCAGCCCTGGTTGACGTCGCGCATGATCATTTCGACCGACTGGAAGGCGTGCTCGCCCGACGCGACATAGTGCATGGCCAGCACGATGCCGGTGACGATCTGGATGGTGAGCGCAAGGCCCGCCAGCACGCCGAAATTCCACCAGTAATTCAAATTGCGCGGCACCGGGTAGCCGCCGCCGACGGCGCCGTAGACGAGGCGCGGCAGCGGCAGGCGCTGATCGACCCAGCGCATCAGCGGGTGCTTGGGTTCGTAGCTCTTTGCCCAGGAAAAGCTCATCTCAGGCCACCTTGCCGACGGTAATCACGGTGTCCGACTTGAAGCTGTAATCGGGCACTTCGAGGTTCTTGGGGGCGGGCCCGCGGCGGATGCGCGCGGCGGTGTCGTAGGCCGAGCCGTGGCACGGGCAGAAATAGCCGCCGAACGGCCCTCGGCTCTCGCCCTCGCCGGCGCCCAGGGGAACACAGCCAAGGTGCGTGCACACGCCCATCGTCACCAGCCACATCGCCTTGCCGGGCTTGGTGCGCTCGGCGAGCGACTGCGGGTCGCGCAGTTCCCCCAGCGACACGGCATTGGCCTGCTTGATCTCGTCCGGCGTCAGGTGCCGGACGAACAGAGGCTGCTTGCGGAAGATGGTCTTGATCGCCTGCCCCGCCTGGATCGCCGAGATGTCGACCTCGATCGAGGCGAGCGCGAGCACGTCCGCGGAGGGGTTCATCTGGTTGAGCAACGGATAGAGGGTCGCGGCACCCGCCACCCCCGCCGCGGTCACGGCCGCGATATTGATGAAGTCGCGGCGCCGGACGCCGTCTTCGACGCCCGCGTCATGCGCTCCGCCTGTCTGTTCAACGCTCGCCATAGGATCCTTCAGCGCTTCGAACGGATGTGCGAAAGCCCCGCTGCGAGCCGCGAAAAACCGGCCGCGGCGAAGCCGCACAGCGCCGCGTCGGGGGTCCCCTGGCGGCTTGGCGGGCCTGATAGACGCGAGGGCGGCCCTTTGCCAACGGTGTTTTTGTGCGGGTGCGGCCGCGGTTCCGGGTTACTCCAGGCGAGCAGCTCCCGTCGGCGCTGCAACGCCGATGCGCGCCAGCCTAGGCGTCGTCGCCGCCGCTTCGGCTGAGGCGGCGATAAGCCTTCGCCACCGCCTCATATTTCTCGGCCAGGTCGAGGCACGCGCGTTTCGTAATCGGATCGCGGGCCGTGTGGGCACGCACCCGTTCCTCCTCCGCGCGGTCCATGAACCGCCGGAGCTGCTCCTTGCTCATTATCCCCTCGCCAAATTCTCGTGTCGCGGGAAGTGTTTAGCTCGATTCGCGGACGGCCGCCTTGACCTGGATCAGCGGTGGAAAATCGCCGTGCCGCGGACAATATTCGGCGTCCTGCTGATCGATGTGAATGCGGGTTCGCGCGGCCGCGGCCACAAGCGCGGCATGAGCAACCAAGACCTGATCGCCTACCACGCCACCCGCTCCCGCAAGGAGCTGAGCCTCGGGCTGATGTCCGACAACATGGCGGCGGCCCGATCGCACCTCAAGCTGTCGTCGCTCCATTATGCGCGCCTGTGCGAGCTGGAGGGACGGCCGCCGCGCGCGCGTCCGCCGTTCGTCCTCTAGGCCGAGCCCACGGCGCCGCGCGGTGAGCTCGCCAAATCGCGGTGCCAGCCGGTGCGGCTGATCCAGATCATGAAGAAAGCCTGTAGTTTCAGCGCTTTATCCCCGCACCAAAACCTATGTTTGAGACCCACCATCCTAAAGCAGGTATCGAACATCGTTAACGGCCAGTCGTCCGGTTGCCGTTCGGGGGTGCCTTTCAGGTGCTTCACCATAACGCGTTGTTTCGCGAGTCTTTCGATGTTCGAAGCTTCTTCCACACTCCTCTCGCTGGCGGACGGCCTCGCCGCCCGCGCCCCGCTGGAACCGGCCGACCGCAGCGCAATCCTCGGCCTGCCGCACAGCCTCAAGGCGATCGGCGCCGGCGGCCACATCCTGCGCGAGGGCGACCGGCCGACCCGCTGCCGGGTGCTCCTCCAAGGCTTTGCCTGCCGTCACAAGATCGTCGCCGGCGGCGCCCGCCAGATCGTCGCCATCTACGTCCCCGGCGATCTCATCGACCTCCAGAATTTGTTCGTCGCTTATGCGGACGACAATGTGCAGACACTGACGCCGGTGACCGTCGCGGCGATCCCCATCGAGGCGATCGAGCAGCTTGTCGAGCGGCGGCCGGCGATCGCCCGGGCGGTGATGGCGGCGGCGCTGGCCGAGGCCGCCATATTCCGCGAATGGCTCGCCAATATCGGCCGGCGCGACGCCCGCGGCCGGCTGGCGCACCTGCTGTGCGAAATGGCGATCCGCCAGAGCGGGGCGACGCCCGGCCCGGCCCGCCGCTACGAGCTGCCGATGACCCAGGAGCAGCTCGCCGATGTGCTCGGGCTCACCCCCGTCCACGTCAACCGCACCTTCCGCGCGCTCGAGGCCGAGGGGCTGATCGAGCGGTACAAGAGGTCGATCACGATCCCCGACTGGAACGCGCTCGCCTCCTCCGGCGACTTCAAGCCCGATTACCTCCACGTGGGG
>NZ_DASWQI010000053.1:0-4167 GCF_036403745.1 Allosphingosinicella sp.
ATACCGACATGGTCGTCCGCTTCCACGGCGATCCGGCCGCCGTCCGGGCGGGGGTGGAGCAGGCGTGGAAGAAGGTCGTCCCGGACGTGCCGTTCAACGCCAAGTTCAGCGACGACATCATGGTCGAGCTGTACAAGGCCGAGGACGCGCGGGCGAAGACCTTCGCCGCCTTCGCCTTGCTGTCCGTGATCGTCGGCTGCCTCGGCCTGTTCGGCCTCGCCGCTTTCACCGTTGACCGCCGTACCAAGGAGATCGGCATCCGCAAAGTGCTCGGCGCCCGGGTCCGCGACATCGTCCGGCTGCTGGCATGGCAATTCTCGAAGCCCGTGGTCCTTGCCAACCTCGTCGCCTGGCCGGCCGCATGGTGGGCGATGCGGGACTGGCTGAACACGTTCGACGCGCGCATCGCGCTCGGCCCGGGGCCGTTCGTGCTCGCCGGCCTGATCGCCCTCGGCATCGCCGTCGGCACCGTCGCCGGGCACGCCATCCGCGTCGCCCGTCTCAATCCCGTCCACGCTTTGCGCCACGAATAGGAGACCGGCCATGTTTCGGAACTATTTGACCGTCGGCCTCCGGGCGCTGGCCAAGAACCGCACCTACGCCTTCATCAACATCTTCGGCCTCGCCATCGGCATGGCCGCCTGCCTGATGATCCTGTTGTTCGTGCGCTACGAGATGAGCTTCGACACGTGGCTGCCGGGGCACGAGAACAGCTACCAGCTGCAAAGCTGGTACCACAGCCACGAGACGGGCGAGGAAGCCCAGCTCCAGATGACGCCCTACATTGCGGGCGAGCGCTTCAAGAAGGATTTCCCGCAGGTCGAAAAGGCGGTCTACGCCTGGGACAACAATCCGGTCTTCTTCGCCGACGGGCAGGCCAGCAAGGCCGAGCATTATCTCTATTCCGCGGGCAATCTGCTCGACGTGCTGAGCCTGCCGCTGCTGCGCGGCAACGCGGCGGACCTCGGCCAGGCCAACAATGCGGTGATGGCGCGAGGCGAGGCACAGACGCGGTTCGGCACCGACAATGTGGTGGGCCGCACCTTCACCGTGGTCACCAAGGGTCAGAAGCGCGACTTCAAGATCGTCGGCGTGTTGAAGGACCTGCCGAAGAATTCGCACCTGCGCGTCAACGCCATCGTCAACATCGACATCCAGGGCTTCATGGCCAAGGAGCCGCAGGCGCTCACCTGCTGGGGCTGCCAGAACGGCTGGGTCTATGCACGGCTGAAGCCCGGCACCGACGCCAGGGCGATCGAGGCGCAATTCCCCGCCTGGGAGAAGCGCAACATTCCGGACGAGAATAGCGGCGAGGCGCATTTCAACGCCGGCGACGACGAGGACTGGCACCTCGTCAACGTCGCGGCCGTCCATCTCGGCAAGGCGCAAGGCGGTTCGATGGCGCCGGGCAACGACAGGACGACCATCATCACCTTCGCCGTCATCGCTTTGCTCATCCTCGCCATGGCGGTGGTCAATTTCACCAACCTCGCCACCGCCCGCGCCTCGCAGCGGGCCCGCGAGGTGGCGCTGCGCAAGGTGCTGGGGGCGAGCCGCAAGCAGCTCATCTGGCAGTTCATCGGCGAATCGATCATCGTCGCGGTGATCGCGATGGTGATCGCATTGGGCCTCGTCGAGCTGCTGATCCGGCCCTTCTCCGCCTTCCTCGATGCGGACATCCGCCTCACCTATTTCGGCAGCGAGGGCATCGCCTTGCCGGTGGTGCTGCTGGTGACAATGGTGGGGGTGCTCGGCGGCCTCTACCCAGCCTTCTTCCTGTCGCGATTCCAGCCGGCGCAGGTCCTGAAGGCCAACAAGTCGGCGGCCGAGACCCCGGGCTCGGGGCGCCTCAGGAGCATTCTCGTCGTCGGCCAGTTCGCGGTCTCGATCGGCCTCATCATCTGCACGGCCGTCATCTACTTCCAGACGGTCTACGCCCGCACCGTCGATCCCGGCTACCAGCGCGAGCACATCCTCCAACTCGAGGAACTGAGCCGCTACCAGCTGATCGACAAGGGCGAGGCGATCGCCGACCAGGTCCGCCGCGTGCCCGGCGTCGATGCCGCCGCTTTGACCAACATCGGCGTCGCCACCGACAATAACAGCAACACAAGTGTAATGGTGCCGGGCAGCCCCAAGCCGTTCAACATCGGCAATTACGGCGTCGACGAGGGCTTCAAGGACGCGATGGGTCTGACCCTCGTTGCCGGCCGCTGGTTCGACAAGGCGCGGCCATTGGACGACATGACCCTGCCCTTCCCGCTCAACCCGGCGGACGAAAAGGCGCTGGCCGCGCGCGGCGGCAACGTCGTCATGAACGAGCTGGCGACCCGGCGGCTCGGCTTCCACAATCCCGCCGACGCAGTCGGCAAGACGCTGAAGGCCGCGCTCGTCGAGAACGAATATGGGCTGGTGCCGGTCACCGTGATCGGCGTGGTCAAGGATTCGCGGTTCCGCTCGATCAAGCTGCCGCTCGATCCGATCATGTTCAGCGGCTCCAGAAGCGGGGGGTCGTTCATGGTCATCCGCTTCCACGGCGATCCCGCCGCCGTCCGCTCCAATGTCGAGCGGGTGTGGAAGGGCTTCACCAACGAAGTGCCCTTCTCCGCCAAGTTTAGCGACGACATTATCGAGACGCTCTACAAGGCCGAGGACGCGCGGGCGACGACCTTCGCCGGCTTCGCGCTCCTCTCGGTGGTCGTCGGCTGCCTCGGCCTGTTCGGCCTCGCCGCCTTCACCGCCGACCGCCGTACCAAGGAGATCGGCATCAGGAAGGTGCTCGGCGCGCGGGTGCGGGACATCGTCCGGCTGCTGGTGTGGCAATTCTCGAAGCCGGTGATCATCGCCAACCTTATTGCCTGGCCGGTCGCCTGGTGGCTGATGCGTAACTGGCTGAACGGCTTCGACACCCGCATCGCGCTCGGCCCGGTGCCGTTCCTCCTCGCCGGCGGCCTCGCCCTCGCCATCGCCGTCGGCACCGTCGCCGGCCACGCCTACCGAGTCGCCCGATCCAATCCGATCAACGCGCTGCGTTACGAATAGAGAGACCATCAGCATGTGGAGAAACTATTTCACGGTCGGCATCCGCGCCCTCGCGAAGAACCGCACCTATGCCTTCATCAACATCTTCGGCCTCGGCATCGGCATGGCCGCCTGTCTGATGATCCTGCTGTTCGTGCGCTACGAGATGAGCTTCGACCGGTGGATCCCGGGCAGCGAGAATGTCTTCCAGGTGCAGAGCTGGTACCATGACCGCCAGACCGGCCGCGACGACCGGCTGCAGATGACGCCTTATGCCGCCGAGCCGGCGCTCAGGAAGGATATCCCGCAGATCGAGGCGATGGTCTACGGCTCGCAGACCTCGCCGGTGTTCATGAAGAATGGCGAGGCGACGACGATCGAGGATTTCCTGTTCGTCGACGGCGACCTGTTGAAGGTCATGCCGCTGCCGCTGCTGCGTGGGGGCACGGATGCGCTTGGCGCGCCCAACTCGGTCGTCATGACCAAATCGGAGGCGATGCGGCTTTACGGGACGATCGACGTGGTCGGCCGCCCCTATACGGTGATCAGCCGCGGCGCGGAGCGGGCGATGAAGATCACCGGCATCCTCGAGGATCTGCCGAAGAACTCGCACTTGAAGGCGACGACCATCGCCCGGGTCGACTATCCGCAGCTCGCCGCCAAGGATCCCCGGGCCCTCACTTGCTGGGGCTGCCAGAGCGGGTGGGTGTGGGCGAAGCTCAGGCCCGGCACCGATCCCAAGGCGATCGAGGCGCAATTCCCGGCCTGGGAGAAGCGCAACATCCCCGACGACAATGTCGGCAGCACCCGCACCAATGCGGGCGACGACCAGGATTGGCACCTCGTCAACATCCGCGACGTACATCTGGGCCAGGCGCAGAACGGCGCGATGCGGCCGGGCAACGACCGCACCACCATCGTCACGTTCGCGATCATCGCTCTCCTCATCCTCGGCATGGCGGTGGTGAACTTCACCAACCTTGCCACCGCCCGCGCCTCCCAGCGCGCCCGCGAGGTCGCGCTGCGCAAGGTGCTCGGCGCCTCGCGCTCGCAGCTGGTGATCCAGTTCGTCGGCGAATCCGTGCTCGTGACCGGTATTGCGATGCTGGTCGCGCTTGCGATGGTCGAGCTGCTGCTGCCGCTGTT
>NZ_DASWQI010000054.1:0-52943 GCF_036403745.1 Allosphingosinicella sp.
ACCATCGTCCTCTACGCCGGCGACACCAGCTACAATATCGTCACCAACGACGCCGCGGTGGCGGCGGGCAAGCTCCTCACCATCTTCGGTACGCCGGTGAGCTCGAACCTGGTGTTCGACGGCGCGGCCGAGACCGACGGCACCTTCCGCATCCTCTCGGGCACCGGCGACGATACGCTGACCGGCGGTCACGGCAACGACACGCTCTACGGGAACTTGGGCGCCGACACGCTCACCGGCGGCACGGGGAACGACGTGTTCCTCTACACCGACGCGGCGCAGTCGACGGCGGCGAAGACGGACCACATCCTGGATTTCGACTTGGGCGACAAAATCGACCTCTCGCAGATCGACGCCGACACGACCCAGGCCGGCGACCAGGCGTTCGCCTGGATCGGCGCCGGCGCCTTCGGCCACCATGCCGGCGAGCTGCGCGCCGACCTCGCGAACGGCGTCTGGACGATCCAGGGCGACACGGACGGCGACGGCGCGGCCGACTTCACCCTGCTCGTCACGACGGCGAACAACCACGCGCTGGTGAATACCGACTTGGTGCTCTGAGAGGAGGGGACAGTCGCCGTGACTGTCCCCACCCCCCGCCGCGGCCTTGGATTCCCCGGCCCCCTGTGCTTAAGGGCGCCGCGACACTCCTTCTGCCGAGGGCATGCGCAAATCCCATGAACATCCACGAATATCAGGCCAAGGAACTGCTCGCGAAGAAGGGCGTGCCGGTCCCCGCCGGATTCGCCGCAATGAGCCCCGCCGAGGCGGTGCAGGCGGCCGAGCGGCTTCCCGGGCCGCTTTACATCGTCAAGGCGCAGATCCACGCCGGCGGGCGCGGCAAGGGCAAGTTCAAGGAGCTCGGGCCCGACGCCAAGGGCGGCGTCCGGCTCGCCAGGAGCATCGAGGAGGTGCGCGCCAACGCCGAGGAGATGCTCGGCAACACGCTGGTGACGATCCAGACCGGCGCCGACGGCAAGCAGGTCAACCGCCTCTACATCACCGACGGCGTCGACATCGCGAAGGAATATTATCTCGCGCTGTTGGTCGACCGCGGCAGCGGCCGCATCGCCATGGTCGCCTCGACCGAGGGCGGCGTGGACATCGAGACCGTTGCCCACGAGACGCCCGAGCGGATCACCACCATCACCATCGATCCGGCGCAGGGCTTCATGCCCCATCACGGCCGCGCCCTCGCCCATGCGCTGAAGCTCACCGGCGACATGAACAAGCAGGCCCAAACCCTCGCCGCCCAACTCTATGACGCCTTCCTCGCCTACGATTGCGCGATGCTGGAGATCAATCCGCTGGTCGAGAGCGAGGACGGCAAGCTGCTCGTCCTCGACGCGAAGATGAGCTTCGATTCGAACGCCCTTTATCGTCACCCGGACGTCGAGGCGCTGCGCGACGAGACGGAGGAGGACCCGATGGAGGTGGAGGCCTCCAAATACGACCTCGCCTACATCAAATTGGACGGCGACATCGGCTGCATGGTGAACGGCGCCGGCCTCGCCATGGCGACCATGGACATCATCAAGCTGAACGGCGCCTTCCCGGCCAACTTCCTGGATGTCGGCGGCGGCGCATCGAAGGAGAAGGTGACGGCGGCGTTCAAGATCATCCTCTCCGATCCCGCGGTGAAGGGCATCCTCGTCAACATCTTCGGCGGCATCATGCGCTGCGACATCATCGCCGACGGCATCGTCGCGGCGGCGCGCGAGGTGAATTTGACCGTGCCGCTGGTCGTCCGCCTCGAGGGCACCAACGTCGAGGAGGGCAAGCGCATCCTCGCCGACAGCGGCCTCGCCATCGTCCCCGCCAACGACCTCGGCGACGCGGCGAAGAAGATCGTGGCAGCGGTGAAGGACGCGGCGTGATGCGGGCAGCATGCGATTGTGATAGGCATGCGGCATGACCGGCGATGTCGAGAACCTGCTGCTGGAGCACATGAAGCGTTTTCAGGCCACGCTCGACCGGTTCGAGCGCAAGCAGGACGAGCTGGTCGGCCGCGTCGCGAATCTGGAGAGCGGCATCGCCTCCCTCATGCAGCATCTCACCAACCTCACGGCCGCCGATGCCGCTCAGCAACTCGCCATCGACAATGTCAGCCGGCGGCTCGATCGCATCGAGCGGCGCCTGGAGATGTCGCACTGAATGGGATCGGCACGGGGGGCTTCCCCTCCGCCGCCGAATGAAGATCAAGGAGCGAGCATGAAACTTCTCGTCCCGGTGAAACGGGTGATCGATTACAACGTGAAGCCGCGGGTGAAGGCGGACGGCACGGGCGTCGACCTCGCCAACGTCAAGATGAGCATGAACCCCTTCGACGAGATTGCCGTCGAGGAGGCGATCCGGCTGAAGGAAAAGGGGGTGGCGACCGAGATCGTCGCCGTCTCGATCGGCCCCGCCAAGGCGCAGGAGACGCTGCGCACGGCGCTCGCGATGGGCGCCGACCGCGCGATCCTCGTCCAGACCGACGACGCCGTCGAGCCGCTCGCCGTTGCCAAGATCCTGGCCAAGATCGCAGCGGAGGAGCAGCCGGGGATGGTGATCCTCGGCAAGCAGGCGATCGACGACGATTCGAACCAGACCGGCCAGATGCTCGCCGCTTTGCTCGGCTGGGGCCAGGGCACCTTCGCCTCGAAGGTCGAGGTGGACGGCGAGGCCGTCAGCGTCACCCGCGAGGTCGACGGCGGGCTCGAGACGGTGCGGCTGAAGCTGCCCGCCATCGTCACCACCGACCTCCGCCTGAACGAGCCGCGCTACGCTTCGCTGCCCAACATCATGAAGGCCAAGTCCAAGCCGCTGGCCCAGAAGACGCCCGCCGATTACGGCGTCGACATCGCGCCACGAGTCGAGACGCTGAGCGTCCGCGAGCCGTCGAAGCGCGAGGCGGGTATCAAGGTCCAATCGGTGGACGAGCTGATCGACCGCCTTCGCACTGCAGGAGTCGTCGGATGATCGCGCTCGTTCTCGTCGAACATGAAGGCGGCCACCTGAAGGACGCCACCCTCTCCGCCGTCACCGCCGCCTCGAAGCTCGGCGAAGTCCACCTGCTCGTCGCCGGCGAAGGCGTCGGCGCGGTCGCGGACGCCGCCGCGAAGATCGCCGGCGTCGCCCGCGTCCATGTCGCCGACGCCGCCGCTTACGGCCACCAGCTCGCCGAGAACGTGGCGCCGGTCGCGGTCGACCTGGTGCGCGATCATTGCGACTATTTCGTCGCCGCCTCCACCACCACCGGCAAGAATGTGGCGCCCCGGGTCGCCGCTTTGCTCGACGTCATGCAGATTTCCGACGTGATCGGCGTCGAGGGTCCGGACACGTTCGTGCGGCCGATCTACGCGGGCAACGCCATCGCCACGGTGAAGTCATCGGACGCGAAGAAGGTGCTGACAGTGCGCGGCACCGCCTTCGAAAAGGCAGCCGCCGAGGGCGGCTCGGCGGCCATCGAGCCGTATTCGGGCGGCGGCGATGCCGGCCTCTCCAGCTTCGTCGGCTCTGAGATTGCGGCGTCCGAGCGGCCCGAGCTGACCAGCGCCAAGATCATCGTCTCCGGTGGCCGCGCCCTCGGCTCCTCCGAGCAGTTCCACCAGTACATAGACCCGCTCGCCGACAAGCTCGGCGCCGCGGTGGGTGCCAGCCGCGCGGCGGTCGATGCGGGGTACGCGCCCAACGATTATCAGGTCGGCCAGACCGGCAAGATCGTCGCGCCCGAAGTCTATGTTGCGGTCGGCATTTCCGGCGCGATCCAGCACCTTGCGGGCATGAAGGATTCCAAGCTCATCGTCGCGATCAACAAGGACGAGGAGGCGCCGATCTTCCAGGTAGCCGACATCGGCCTTGTCGGCGACCTGTTCAAGATTCTCCCCGAGCTGACCGAGAAACTGTGATGGAGCGGCGGCGGCAGGCGGTCTTCTACTTCGTCGCCGCCGGCCTCTTCGCCATCGCCTTCGTCGCCCAGGCGGGGCGGCACGGCTTCGGCACCAAGACCTTCGTCGCCGCGCTCCTCGCGATGATGCTGGCCGCCCTTGGCATGCGGGCGAAGCGGCAGGAGGAAGCGGACGGCGAAAGCTGAGGGCTCAGCCCTTCGGCTTGGTGAAGGTCCCGACCAGCCGGCCCTTGCCGATCACATGCCCCTTCATCGCCGCGAGCAGCTCGTCGCGCCCGGCGGTCGCCGGGAGGGCCAGCTTGCGGTCGAGCGCGAAGAGCTGGAAATGATAATGGTGCGGCTTCGCGTCCGACGGATGCGGACCGCGCCAGCCCGGCTTGCCGGACCCGTTCGCGCCCTGCACGGCGCCGGCAAGGCCGTCCGGCACGCCGTGGGCGGTCGGCGAGATATTCCAGGCGGTCCAGTGGACGAAGGGCTGCGGCGTCGACGCGTCGGGATCCTCGACGATCAGCGCCAGGCTCTGCGTCCCTGTCGGCAGAGCGGACCAGCTGAGCGGCGGGATCTCGTTCTTTCCATAGGCGCTGTAGCCGAGCGCAATCGGCCCGCCGGGGGAGAAAGCGGGGCTCGACACCAGCATCATCTGCGCCTGCGCCATGTCCGGCCAGTCGGCGGCGAGGGTGCCGGCGGCGGGGGCGGCGGACGAGCAGGCGAGCAGCGCCAGTGCGGCGATCGGGGCGAAGCGTCTCATGTTACAGGCCTTTTCAGAAGCCGGAGAGGAAGGCGGCGACATTAGCGCCGAGCGCATCGACGGCATAGCCGCCCTCCATCAGGATCGCGGTGGGGAGGCCGAGGGCGGCGATGCGGCGGCCGATCACGGCGTAATCGGCCGTCTCGATCTTGAAGAAGCTGATCGGATCGCCGGCGAAGGTGTCGGCGCCGTAGGAGCATAAAAGGACGTCCGGCTCGAAGGCGGCGATGCGCTCCAGCGCGGTCGCCAGCGCCCGCTCGAACTCCGACACCCGGGTCCCGCGGGGCAACGGCAGGTTCAGCGTCGCGCCTTCGCCCGCGCCTTCGCCCGTCTCGTCGGCATGGCCCCAGTAGAAGGGATAGTCGGTGGCCGGATCGGCGTGGATCGAGACGAACAGCACATCGCCGCGGCCGTAGAAGATGTCCTGTGTGCCGTTGCCGTGGTGATAATCGATGTCGAGGATCGCGACGCGGCGGCGGCCCGCGGCGATCACGGCTTCGGCGGCGACGGCGGTAGCGTTCAGATAGCAATAGCCCCCCATATAATCGGCGCCGCAATGGTGGCCGGGCGGGCGGCAGAGGGCGAATGCAGCGGGCTCGCCTGCCAGCACCGCCTCGGTCGCCGCCAGCGCGGACTGGACCGACGCATAGGCCGCCTCCCAGGTCCCCGCCGCGATCGGCGTCGAGGCGTCGTAGCTGTAGCGTCCCAGCTTGGCGTCGATCCGCTCGAGCCTCAGCGCTCGCCGCCGCACCACCGGCCACACATAGCCCGCCGCGTCGCCGTCCCGGCCCGCTGCCCGCCAGTCGCGATGCGCCGTCTTGAGGAAATCGAGATAGTCGCGCGGGTGCACCCGCAGCAGAGGCGCCTCGCCGCGGTCGCGAGGCGTTTCCGCCGGGCCGAGCGCGGCGAGGATCGCATCGGCCCGCGCCGGGGTTTCCGCGAACGGCACGAAGGCGCCGTTGTGCAGCTCCTTCTCAGGGGCATGCAGCCGCTGTCTCTCGTCCCAGAATATCCGCATCGGCACTCCTTGCCGGTGCCGCGCTAGCCGCCGGCGAGGCCCTCGAGCAAGGCCGCACGCGCCAGATCCTTGGGTCGGCCGAAGCTCCGGAAGAGGGCGGCGAGTTCGTCCCGCGCCGGGACCCAGACCGTGCAGCCGCCGACCATCACCGCCACGCGCGTCTCGAGCACGACCGGGCGCCAGTGCTCGCCGGCACGAAGGTGAAACCCGCCGAAGACCTCGATCCGCAGGTCGGTGCCGCAGATTGTGCCGAACACTTCGGAGCGGAACAGGTCCGACCCTCGGCCACCCGACGCGGCGATATCCTCCGGATCCAGGACGGCCAGCGCGTCGCAGGGGCTCATCAGAAGGTCGATGTCGGCAACGGGTGTCCGTGCGCCGTGCAGAAAGGCCGCCGCGCTGCCGATGATCCACCAGGGATCACGCGCCCCGCCCGCCGCCGCCGCCGCGTGAGCGAGCGCCGCGGCGAGCTCTTCATTCGGTGACGGCACGGGCATGCCGCAACCTAGTCCGCCCCTTCACCCACTCCAAGCTCAGCCGTTGCAGGCGCAGCCCTTGCCCTTGTGGCATGTCTTCGAGCGGGCGATGCAGCTGTTGCCGCACGCCTTCCCGGCCGAGCAGATCCGGCAGCAGCCTCCGCGGGCGGCGCAGCTGTCATAAGCCGACGGGCCAAGCGCCAGCGTCGCGGCGGCGGCGAGGAGGGCCAGTGCGCGCATCTCAGCGGTGCCCCGTCGGCGCCGGGGCTTTCGCGTGGCAGAGGGATTGCGGCTTGTATCCCTCGAACGCCCACAGCGTCTTGCTCTCATGCAGGTTCGTGGCCTGCGGGAAGATCCGCAGGCCGGTCAGCTTCTGGACCGTCGCGAGGCCGGTGACGTGGGCGTTCAAATAGTCGAGCGCCGCCGACCCCGCGGGATTGGCCGTATCATGGGGGAGGAGCACGGTCACCGTCTCCACCCCGCCGTCGGGACGCACATAGGCCGCGATCTTGTAGAAGGCGGAGGGGACGGCGACCCGCGCCTGGTGGTTGGCCGATTGCATCCGCATCGCGGCCGCGTCGGGGTCCCTGGTGCCGTCGCCGTCCCGGTCGAACACGCTGCCGTTGAAGATGTAGAGCGGTTCGTGGGCGGCGGCCCAGCGGCGGCT
The DNA here is from genome assembly GCF_036403745.1 of Allosphingosinicella sp. GTDB lineage: Bacteria > Pseudomonadota > Alphaproteobacteria > Sphingomonadales > Sphingomonadaceae > Allosphingosinicella. Next base: position 6,799 of record NZ_DASWQI010000054.1, read on the forward strand.
GATCTGCTCGAGGATCTGCCAGATGCCGCGGTTCAGCTGGCAGTTCTGCGGCGCCATGTTGGTCATGACGAACGAGTTCATGCCCGCGACCTTCGAGTAGCGCTGGTCGGCGAACGGGGTCATGTGCCCCTGGTCGTAGATCGGCTCCTTATAATCGGCCGGGTTCGAAGACGCGTCGGCATCGAGGCGCGGATCGGCGCGGAAGCAGTCCTGCCGCTTGATCTTGTCATTGAGGTTCGAGGCGACGATCTGCTCCGATGTCCAGATCGGCACCTTGAGCGCACTGTCGTAATCGACGACGTAATCGGGCTGGACGAGCCGCCGTTCGTTGGGCCCGGCGTCGGGCGCGCCCCACGGGAGGTGCCGTGCGGCCGCCGCGCTCAGTGCCGCCGGATCGTGGTCGAGTGCGAGGAGCACCTTGTCCGCGGCCTTGGCCTCGGCCTTTGAGCAGGGCTTCTCTTTTGCGTGCACGGCCAGGGCGGCGCCATGATGGGCCCTCGGCGCCGCTAAGGCCGGCGCAGAGGGCGCCAGACAGAGCACCGGCGCCAGCAGGAGAACGACGAAGCGCCGCGCCCCCATCCCCAGCCGGTCTGACGCGCCTTCCGCGAAGAGCATGAGTTTGCGCATGGTTGAGTCCCCCTCGCGGGGAGGCTGCGCGCCTAAGAGGGGCAGGTGGTGGAGAGGCTCGTCCGCTTCGGAGCGAAGCGGCTCCGGCGGCCTATGTTTCTGATCCGAAACGGAGGACGCTCACCGCTTTCGAAAAGCCCTTGCGCTCCGTTCATCCGAAATGGATGATAGAGTCTCCGATTCGGGGGCGAATCGAATGAACGTGGTTGGGTCGCTGTTCGGCGTCCTTGAAGTCGTGATGCGCGAGGCGGCCTTGTTCGCGGCGGCGGGATTCCTGCTGCTCGGGCTCAGCGACCTTGTCGTCGATCTCCTCTGGGTCCGCATCAAGCTGCGCGAGCGCGGCGAGCCGCCGCTTGCCGTCTCCGATCTGCCGCCGCCGCTCGCGCCCGGGCCGATAGCGGTACTCATTCCCGCCTGGGACGAAGCGGGGGTGATCGGGCCGATGCTTCGGCGCACGCTCGCGGCCTGGGCCGACGAGGACGTGCACCTCTATGTCGGCTGTTATCCCAACGATCCGGCGACGATCGCCGAGGTCGCTGCCGTCGCCGACCCGCGCGTCCGCCTCGTCGTGGGGGATCGCGACGGTCCGACGACCAAGGCCCACTGCCTCAACTCCATGTGGCGGGCCATGGTCGAGGCGGAAAGGACGGACGGGCGGCAGGCCAAGGCGGTGGTGCTCCACGACGCCGAGGACGTCGTCCATCCGCTCGCCCTGCGCATCTTCGCCACCCTCTGCGAGCGCTGGGATTTCGTCCAGCTTCCAGTCGTGCCCCTTGTCGACCGTCAGTCGCGCTGGATCGGCGGGCACTATGCGGACGAGTTCGCCGAATCCCACGGCAAGGAGCTGCTCGTCCGCCAGTCGCTCCGCGCCTCCTTGCCCGGCGCCGGCGTCGGCTGCGCCTTCGAACGAGTCGCGCTCGAGCTCATCGCCTATGAAGACGACCGCCCGTTCGTCGAAGACAGCCTCACCGAGGATTATGAGATGGGCCTGCGGCTCGGCGAGCATGGCTGCAACGCCCGCTTCGTCCGCATCGTCGAGCGGCCGGGCGGACCCGTCGTCGCCACCCGCGAATATTTCCCCGCCACCCTCTCCGCCGCCGTCCGCCAGAAGGCGCGATGGATGGCCGGCATCGCGCTGCTGGGCTGGGACCGGCTCGGCTGGCGCGGCGGTGTGGCGGAGCGCTGGATGCGCCTTCGCGACCGCCAGGCGCCGCTCGCCGCCTTGCTGCTCGCCATGGGGTATCTCGGCTTCCTGCTCTGGCTGCTGCTCGCGGCGCGGGGCGTGCTCGGCGGTGCGGCGCCCGCCCCGCTCCCGCCGGTGCTGCGCTGGCTGATCGCCGCCAACATGGTCCTGCTCGGATGGCGGCTGGCGATGCGCTTCGCCTTCACGGCTGCCCTCTACGGCTGGCGCGAGGGCCTGCGCGCCCTGCCGCGCGCGGCAATCGGCAATGTCGTGGCGATGCTGGCGGCGGTACGGGCGCTCAGCCTCTACCGCACGCAGCGCCGTACCGGCCGCCCCCGCTGGGACAAGACCCACCACCGTTTCCCCACCGGGCATGATTCCCGGTGAAGCGCCTCCCGCCCCCTTTGCGCTTCCTCGTCGGCATCTGCGCCGGCTGGACCTGCGCTCGCGCAGGCCTGCTGTGGCTCGCGCAGGCTAGCGCGGGCGGCGACACCTCCCTTGCTTCGGCGCCGCGACCCCTCGCGCGCGTCGGGCCGGCTGCAGCGGCCGTGGGCCCGATCCCCCTCGGCGCCCCTCCGACCGCTGCAGTCGCGCCGGCCAATGTGATCGCGCCTGTGGGATCCGAGCCTGGGGCGGCCCGATCAGCGGCGGCCGCGAGCGTCGACCAATTGGCAGGCCGCCTCGCGGGCATGGCCGTGCCGCGGTCGGCATTGGCTGCCCCACCCCCGCAGACGATACCTCCGGCGACTGCCTCGGCTCCCTCCGTCATACCGAGTCTCTTGCGCACTGCCGCCGTGGCCACGCCTGCAATGAGGGCTGCGGTCCCCGCCGCGCTGATTCCGCCGCCCGCTGGGCGCGCGTGGAGTGTCTCGGCCTGGGCCTTTGCGCGCGCCGGCGGCAACGCCGCTTTGGCGCCCGGCGGGATGCTGGGTGGGAGCCAGGCCGGCGTGCGCGCGACCTATCGCCTGTTGGGGCGCCAGGCGCCGCTCGCCGTCAGCCTGCGGCTCTCGTCGCCGCTGGCGCAGGCGCGCGGTGCGGAAGCCGCGGCAGGTCTCGACTGGAAGCCACTCGCCCGCCTGCCGGTCCACCTCCTCGTCGAGCGGCGGCAGAAGCTCGGCCCCAACGGGCGCTCCGCTTTCGGGGCGACGCTCTATGGCGGGGCCAGCGAGATGAAGCTCGGGCCGCTCCGTCTCGACGGCTACGGGCAGGCGGGCATCGTCGGGTTGAAGCGGCGCGATCTGTTCGCGGACGGTGCGGTCCGCCTGGCGCTGCCGATACTGCATGGTGGGGCCGTCCGCGTCGGCGGAGGGGTCTGGGCTGCGGCCCAGCCGCAGCTGTCGCGAGTCGATCTCGGCCCCCACGCTGAGCTGCGTCTCCCCTTGCGGCCCGCTAACGCCTCCCTCTCCGTCGACTGGCGTTTCCGGATCGCCGGCAATGCGCGCCCGGGCTCAGGCCCCGCTCTCACCCTCGCCGCCGACTTCTAGCGCCCAGGCAGAGGCGGCCCGCAGCAGGATAGGCCCCGTGTCTCGCGAGGGTGGAACAAAGTCTCTTCTCCTGCTTTACGATATGTTGTATCATTTCTGTTATGAGGTAACGTATCAGAGTCGCAGCAGCGGCCGCAGCGAGAAGGAGAAGAGCCATGATGCAGACAGGCTTTTACGAGCGGAAGAGGATGAGCCCCGGCGCAGTCGCCGTCGTCGTCCTCCTCCACGGCGCCGCGATCACGGCGCTGGTGATGGCGAAGGAGGGTGCCTTCACCCACGACCGCCTGACCCATACGACCGTGGTCGACGTCCCTCTCGACAAACCGCCGCCCACCGATCCCAAGCCGCCGAAGCCGCACCCGCAGCAACCCGAGGCGCTGACGCGGACGGACCCGCTCATCAAGGTCGTCATTTCCGACCCGCTCCCGCCGGGGCCGGTGCTCCTCGATCCGCCGAAGCTGGATCCGCTGCCGGGACCGAAGGCGATCGACCCGCCGCCGACCCCCGCGCCTCCGCCGCCGCCTCCGCCCGCGGTCAGGATCGAGCCGGCGCGGGCCAAGGCCAATCTCGGCACCTATGTCTCGGACGCGGACTATCCCTCCGATGCGATCCGTCGCGAGGAGCAGGGGGCGACGCGGTTCAAGCTGGCGGTCGGCCCCGATGGCCGGGTCAGCAGTTGCACCGTCACCGCCTCGTCGGGCTCGGCGGCGCTGGATATGGCGACGTGCCGGCTGATGAAGAGCCGCGCCCGCTTCGCCCCGGCCCGCGACACGAGCGGCAACCCGACGACCGACATGGTGTCGAGCAGCATCCTCTGGCGGCTGCCCAACGGCTGAAGGGGTGGCGCGGGGGCCGGGCAGGCCTTATCTTGCAAGGCATGTCCTGGTTCCCGCGCCCCGCTTCACCCAAGGCCCTCCTGGCCGACCTGCGGCTGTTCGCGTCGCAGCGCAGCCCCTATCAATGGGGCGGCCTCGCCGTCGCCCTCATCATGCCGGTCCTGCTCATCGCCGGCTTCGCCCACGACGCGTCGCACGGCATCCAGCCGGGGCCGCAGCTCATCTACGCACATTCCTGGCCGGCGACGCGGACGGACGAGGAGATCAAGGTCCAACAGAAGATCGACCAGGCGAAGCGCGAGGCGGCGCAGAAGGAGCGCCAGCGCCAGTTCAAGAAGCTCGACCAGGGGCTGAAGAAGGTCGGCCTTTGAGCGAGGCAGCCGCCGGCTGGATGGAGGCGGCGATTGTACTCGGCGCCCGGGTCCGTGGCCGGACGGCGCCCAATCCCAATGTCGGCTGCGTCATCGTCCGGGAGGGACGAATCATCGGCCGAGGCTGGACCCAGCCCGGCGGCCGTCCCCATGCCGAGGCCATGGCGCTCGCCGACGCCGGCGAGGCCGCGCGCGGCGCCCACGCGTTCGTGACGCTCGAGCCCTGCGCCCACGAAAGCCCGCGCGGCGCCGCCTGCACGGACCTCCTGATCGAGGCCGGTGTCGCCGCTGTGACGGTCGCGCTCACCGACCCGGACCCGCGCACGAACGGCCGCGGCATCGCCCGCCTGCGTGCGTGTGGTATTGCCGTGGACATCGGCCCCGGCGCCGAGGCTGCTGGGCGGTCGATGGCCGGGTTCCTCACCCGCCAGCGCCTTGGCCGGCCCTATGTTACGCTCAAGCTCGCCATGTCGCTCGACGGCAAGATCGCCCTCCCGTCCGGCGAGAGCCGCTGGATCACCGGCGAGGACGCCCGCGCCCACGTCCATCTCGAGCGCGCCCGGGCGGACATGATCCTCGTCGGGCGCGGCACCTACGAAGCCGACAAGCCCGGCCTGGACGTTCGCCTGCCCGGTATCGAGGAATGGAGCCCGCGCCGCGCCCTCCTCACCCGGGGCGAGGCGGTCGAAGGCTGGACCCGGCTCGGCAGCCCGGAGGAGGTGCACGGCCTCGCCGGCGTCAACGATCTGCTGGTGGAGGGCGGGTCGGCGACCGCCTCGGCCTTCCTTCAGGCCGACCTCGTCGATCGCCTGCTCATCTACCGCGCGCCGATCCTGATCGGCGAGGGCAAGTCGTCCATCGGCTATATCGGCCTGACCGCCCTTGCCGACGCCCACCGCCGCTGGGCGCTGATCGACGAGCGGCGGCTTGGAATCGACCGGCTCGAAGTCTACGAGCGCGATCGGAGCTAATGTTCACCGGGATCATCACGGACGTCGGACGGATCGTCGCGACCGAGCAGCGGGGCGACCTGCGCCTGCGCATCGCCTGCGGCTACGACATGGCGAGCGTCGACCTCGGCGCCTCGATCGCCTGCTCGGGCATCTGCCTGACCGTGGTGGACAAGGGGCCTGATTGGTTCGACGTCGACCTTTCGGCGGAGACGGTCTCCCGCAGTGCGCCCGGCATGTGGCGCGAAGACCGGCGCCTCAACCTCGAGCGTTCGCTGAAGCTGGGCGACGAGCTTGGCGGCCACATCGTCACCGGCCATGTCGACGGCGTCGGCGAGGTCGTGGTTCTGGAGCCCAGTGGGGATTCGACGCGCGTCGTCATCGAAGCGCCCCAGGCCCTCGCGCCGTACATTGCGGGCAAGGGCTCGGTCGCGGTCGACGGCGTTTCCCTGACGGTGAACGGCGTCGACGGTGCGCGCTTCGAACTTAACATCATCCCGCACACCGCGCAGCAGACCAGCTTCGCCGACCTCGCATTGGGGAGCCGCGTGAACATCGAGATCGACATCCTCGCCCGCTACATCGGCCGCATGATCGAGATGCGCGGCTGATGGCGACGTCGAGCCTGGAACGCGGCTTCCTCTCCTCGCCCGAGGAGCTGATCGACGAGGCGCGCAACGGCCGCATGTTCATCCTCGTCGACGACGAGGACCGGGAGAATGAGGGCGACCTCGTCATCCCCGCGCAGATGGCGACGCCCCAGGCGATCAACTTCATGGCCACCCACGGCAAGGGCCTGATCTGCCTCGCCATGACCAAGGGCCGGATCGAGCAGCTCGGCCTGCCGCTGATGAGCCGCCACAACGGCACCCGCCACGAGACCGCCTTCACCATCTCGATCGAGGCCAAGGAGGGGGTCACCACCGGCATCTCCGCGGCGGATCGCGCCCGCACCGTCTCGGTGGCGATCGACGCCTCGAAGGGCCGCGAGGACATCGTCACCCCCGGCCATGTCTTCCCGCTGGTGGCGCGCGACGGCGGCGTGCTGATCCGCGCCGGCCACACCGAGGCGGCGGTCGACGTGTCTCGGCTGGCCGGCCTCAACCCGTCGGGCGTGATCTGCGAGATCATGCGCGAGGACGGGACGATGGCGCGGATGGACGACCTCGTCGCCTTCGCACAGCGCCACGGCCTCAAGATCGGCACGATCCGCGACCTCATCGCCTACCGGTTGAAGAAGGACCATCTCGTCGTCCAGCGCGCCGAAGCGCAGTTCGAGAGCCGCTGGGGCGGGACCTGGACGGCCAAGGCGTTCCTCAACAAGGCGTTGGGGACGGAGACTGTGGCGCTGGTCAAAGGGCCAATCGATCCGTCGAATCCGACACTGGTGCGCATGCACCAGCTCAGCCTCTTCTCCGACGCCCTTGCGGAGGCGAACGCCCGCAGCGGCTTGCTGGAAGGCGCGATGAAGGCGATCGCCGCGGAAGGCTCGGGCGTCATCGTCTGCCTCGATCGCCAGGCGCCCTTCTCGGACATCTTGAACGCCCGCTCCGGCAAGACGCCCAAGGACATGGACCAGTTGCGCGATTATGGCGGCGGCGCGCAGATCCTCTCCGCGCTCGGCATCCACGACATGGTGCTCCTGACCAACACCCACCACACGCCGGTGGCGCTCGAAGGCTATGGGCTGAAGATCGTCGGCGAGCGGCCGATCCCCTCGGAGAATTGACATGGCGCGGGTGCTGATCGTCGAGGCGCGTTTCTACGAGCATCTGAACGACCTCCTGCTCGCCGGCGCCCGTGCCGCGATCGAAGCGGCGGGCCACGCCCACGAGACGGTGACGGTGCCGGGCGCGCTGGAAGTGCCGGCGGCGATCTCGATGGCGTCTGAATCCGGAGACTATGACGCCTTCGTCGCCCTTGGCGTCGTCATCCGCGGCGAGACCTATCATTTCGAGATCGTCGCAGGCGAAAGCGCCCGCGGCATCATGGCGCTGACCCTGGACGGCCTCGCCATCGGCAACGGCATCCTCACCGTGGAGAACGAAGCCCAGGCCCTCGCCCGCGCCCGCCCGGACGAGAAGGACAAAGGCGGCGAGGCGGCCAAGGCGGCGCTGGCCATGCTGGCGCTCCGGGAGCGGTTCGGGGCTTAGCTCCCCTCCCCTTCAGGGGAGGGGCCGGGGGTGGGGCATGTCCGAGCACCGCCGCGTTTCCGAACAGTCCCCACCCCAACCCCTCCCCTGAAGGGGAGGGGCTTTAGCGCCGCAGCCAGTGGCGGCGGGCGAACCAGGCCATCACGGCCACCGCGAGCGCCACGCACAAGGCGCACACCCCCCAGAACGCCCACGGTTCGTCCGCGAACGGGATGCCCTTGACGTTCATCCCGAGCAGGCCCGTGATGAAAGTCAGCGGCAGGAAGATGAAGGCGACCATCGAGATGAGCAGCGAGCGCTGGTCGATCTCCTCGCCGCGCAGATCGGTGAGCTGCTCATGGAGGAGGGCCGAGCGCTCGCGCACCGCCTCGAGCTCCTCGGCCATGCGCGCGAAGCGGTCGGCGGCCTCGCGGATGTGGAGGCGGTCGTCCTCCGCCAGCCAGTCGAAATCCTGCAGCGCCAGCGTCTGCAGCGCATCGCGGTCCGGCGCGACGAAGCGGCGGAAGGCGATCGCCTCGGCGCGGATGCGGGCGATGTTGCTGCGCAGGCGATAGACGTTGCGGCCTTCCAGATCCGTCTCGCAATCGTCCAATATGTCGCCCAGTTCGGCGACTTGGGGGTCGAGCTCGGCGCTGATCTCGCGGGCGAAGGCGGCGACGAGGTCGCCCGGGTCGACGATCTTGCCCGTCTTCATGTCGGCGAGGACGGCCTGGGTGGCGAGCAGGGGGCGGCGGGTCAGCGAATTGACCTTGCCGCGCCGCACCCACATGCGGATCGACACCAGCCGGTCGGTGGTATCGACCTCGCCGGCCGCGGGCCCGCGCAAATTGAGGATCGCGCCCTGCTCGATGCGGTCGCAGCGCGGCCGGGTCTCGGTGGCGACGAGCGCGTTGGCGGCGACGTCGGGCATGTCGCTCCCGGCCAGCATCGCGAGCTCCGGGTCGTCGACGCTGTCGACGTGGATCCAGACGAAGCCGGGGCCGTGATAGGCGGACGCCTCCTCCGCCGTGACGTGCCGGGGAGGCCCGTCGCCGACGAGGACGGCGTCGCAGGTCATGCGAGCCCTTGCAGGTAGGCGCGGATCGCCGGCCCCACGTCGTCGCGCTTGAGGGCGAGCGCCACGTTTGCCTTCACGAAGCCGATTTTATCGCCGCAATCGTGCCGCTCGGCATCGACGGTGAGACCGTGGAAGGGCTGGGTGCCGATCAGCTTCGCCATCGCGTCGGTCAGCTGGATCTCGCCGCCGGCGCCGGTTTCCTTCGATTCGAGGATTCGCATCACCTCGGGCTGGAGGATGTACCGGCCGACGATCCCGAGGTTCGACGGCGCCTCCTCCGGCTTCGGCTTCTCGACAAGCCCTTTCACCTCGGTGAGGCGGCCGTCGCGGGCGCCCGGCGTGACGATGCCGTAGCTGGCGGTGCGCTCGTGCGGCACCTCCTCGGTACAGACGATATTGCCGCCGACCTTGTCATAGGCGGCGACCATCTGGGCGAGGCACCCCGGCGTACCGACCATCAGGTCGTCGGGAAGGAGCACGGCGAAGGGCTCGTCCCCGACGATCTCGCGCGCGCACCAGACAGCGTGGCCGAGCCCCAAGGGCTCCTGCTGTCGCACCGAGGCGATGCCGCCCGCCGGGATGCGGGTGGAATCGAGGATGTCGAGCGACTTGCCGCGGCCGCGCATCACCGCCTCGAGTTCGTAGGCGATGTCGAAATGGTCCTCTAGCGCGGTCTTGCCCCGGCCGGTGACGAAGATCATCTGCTCGATCCCCGCCTCCAGCGCCTCCTCGACGGCGTACTGGATGAGCGGCCGGTCGACGACGGTCAGCATTTCCTTGGGCATCGCCTTGGTGGCGGGGAGGAAGCGGGTGCCGAGGCCGGCGACGGGGAAAACCGCCTTGCGTACTTTCTGCATCATGTCTCCGAAAGCGAGGCCGGCCGGCGCATCAGCGGGTCGGCGGAAGGTCGAACGGATCGTCCTTGCGCGGCGCCGATTTCTGCAGCCCCTCGTCCTGGCGGATCGGCCGCGTGATCGGCGCGGGCTTGAGCAGCTCTTCGGTGGTCGGCGCCCGCGCAGCAAGCGCAGGCTTGGCCGGTGCGCGATCGGCCGAGACCGGGCGCAGCGCCTCCCGGCTGCCGCAGGCGGCGAGCAGGAGCACAAAGGCGAGAGCAAGGACGCATCTCATCGCCGGCGCCATAGCCCAGCGGCGCCGCACGGGTCACGCGCAAAAAGCCGCGCTTGCGCAGGCGCGGGGCGGCTCCTACCCCGGCCGCATGCGCGCTTCCCTCTGCCTCGTCGCCCTGCTCGCCCTCGCCGCCTGCCAGAAGGAGCCTGCGGCGCAGAACCGGTCGGCCGCGACCCCCGCGCCCGCGAGCGTCGCCGGAAAGGTCGACCGCAGCCATGCCGGCCAGCCGGCGCCGGACACGGATTTCCAGGATCCGGACGGCGACCCGACGTCGCTGGCCGAACTCGGCGGCAAGCCGGCGCTGGTCAATTTCTGGGCGACCTGGTGCGCGCCCTGCAAGAAGGAGCTGCCGACCCTCGACGCGCTGGCGGCCGAGCAGGGCGACACGCTGCAGGTGGTGACGATCGCCGAAGACGAGGCCGGCAAGGCCGCGACCTATCTCGCCAGCGCCAAGTTCGCGAAGCTGGAAGGCTGGGCCGATCCGAAGCTCGGCCTGATGGATACGCTGAAGGTCACCGATCTGCCCACCACCATTCTGTTCGATGCGAAGGGCAACGAGGTCTGGCGGGTGCGCGGCGAACTCGACTGGAAAAGCGCGCAGGCGAAGGCACTGGTCGCCGAGGCGTTTCGCTAGTCGCGCAGCAGCTCGTTGATGCTGGTCTTGGAGCGGGTGCGGGCGTCGACGCGTTTGACGATGACGGCGCAGGCGAGGCTCGGGCCGCCGTCCTTGGCCGGCAGGGTGCCCGGGACGACCACCGAATAAGCCGGCACGTGGCCGACGAAGGTCTCGCCCGTGGCGCGGTCGACGATCTTGGTGGAGGCGCCGATGAAGACGCCCATCGACAGCACCGCGCCCTGCTCGACCACCACGCCCTCGGCGACTTCGGAGCGGGCGCCGATGAAGCAATCGTCCTCTATGATGACGGGCCCCGCCTGCAGCGGCTCCAGCACGCCGCCGATGCCGGTACCGCCCGAAATGTGGACGTTGCGGCCGATCTGGGCGCAGCTCCCGACCGTCGCCCAGGTGTCTATCATCGTCCCATCGCCCACCCAGGCGCCGATGTTGACGAAGCTCGGCATCAGCACGGCGCCGGGCGCGATGAAGGCGCCGCGGCGGACGATGGCGCCCGGCACCGCGCGGAAACCCGCAGCGGCGAAGCGCTCCGCATCCCAGCCGGCGAACTTGGACGGCACCTTGTCCCACCAATGCGCGCCGCCCGGGCCGCCGGGAATGGCTTCCATCGGCGTCAGGCGGAAGGAGAGCAGCACCGCCTTCTTCAGCCACTGGTTGACGTGCCAGCCGTCGGGGTCCTTTTCCGCCACCCGCGCTTCGCCCGCATCGAGCAGGGCGATGGCGCTCGCCACCGCCTCCGCCACATCTCGGTCGCCGCTGCCGAGCGAATCGCGCCGCTCCCAGGCTTCGTCGATCCTCTGCTGCAGCGCCTCGGTCATGATCGTTCCCCGCCGGTGATCTGGGTGAGCCAGTCGCCGATATCGGCGATGCGATAGTCGATAAAGGCCGGATCCGCCTCCGCCTCGGCCTGTTCGGAGCCGTTGTCGATCCACACCGTCATCATGCCGAGCGCTTTCGCCGGCGCGAGGTTGCGCGCCATGTCCTCGACGAAGAGGGCGCGGGCGGGATCGATCTGCCAGCGTTCGCACATGCGGGCGTAGGCCCCCGGATCGGGCTTGGGCACATAATCCATGGCGTGGATGTCGTGGAGCCCGTCGAAGGCGTTGCCGAGACCGAGCTTCTCCAGCACGCGGCGGGCATAGGCTTCGTCGCCGTTGGTGAAGACCAGCTTGCGTCCCGGCAGCCGGTCGAGCGCGGCGACGAGGCGCGGATCGGCGGCGATGCGGGCGAGATCGATGTCGTGGACGAAGTCGAGGAAGTGGTGCGGATCGGTGCCGTGCTCGCGCATCAGGCCCGCGAGCGTGGTACCGTGGTCGCGGAAATAGTCCTTCTGCACCTTGCGCGCCGCGACGGGATCGCAGCCGACGAGCTGCTGGATGAACAAGGTCATGCGCCGGTCGATCAGCGCGAACAGGTCGGCGGAGGCAGGGTAGAGGCTGTTGTCGAGGTCGAAGATCCAGCAGTCGATATGACGGAGGGCCGGGGGCAGCATTGAATGGCCCTAGCGGAAACGGTTTTCTTCAGCAAAACGAAAGCTTTGGCGGGCTAGGCTTGCCAAAATTCCCTAAGAAGCAGAAACGTTTAGGCGGGATGGTCCGGATGAAGCCCATGCATCGCAGGACCGCGCTGGTCCTCTCGGTCTGCACGCTCGCGCTGGCGCTGGGCGGCTGCGGCGGCGACAGTGCGACGTCGCGTCCGTCCACGCCCGATCCGATCGCGACAGTGCCGACGCCGCCACCGCCCCCTCCTCCGCCCCCGGCACCTCCGCCGCCGCCGCCCCCCGCCGGGAGCATCTACAACGACGCCGAATATCAACGTTCGGCGGGCAGCGTGCACGGCGCCATCACCGCCTACGATGCGGGCGCGACCGGCCAGGGCATCAAGATCGCCGTCATCGACACCGGCCTGAACCCGGCCCTCCACGAATTTACGGGCAAGGTGGATTCGGCGAGCCAGGACCTCGTCGCCAACCGCGGCATCGCCGACAGCGACGGCCACGGCACCGCCACGGCCGCCGTCGCCGCCGCCAATCGCGACGGCGGCAAGATGGAGGGCGTCGCCTTCAGCTCGACGATCATCGCCCTCAACACCTCAGACCCCAACGACTGCACCGACGCCGACGGCTGCACCCACAGCAGCACCGACATCGCCAAGGCGATCGACATCGCGCGGCAGAACGGCGCGAAGGTGATCAACATCTCGCTCGGCGGCCAGGATTCGAGCACCTCCGTCAACCAGGCGATCGCGCGCGCCGCCACCGCCGGCATCGTCGTGGTGATGTCCGCGGGCAATGACGGCGCGACGGCGGACGGCGTTAATGTCGAAGGCTTCGCGCTCGGCGCCGCGGCGGCCGGCAACGTCATCATCGCCGGCTCGGTCGGCGTGCAGGTCGGGTCCGATCCGGCGAACGCGGACTACAAGCAGATCTCGACCTTCTCGAACCGGGCCGGCACCGGGGCCCAATATTATCTGGCCGCGACTGGCTACCGCGTCCTCGCGCCGGACAATAGCGGTACCTACTTCTTCTGGTCCGGCACGTCCTTCTCGGCACCGGTGATCAGCGGTGCCGTGGCTTTGCTCGCCAGCGCCTTCCCGAACCTCACCGGGCAGCAGATCATCGACCTCCTGTTCCGCACCGCCGACGATGCCGGCGCGAGCGGCGTCGATGCGACGTTCGGCCACGGCATCCTCAACATCACCCGCGCCTTCGCGCCGGTCGGCACCCTCGCTCTGCCGGACAGCAAGGTGCCGGTGGCGGCGATCAACGGCCAGACCTCGACGCCCATGGGGGATGCTTCGCCCAAGGTCGCCGGCATGGTGGCGCTGGATGGCTACGGCCGCGCCTACGCCCTCACCTACGAGCAGATGCTGCGCCGCGCGGCGCAGGAGCAGCCGCTCTCGGCCGGCCTGCAGATCGGCCTGGACACGCGGACGGCCGCGCGCGGCGGCATGGCCGTTTCGATCACCGTCGACTGCAACATGGTGGGCCAGCCGCAGGTCGGCTTCGCTCAGCTCGGCCTCACCTATGAGGATGCGCACAAGGCACGGGTGCTGTCGGGCCTCGCGATCAGCCGGTTGTCGAAGCGCACCGCGGTGGGGCTCGGCATTTCCGAGGGCGGCAAGACACTGCAGCAGCGGCTGGCCGGCGCCGAAGGCAGCGCATTCCTCGTCGCCCGCGATCCGATGACGCGGATGGGCTTCTATGGCGATTCGGCCGGAAGCCTCGGCGTTCGCCAGCAGGTCGGGCGCTTCGGCCTTACCGCCACGGCGGAGCGTGGGCGTGTCTACCAGCCGGTGTTCAACCGCGCGATCCTCGAGCCGGGCTACAATGTCGGCAGCCTCAGCGTCGATCGGCAGGTCGGCCGCGTCCTCCTCACCGTCACGGGCACGCGCCTCGCCGAGGAGCGGACCTTGCTCGGCGCCCGCTTCTCCGACAGCCTCGGCGGCGGCGGCGCGACCAGCTGGTTCGCCGACGCCAGCGCCGCCTTGCGGCTCGGCCGCGGCTGGAGCGCCTCGGCCGCCTACCGCCGCGGCTGGACCATCCGCGCCGGCGGCGGCGGCCTCGCCCAGCAGGGTCGGCTCGCCACGGAGGCCTGGACGTTCGACGTGGCGAAGCGCGGGACCTTGTTCGCCGGCGACCGCTTCGCGCTCCGCCTGATGCAGCCGCTCCGCGTCGCCTCGGGCGGCCTCAACCTCGCGGTGCCGGTCTCCTACGATTACGGGACTATGAAGGCGGGCTACGACAACCGCTTCTTCAACCTGGCGCCGACCGGCCGCGAGATCGACCTGGAAGCCGCCTACGGCCTGGCGCTGTTCGGCGGGGAGGTGAGCGCCAACGCCTTCGCCCGCCGCCAGCCGGGCAACATCGCGGCGCTGGCGCCCGACCTCGGCGGGGCGCTCCGCTTCTCCGGGGGCTTCTAGAGCCGGATCGTTTCGCGGCGGGCGCTAGCTTGGCCGCGCCACCGCGAAGCCGGCGAAGCTCTGATTGACCGGCATCAGCTCGAGCGCGTTGACGTTGACGTGGGAAGGCAGCGTGGCGACCCAGTGGAGCACCTCCGCCGTGTCCTCTGCCGTCATCGCATCGATGCCGGCATAGAGCGCGTCCGATGCGGCCTGATCGCCGCCGTTGCGGACCAGGGTGAATTCGGTCTCGATCATGCCGGGCTCGATCGAGGTGACGCGCACGCCGGTGCCGTGGAGGTCGGCGCGCAGGTCGAGCGAGAATTGGCGGACGAATGCCTTGGTGCCGCCGTAGACCGCGCCGCCGCGATAGGGGTAGGTCGCCGCCACCGAGCTCAGGTTGATGACCGCGCCCTTGCGCGCGATCAGCCCCGGCAGGAGCTTGCGGGTGAGGGCGACGAGGGCAGTGATGTTGGTGTCGATCGCCTGGAGCGAAGCGGGCAGCTCCGATTCCTGGACCGTCGCCAGCGGCGGCGCGAGACCGGCATTGTTGAGGAGCAGGTCGATGTCCCGGAAACCCTCGGGCAGAGCATCGACCGCGGCCTCCATCGCCTTCAGGTCCCGCACATCGAGCTCCAGCGGGTGGAAGGCCTCGCCGAGCTCCCCCGCCAGCGCGTCGAGGCGCTCGCGGCGGCGGCCGGTGCCGATCACCCGCCAGCCTTCGCTCGTGAAGCGGCGGGCGGCGGCGGCGCCGATGCCGGCGGTGGTTCCGGTGATGAAAGCGGTCTTCTGTGTCATTTTTCCTCCAGCAGGCGGCGGGCGGCGTCGAGGCGGCCCGAATAGGCGTCGAGCGCGGCGGCGGTAAGGCGGGCGAAGGTGGCGGCGTCGGCGAAGCGGCGCTCCTCGATCGCCTCGCGCACGCCCGGCAGTGTCTTGGCGCCGTAGCCGGTGAAGCGGCCCGGCGCCGTCACCAGATAGCGGTACCAGGGCCGGAACGGCAGGCCCTGCGGCAGGATGAGCAGCTGGTCGATGTCACGCAGCATCGCGTTCAGCCGGTCCCGCCGCTCCGGCGTCAGGCCCGACGACTTGTCGGAATAGGCCGCGTCATAGCCGTTGGCGCTCGCCTTCAGCCGGTCGACGGCGTTCTCCAGCACCGCGAGCTCGACATAGGGGGTGGGCGCCAGCGCTTCCGGCGGCCCGATCGGCTTCAGCGGGTCCATAGCGGCGCGGAAGTCGCCCTCGCGCATCATCTTCTCGCGAAGGCGATCCTGGGTGCGGCGGGTTTCCTCGAGCTGCTTCACCTCGCGCAAATAGCGCTCGACGGTGGTCGCGAAGTCGCCGAAGCGCTGCGGCACCGTGTCGGCGTCGGCGATGCGGAGCACGAGCCGCCCGACCGTCTTCGACAGCGCCGCGCCGTACTTCAGGCCCGGATCGTCGAAGCGGGTGAAATGGTCGTAGCTGTCGTAGATCGAATGGTAGACGCCGCCGCTCTCCGCCTCGCCGCCATAGCCGATGTTGAGCGCTGGCACGCCGAGATGGTGGAGGAACGCCGTGTAGTCGGAGCCCGAGCCGAGCGGGCCGATGGGGAAATCGGCCCCGCCTTCGGCCGACGCCACTTCGGGATCGCGGTCGCCATATTCGTAGGCGCGGCTGAGCACCTTGGCACGGACCCGCTTCGCCGCGGTGACGCCGGTCTCGGGGTCCTGGACGTCGGCGGCGACGGCGTTGATCAGGTGCTGGAAGGTCTGGATGCCCTCGGCCTGCAAGTTGCCGCGGCCGTTGCCGTCGGTGTTGATGTAGATGACGCCTTTGCGCTTGAGCTCAGCGGCATGCTCCTCGGCCCATTCGGTGGAGCCGAGCAGGCCCGGCTCCTCGCCGTCCCAGCTCGCGTAGACGATGGTGCGAAGGGGGCGCCAGCCGGAGCGATAGAGCGCGCCGAGCCCCTTGGCCTCCGACAGCATGGCGACGTTGCCCGACAGCGGGTCCTCGGCGCCGAATACCCACCCGTCATGGTGGTTGCCGCGGATCACCCATTCGTCCGGATAGCGGCTGCCGTGCAGCATCGCGATGACGTCGTAGACCGTCTTCATCGACCAGTCGGACTTGACGGCAAGGTGAAGCCGCACCGCGCTGCCGCCGCCGATATGGTAGGTGATCGGCAGCCCCCCGCGCCAGTTGCCGGGCGCGACGGGACCGTCGAGGCGGGAGAGGATCTGCTGCGCGTCGGCATAGGCCATCGGCAGCACCGGGATCTTGAGGATGGTCTCAGCCTGGGCCCGCGTCAGGCGCTTTGCCGCCGCCGTGGCGCCGACATCCGGCGTCAGCGGGTCGCCGGGGCGGATCGGAAGCTCCTGCACCGAGCCGCGCTGGACGCCGTGCGGCGGCCGCGTCGGGCCTTTGGGCCAGGGGTCGCCGGCGCCGTAGCCGTCGTCGGCGGGATCTGAATAGATGATGCAGCCGATCGCGCCATGGTCCTGCGCGAGCTTGGGCTTGAGGCCCCGCCAGCCGACGCCGTAGCGGGCGATCGCGATCTTGCCTTTGACGTCGATGCCGCGGCGGGCGAGCGCGTCATAGTCGGCCGGCATGCCGTAATTGACGTAGACGACCGGCGCCGTGACGTCGCCGTCGCCCTGGTAGGCGACGTACGGCGGCAGCGCCGTGGCTGTATTGCCGGAGGTGGCGTCGCCGGCCACCGGCGGCTCCTGGCCGCCGAGGCGGATGCGCTCCGGCGTCACCAGCTCGACGGTCGTGGAGATCGGCGTCGGGTAGAGCACCTGGAAGCTCTCGATATGTGCGTCCCAGCCGAATTCCTTGAAGCGGGCGAGGATGAATTCGGCATTGGCCTTGTCGTGGGGCGAGCCGACATTGTTGGGCTCCGACGTCATCGTCTTCAGCCACGCCATCTGCTCGTCGCTGCTCACCTGCGCGTCGAGCGCGGCCTCATGCGCCTTCTGGTCCTGCGGCAGAGCCGCCCGCGCCGCGCCGCTCAGCATGAGCGCCGCCGCAAGTCCGATCCGCCAGCTCTTACCCA
Source organism: Allosphingosinicella sp. (assembly GCF_036403745.1). Classification (GTDB taxonomy): domain Bacteria; phylum Pseudomonadota; class Alphaproteobacteria; order Sphingomonadales; family Sphingomonadaceae; genus Allosphingosinicella. Next base: position 24,153 of record NZ_DASWQI010000054.1, read on the forward strand.
TCTCGTCCGCCCCTCATCCTGACGGCGCATTGCGCGCCCTCGCCCTGCCGGTGGAGCGGGCGAGGCGGCGCGTCAAGCCTGCGCCCAGAGCGACGGCGCGGCGGCGGCATTCTCGGTCGGAAACGGTATCTGCCGCCGGAATTCGTCGGTGAACCGGCCGTCGACGCGGATGCTGAAGGCGAGGCCGTGGCTGGCGTCGGCGCCGTGATACTGGTTCACCGTGTCGAACCACGCGGCGTGGGAGCGGACGTAGAGCTTCTCCCCCGTGCCGGGGTTCAGCATGTAGAAGGGCTTGGCGAAGCTGGTCCGGAACCAGATGAATTCGTGACACAGGTCGGTGCTGTCATGGTCGCGGTGCGCGGAGACGGCGCGGCCGCTGTTGTCGTACATGATGATGATCCGGCCGGTCGCGGCGAAGGGCAGGGTGGCGATGAAGTCCATCAGGCCTGCGAACTCCTGCGCTTCCTCCGTCGGCTCCCACAGATCGGTGCGGTCAAGGTCGTAATAATCCTCCGGCTCCCGCGACCGCGACAGGGCCACCATTCGCGAACCCGGCAACGACGGCTGCGCCGCGTCGAGCAGGAACGGGCCGGTGTAGAAAGACAGGTCTCGGTCCCGCGCCAGCCGCCGCTCCAGCCGCGCGCGAACATAGTCGTCGAGCGCGGCGAGGCGCGCGGTGTCCAAATAAGGATCGAGGTTCTTGTAGCTCGGATAGCGGATCGCGCTCACGCCGCTGCAACTCGCAAGACGGCATTCGGATCACCCAAAAAACGCTTTGTGACACGGACGGAACCACCGCGGGATTTCGCCGTTAAAGGCAAAATAAAATTAATGCCTTCAACAACTTAACACAGATTAAGTTTCAGGTCCGGCATCGAATTTCAGCGGCTTTCCCACGCCGTGGCCCGGCCTTGGATCTCGAAGCTTCCCTACCCCTCCTGCGCGGCATCTCGCCGCGCCGGCCCTCTTTGCGACCTTGGAGTTCCATGAAGATATTCGTCAGCGGCCTTTACTGCGGAGGCAATCCGCAGCCCGGCGTCGGTATCGTCCGCTCGCTGCGCCAGGCCTATCCCGACGCCACCCTTGTGGGCGTCGAATATTCCAACCGCGTCTCCGGCATCCATTTCGACGAGATCGACGAGCTGTGGATGCAGCGCCCGTGGGACGAGCTCGACCTTGCCAGCTACGGCGAGCGGGTGCGCGAGGCGCTCGACGCCGGCGGAGTGTGGATCTCGGGGAGCGACCTCGAGGCGATGTGGCTCGCCGACCTCTTCCCCGAAGGCCACGGCAATCTGCTCGCGCCGCCGATGGGCGCGCTGAAGCGGATCACGAAGCCGGCCGTCGAAGGCGCCAAGGGGCTCCCGGTCAAAATCCCCGATTTCATCGCCACCGACCGCAGCGACTGGGATCTCCACGCCTTCTGCCGCGCCAACGACTGGCGGGTGTGGCTGAAGGGCCCTTATTACGACGCCTCGCGCACCCCGACCTGGGACAGCTTCGAGGCGATCCGCGCGGCTCTCTCGAAGGTCTGGTCGACGGAGCGGCTCTATTTGCAGAAGCATGTCGGCGGCTATGAGGAATCGGTGATGCTGAGCGCCTGGCAGGGCGAACTGCTCGGCGCCGTCAGCATGCGCAAGCGCGACATCACGCCCGAGGGCAAGACCTGGGCCGGCGACATTTCCGAAGTCCCGGCGGACTTCCTCGCGCCGCTCCGCGATATGGTCCGCGACCTCAACTGGTCGGGCGGCGGCGAGCTCGAGATGGTGCGCGATTCCAGCGGCCAGCTCTGGCTGCTCGAGATGAACCCGCGCTTCCCGGCCTGGGTGCACGGCGCCACCATCGCCGGGCATAACCTCCCCGGCTTGCTCGTCGAAGGCGCGACCGGCCGCCGCGCCCGCCCGGCGCCGGTGCAGTCGGAGGAATTCACCCGCATCGTCCTCGAAGTGCCCGTCCGCGCCGAATTCCCGCTGCCCCCGCTCCCCGAGCCGTTCGCCGGCGCCGTCGGCCATTCGATGAAGCACCCGTCGGGACTTACCTCGCTCGCCAAGAAGCTGCACAAGGCCAACCCGGCCATGCTGGAGGTGGAGGCGCTGGAGCCGACGAGCGACGGGCTCCCCACCATCCCGGAGAGCTTCAAGGCCGATCTGGCCGGCATCGACCTCGCCGGCGTGCAGACGCCGCAATTCCTGTTCATGGACAAGACCGCTTCCGGCCTCTTCCAGCGCGCCGCCGACCGCGCGCGCCGGCTCAGCACCAATGCAGTGCAGGTGGTGAGCGGCTATTCGATCAAGACCAACCCGGACGCGCGGCTGATCAAGCTGGCGCTCGACAATGGCTTTCTGGCCGAGGCGATCAGCCTCGCGGAGGTGCAGAAGGCGCTGGAGGTCGGCTTCCGCCCGGACCAGGTGGTCCTGAACGGCCCCGGCAAATGGTGGCCCGAAGGCATGATGCCCAAGGAGCGGCTCCACGCCGTCTTCTGCGACAGCGTCGCCGATCTCGACCGCGCCGTTGCGGCGATGAAGGCTGGCGAGATGGCGTCGAAGCATGTCGGCGTCCGCATCCGCACCCCCAACGTCGTCTCCCGCTTCGGCATCCCGCTCGACAGCCCCGCCACCTTCCGCAAGCTGATCGCGGCGGTGAAGACGCTGCCTGGCGACACCGCCTTCGGCATCCACTTCCACATGGCGAGCTCCAACATCGGCGTCGCCGGCTGGTGGAGCCTGTTCGAATCGATGCTGCGCTGGTGCCAGTCGATCGAGCGCCTCTCCGGCCGCACCGTCGAGATTCTCGACATGGGCGGCGGCTGGTTCCCCGACGATTGGCATAATAAGGACGAGACCGCCTTCGCCCGCGCCGTCCAGACCATTGCGGCGATGCTCCCAGGCGTCCGCCAGATCGTCTCGGAACCCGGCAAAGCGATGGCGCAGCCGTCGATGGCGCTGGCCATGCGCATCCTCGAAATCCAGGAGCATGAGGAGGATTATGTCGAGGCGGTGGTCGATGCCTCGATCGCCGAGCTGCCGATGTATTTCCACTACCCCCACCGCATGCTGCGCCGCTGCGGCGAGACGGGGGCGCTGCAGCCGGTCGGCCGCGGCAAGACCCATTTGATGGGCCGGCTGTGCATGGAGCACGACATCGTCGCCGCCAATGTCGACCTGCCCGAGGGGACCCGCGCCGGCGACCTCCTCATCTTCTGCGATGCCGGCGGTTATGACAGGAGCATGTCCTATGTATTTGGTTGCGGCTGAGCCGAAGAGCGCCGCGGCGCTTGAAGACGGCGTCCCCGCCGCACCGTGCCACGCCCGCTGGCAGGATTTCCCCGCGAGCGGCCTCAGCCATCACGGCGATACCTGCTGCGAAACCGCGCGAGAGTGGATCGTGGCGATGGACCAGTCGCAACTGACGGGCGGCGAGCTGCTGACCGGACCACGCTGGCTGCGCAAGCGCTACGAATGGGGCCCGTCCGCCTGGCCGATGCACTGGTGCGAACTGGTCGAGCGCAAGGTGATCGATTGTGGCGCCCATTCCGCCCTCGCCCACGAGGCCTTCACGGCCCGCGGCCTCACCGCCTTCCGCGCCCAGTTCGTTCAGCGCTACGATGCCGATGCGATGGCGCAATGGCGGACCAAATGGGGCGCCGAGAAGGTCTCCGACCATTGGCTCGGCGACGACGTCATCTACCATGAAGGCAATGCCCTGCTGGTCGGCGACGACGAGGTGAAGCTGTGGGACTCCAGTGCCGGCTGGTGGATCAACCCCCGCCAGACGCCCGGCTACGGCAGCCTCGCCGCGGTCCGCATCTTCGCCGACGGCCAATGGGGCGGCGGCGACGGCTTCCGCTGGGGCGAGCACCGCATCAAGCCCAATGTGTGGCGCGAGATCGGCGGGGCGTAGTTAGTCCTCCCCGGCCGCGCACCGGATGGGGAGGGGGACCATGCGAAACATGGTGAAGGGGCCTTGCGGACTCCGGGACGGCCCCTCCACCGCGTTTCACGGGGGTCCCCCTCCCCATGAGGCTGCGCCTCACGGGAAGGATTGGAGCCTATCCGAACCGCTTGCTGAGAAAGTAGCGCGCGCCGCCCACCGGGTGGTCCGGTATCTCGCCGACCATCCGGTAGCCCTGCTTCTCGTAGAAGCCGCGGGCCTGGAAGCTGAACGTGTCGAGCCAGGCGCCGACGCAGCCCTTCGCGCGGCCGATCTCCTCGGCGCGGGCGAGGATGGCAGTGCCGAGGTCGCGGCCGCGCAGGGCCTCTGGCACCACCAGCAGCTCGATCACCAGCCAGTCGAACGCCACCGTGGCCCAGAGGCCGCCGGTCGTCGCCCCCGCCGCGTCCTTCAAGAGGATCGCGACCTGCTCCCGCACCGTCTCCGGCACCTGCGCGCGGTTGTAGGCGGCGAGCGGGGCAAGGATCGCCGCCCGATCGTCGAGCGTCGGCGCGTCCGGGACGAACAGCTGGGCGGTCACGCCGGTGCCGGCCCTTGCGCCAGCCGCTCCCGTATCCAGCCGACCGCCGCACCCCAGTCGTCGATCCGCGCATGCGCGTCGGGCGCCGGCGGCGTGTGGGCGGCAAGGCGCGGCTCGGCGATCATGTGCAGTCGCCAGACCTCCGGCGCATGCTCGGCCACCGACTGGTGATGCACCGGCAGATCGTCGACGAACACCACCGCCGACGGCTGCATGTCCGCCACCAGCTCGGCCACCGGCGGCCCCTTGCCGCCGCGGTTGCACAGCACGCGGTGGCGGATTTCGAACCGCTCCAGCTGCTCGACCCGCCCCGCCTCGAACTCGTCGCCGATATTGGTGAGGATGACGATCTCCGCCATCTCGCCGATTTGCCGCAGCGCCTCCGCCGCGCCCGGGACGATGTTCTGCCGGTGCATTTCGGTGGTGAAGAAGTCGTCGAGCAGCGGCCATATCCGCTCCGCCGGGACCGGCTCCCCGTCCTTCTGCAGCAGCGCGTTGCGGAAGCCCGGCGCGGAGAGGTCGAAGCTGAAGCCATGCACCTCCGCCACCCAATCGGCGAAATGCGCAACCATATGCAGCAGCACCTCGTCGCAATCGGTGATGAGCAGCGGGCGGTTCACGCCTCCAACCTCCGCCGCGCGTCCACCAGGTCTGCCGGTCGCACCTCCAGAGCCTCCGCGCATCCCACCAAATCCGGCTCATGCGCCTCCAGAAAGCCGAGGATCGCCGCCAGCACGCTGGGGTTGCCGAGCCGCTCGCGCAGGTCGTCGGGGGTGAGTCCGGTAAGCGAGAGGAGGCGCTGGGCGCGCTCGCCGTCGCTCAGCACCCAGCCCAGAGCGGAGAGCGCCAAAGCTTCCGGGTCGTGCGGGTTTGTGCGATCCTTGAGCATCTTCTACAGGATGGCGCGTGGGACAAAAAATCCTGGTTGTCGAGGACAACGAGCTCAACCTGAAGCTGTTTTGCGAGCTGCTCCGCGCCCACGGCTACGCTGCCGAGCCGGTGCGCGACGGGCGCGAGGCGGTGGCGCGCGCCCGCGCCTTCCAGCCCGATCTGGTCGTCATGGACATTCAGATGCCCTACATCAGCGGCCTCGAGCTGATCGAGCAGCTGAAGGCCGACGCCGAGCTCCGTCCGATCCCGATCATGGCCGTCACCGCCTACGCCGCCAAGGGGGACGAGGAGCGAATCCGCGACGCGGGAGCGGAGGGCTATGTCTCCAAACCCATCTCGGTGATCCGCTTCGTCGAGGCAGTGCGGGCCCTGCTGGCGGCCCCGCGGCCGGAGCCGCAAGCGCCGGAGCCCGCGCCCGAACCGGAGCAGCAGGAGCAGGAGCAGGAGCAGGAGGAGGTCCGGGTCGAGCGCGCCTTCGCGGCCACGCCCGAACGTGTCTTCGACGCCTGGCTCGATCCGGAGACGGCGGGCGAGTGGCTGTTCCGCACCGCCGACGGCGAGTTGATGCGCTGCGAGATCGATCCCATCGTCGGCGGCCGCTACGAGATGGTCGAGCGGCGGGGCGAGGAGGAGGTCCTCCACACCGGCCTTTACGAGGCGATCGAACGGCCGGAGCGGCTCGCCTTCACGCTCGCGGTGCCGCTCTACGCCGAGGGTGAGGAGCGGGTCGACATCGCCATCGCGCCCGGCGAGGACGGCTGCACGCTGACCCTTACCCAGACGCGCGCCGACGACGCCCCGGCGGGCGTGGAGCAGATCGCGCGCGGATGGTCGCAGCTGCTCGACGCGCTCGCCGCCCGCCTCGGACCGCAGGGAGACCAGCCATGATCCGCGTCTACGCCTTCAAATGGGTGCCGTCCTTCGCGCAGGGCCTGGTCCGAGACCTTCGCGTTCGCTGGGCGCTGGAGGAAGCGGGGCAGCCTTATGAGGAGGTGCTGATCGGCTTCGGAGCGGACCAGGCCAGCCCCGAATATCGCGAGCTCCAGCCTTTCGGCCAGGTTCCGGCCTATGAGGAAGACGGCTTAGCCCTGTTCGAATCCGGGGCCATCGTGCTGCGCATCGCCGCCCGCTCGGAAGCTTTGATGCCGCACGACGGCGCGGCCCGGGCGAAGGCGATGCAATGGGTGTTCGCCGCGATCAACAGCATCGAGCCGCACGTCCAGCAGATGGCCTTCATCCTCGGCTTCTACAAGGACGAGGAATGGGCGAAGCTGCGCCGGCCGAGCGCGCTGGAGATTGCCGAGCGCCGCCTCGACCAGCTCGCCGAGCGCCTTGGCGACAAGCCGTTTCTGGAGGAGGGCGGCTTCACGGTCGGCGACTTGATGATGACCAGCGTGCTGCGCATCGGCAACAGCTGCGGCCTGCTCGACCGGCGCCCCACTTTGTCGGCCTACGTCGCCCGCTGCGAATCGCGGCCGGCGTTCCAGAAAGCGCTCGCCGACCAGCTCCGCCCGTTCGCCGAGAATGCGCCCCCCGCGGCGGCCTGACCACGCAAGAAAGCGCCCCAACCTCCGCGGCGGGGCGCTTCCAGTGGAAGCGAGGCGCGGCCGCAGCCGCGCGTCGGCTTACTTGATCTTGGCTTCCTTGAAGTCGACGTGCTTGCGCACCACCGGATCGTATTTCCGGAAGGTCATCTTCTCGGTGATGTTGCGCGGATTCTTCTTCGTCACGTAGTAGAAGCCGGTGTCGGCGCTGCTGACGAGCTTGATCTTGACGGTGGTCGGCTTGGCCATGACAGCCTCTCGGGATCGGGGTTTCGCGAAAAAATAAAGCGGCGTTCCCGCCGCTCAAATGCGCCGCCGCCTCTGCCGCGAACCGGCCGGCCTGTCAAGCCGCAACCACTTTAACCTTCCGGTAACCATAAGCGCGCATCGTCGCACCGTGAACCCATTGGAGACGGCCGATGCAGCCGCTGGACGAAGGAATGTTGCTGGTGCGCGCCGAGCTGTGCGAGCGGTTCGCCACCCTGCAGGGCAGCGTCGCCCGCTGCCGCAGCCGGGACGTCGACGCCCAGGCCGAAGCCATCCGCATGCTGGCCAGCGCCTACGGCCTCACCCCCGTCGCGCGCCTCGCCGAGGCTTTGGCGCGGGCCTCGCGCGACACCGGCGCCTGCCCGCCGTCGCTCTATCTGGCGCGGCTCAAGGACGCGATCGGCTGCGAGCGGCTAGACGAGGAAGCCAGCCAGGCGATGCTCGCCTCCGTCTCCGTGCGCCTCTGCGGCTGAGTTGGAGCCGCTCCTCACCGCCTTCGCCGCCGCCCTCCTCGGCGGCTGGGCCGACAAGACGCAGGCCGTCGCGGCGATGCTGGCGGAGAGATACCGCGGCCGCGTCCTGCTCCCGGCCCTGACCCTCGCCGTCGCGGCCAACAGCATCGCGTCCGCCGTCGGAGGGTCGCTGCTCCGCCTCGAGATCAGCGCCCACGCCGCCGCCCTGCTCCTCGCCGTGGCCTTGGCCTTTGCCGGCGTCGCCGGCCTGATCGGCGAGCGGGCGAAGCAGCCCACCCAACGCGCCGGCGCGTTTCTCACGTCCCTCGTGTCGCTGTTCGCCGCCGGATGGGGCGACAAGACCCAATATCTCGTCGCCGCCCTGGCCGCCTATTACGGCAACGTCCCGCTGGTCGCCGCCGGCGCCTTCGTGGGCACCCTGGCGGTGACGATGCCCGCCGCCGTCGGAGGCGCGGCCTTCACCCGCGCCGCGCCTTTGAAGCCGCTCCGCCTCGTCTTCGGCCCCGTCTTCCTGATCGCAGGCGGTGTCGTCCTCGTGAACGCCCTCCACCTCGTCTAGCGCTTCGGCCGCCGCGTCGGGGCGTGGAAGTCGGGCGGTTTATCCGCCACCCAGGCGATGAAGCGCGCGAGCTCCGGCTGGGCGCGCAGCGCCTCCGCCGTGGCGAACCCTCGCTCCAGCTCCTTGTTGGTCAGGGTACGGTGAATTACGCGGTGGCAGATCGGATGGATAGGCACCGTCTCGCGACCGCCCCGGCTCTTCGGGACAGGATGGTGCCACTCGACGCGATGGCCGATCGGACGCCCGCACAGAAAACAGGTTAGCGGATCGCCGCGCGCCGAGGCTCAGCTCCTCAGCGGGCTCACGCGCAGATTGGCACGCCCGGCGCCCGGCAGCTTCACGTCGACGGTGCGGAGGCTGGCTTTCGTCCCCGCCGCGACGCATTGCGCGACCACCACCGGCGCCTCGACGTCGGTGCTCTTCGAAAGCGCTTCGGTCGTCGCCGCGGTGCAGGCCGCCTGGCTCTGATACGGCGTGTCGAGGGTGCGCACGGTGCGGCACGGCCCGTCGCCGTCGCTGCAGCCCATGATCGCGATGAGGAAGATGCCCGGTCCCATGGGCTGCTAAACCTATGTCAAGCCGCCCTGTTCCAAATGTTTCGCCTGCGTTTCTTGGGGAATGGCCCGCGCATGCCTAAATGGGGAGGCGATGCGAGTCCTCGAAAATGACGAGCGGAAGAAGGGCGGCGGCTGGAAGGCGCTGCGGCGCTTCCTGCCCTACCTCTGGCCGGCCAACGCGCCGGCGCTGAGGGCGCGCGTCGTGATCGCCGTCTTGTTGGTGTTCACGGCCAAGGCGGCGACGCTCGTCATGCCGTTCGCCTACAAGAGCGCGATCGACCGGATGTCGCACGGCGTCACCCCCGCCGCGGGCCTCGCGATCGCATTGGTCGTCGCCTATGCCGGCGCGCGCTTCGCCGGCGTCCTCTTCGAGAACCTGCGCAACGCGATCTTCGAGCGGGTCGGCCAGGACGCCGCCCGCCGCCTCGCCGAGACGGTGTTCCGCCACATCCACGAGCTGTCGCTGCGCTTCCACCTCGAGCGGCGCACCGGCGCGCTCACCAAGATCGTCGAGCGCGGCACCAAGAGCATCGACATGATGCTCTATTTCCTCCTCTTCAACATCGCGCCGACGGTGATCGAGCTCGCCGCCGTCTGCATCATCTTCGGCGTCAAGTTCGGGGCCGGCATCGTCGCCGCGACTTTGGCGATGGTCGTCGCGTACATCGCCTTCACGCGGGTCGTCACCGAATGGCGCACCCACCTTCAGCGCAAGATGAACGAGGTGGACAACCAGGCGATCGCCCGCGCCGTCGATTCGCTCCTCAACTACGAGACGGTGAAATATTTCAACGCGGAGGACCGCGAGGCCGCCCGCTACGGCACCGCCATGCGCACCTTCGCCGACGCCGCGGTGCGCAACGAGGTGTCGCTCGCCTGGCTCAACATCGGCCAGTCGCTCATCACCAATTTGATGATGGCGGGCGCGATGGGCTACACCGTCTGGGGCTGGAGCCGGGGCAGGTTCACCACCGGCGACGTGGTGTTCGTCAACACCTTCCTCGCCCAGCTCTTCCGGCCGCTGGACATGCTCGGCTGGGTCTACCGCACTATCCGCCAGGGCCTGATCGACATGGAGGCGATGTTCACCCTCGTCGACACGCCCGCCGAAGTGACCGACGCGCCCGACGCCGTCCCGCTCCGCGTCGGCGCGGCCAGCGTCCGGTTCGAGGACGTCCACTTCGCCTACGATCCCGAGCGCGAGATCCTTAAGGGCGTCTCCTTCGAGGTTCCCGCCGGCACCACCCTCGCCATCGTCGGCCCCTCGGGCGCCGGCAAGTCGACCTTGTCGCGCCTCCTGTTCCGCTTCTACGATCCGACCTCGGGCCGGATCAGCATCGACGGGCAGGACATCGCCCATGTGACGCAGGCAAGCCTGCGCGCCGCGATCGGCATCGTCCCGCAGGACACGGTGCTGTTCAACGACACGATCGGCTACAATATCGGCTACGGCAAGAACGGCTCGACGCAGGACGACGTGGAAGGCGCGGCGCGCGGCGCGGCGATCCACGATTTCATCCTCAGCCTCCCCGACGGCTATGGCGCGATGGTCGGCGAGCGCGGCCTCAAACTGTCGGGGGGCGAGAAGCAGCGCGTGGCTATCGCCCGCACGCTCTTGAAGAACCCGCCGCTTTTGATCTTCGACGAGGCCACCTCGGCCCTCGACAGCCGCACCGAAGCCGCGATCCAGGAGACTTTGCGCCAAGTCTCCTCGCGCCGCACAGCCATCGTCATCGCCCACCGCCTCTCGACCGTGGTCGACGCCGACCAGATCGTCGTTCTGGACGAAGGCCGCGTCGCCGAACGCGGCACCCACGCGCAGCTCCTGCGCAGGAACGGCCTCTACGCCGAAATGTGGACCCGCCAGCAAGCCGAAGCGGAGGCCCAAGCCGAGGCGGCGGAGTGAGCTGGCTCCTGCGTCTCTAGGCAGTGGTACGGCTCCCGGCGGTATCGAGACACGCTCAGGTGAAGGGCCCGCGGGGGCCCTCTGCCTCCCTGCCGCACAGCGGTGGAGAGGGGGACCACCCGAAGGGTGGTGGAGGGGTGAGCGGACGCTGCCGTCGCCGTCTCGCGCCGGAAACTCTGATCCCGCGGCAGCTACCCCTCCACCAGCTTCGCTGGTCCCCCTCCCCATCTGGCGATGGGGAGGTAGGAGGGAGCTCCTCAACCAAAACCGATTGTCGATCCGCCTAGCGGAGCCGCGCCCGCATGCGCTCGATGAGCTTCAGCACTTCGTCGCGATGCTTGGCCGCCTTCACCCACCGCGGCAGGCGCGACGCGACGGACCGGTTGCGGATCCCGCCGGGCTCCACCGTCTCGCGGCGAAGCGGATCGCGGACATAGTCTTCGATGTAGCCGAGATGCGCCTCGTTGATCGCGAAGAGGGTGCCATGGCGCGTTTCGCCGCGCAGGCGAAGCGGGAGGCCCATCGTGGGATCGGCCAGCGCCTGCCGGGCGGCGCGCCGCTGGTGGAAGCAGGCGGTGCAGGTCAGCCGGCGCGGCGCATGGTGACGGGCGCTGCCCCAGCCGATCGCCTCTGTCCCGGCATCCTCCTCCGCCACGATGACGGCAAGCCCCCCGCAGGCGGGGCAGTCGACCAGGAGCCGGTCCATGAAATGCTCGTTCAGCCGCGCCGGCGCTCCCACCCGTTCAACCATGTCAAAGTGGCAGCGCCAGCTCGCGTTCGTCGCGGGGCCGCTCCGCTTCGCCGAGGCCGGAGAGGCCCAGCCCGAGCAGCCGGATCGCCTTCACCGGCGGGAGCAGCGAGCGCAGCAGGCCCGCGCCCATCTCCAGGAACTCCGCCACCCCGCTTACCGGCCGGTCGAGGGACTTGGCGCGGGTGACGATCTGGAAGTCGCCATATTTGACCTTGAGGTTCACCGTCCGCCCCGACAATTGCTTCGCCTCAATGCGCGTCCACACGTGCCGGCCGATCCGCTCCAGCTCGGCGAGCAGCGCCTCCGGTTCGGCGAGGTCGGTCAGGAACGTGTCCTCGGCGCTCACCGATTTGTACGGCCGGTCCGCCTTCACCTGCCGGTGGCAGATGCCGCGGGCGAGGTCGTGATAGTAGAGCGCGGAGCTGCCGAAATGGGCGGCGAGGAATTCGAGGCTGCGCGCCTTCAAATCCGCCCCCGTCTCGATGCCGAGCCGCGCCATCTTCTCCGCCGTCTTCGGCCCGACGCCGTGGAAGCGCGCCACCGGCAGCGCCTCGACGAAGGCGGGCCCCCGCGCCGGGGTCACCACGCAGAGGCCGTCCGGCTTGTTCTGGTCGGAGGCGAGCTTGGCGATGAACTTGTTGTACGAGACGCCCGCCGACGCGGTGAGGCCGGTCTCGGCGCGAATCCGCGCCCGTATCTCCTCGGCGATCGTCGTCGCGACGCCGATCCCCTTCAGATCCTCGGTGACGTCGAGATAGGCCTCGTCGAGCGACAGCGGCTCGACGTGCGGCGTGTAGTCGAGGAAGATGGCGCGGATCTGCTGGCTGACGGCGCGATAGGCGTCGAAACGCGGCTTGACGAAGATCAGCTCCGGGCAGCGCCGCTTCGCCGTCACCGCCGGCATCGCCGACCGCACGCCGAATATGCGCGCTTCATAACTCGCCGCCGCCACGACGCCGCGCACGCCGCCGCCCACGGCGAGCGGCTTGCCCCTGAGCGCAGGATTGTCCCGCTGCTCCACCGACGCGTAGAAAGCGTCCATGTCGACGTGGATGATCTTGCGCACCGCGTTCACACGTTGTTCTTAACCCGCCGGGCGCTGCGGCGGAAGGGAAATCAGAAGGTGTAGGCGAGGCCGCCGGTCGCGACATATTGGTTGGCATTGCCGGCGATCGCCACCACCGGGCTGCGTGCGAACGCGCCGAGCTCCCGCGAGTAGCTGAGGCCTAAATAGGCCGAGAGCCGGGGTTTCCGCAGATCCCCTGTCAGCACCTGCGCGAGCAGCATCGTCGCCCGCCAATTCTTCCACCCGCCCCGCCCGGCATAGACGGGAAGGCCGCTGCGCAGCGACCCCGCCGCATCGACTCCGAAATAGGTCTGGGCATAGCGGCGCGCGACATGCTCGGCGTTGAACGAAAGGTTGAGCGCGGTGCGCAGCGACAGCGGCGTCGTGTAATCGACGGACGGCGCGACGATCATGCTGTCGTGGGTGTCGGTGACATCCTGCGTCACCGCGACGCGGACGCCGAGGCTGTCATACGCGTGCAGCACTCGGTTCTTGGTCACGCCGACGAAGCCGCCCAGCTCCACCGCCGGCCCGATCTTGCCGAGCGCCGCCACCCGTCGGTCATCGATCTCTCGGCTGCGGTCGAGCCGGAGGTTCGCGACCGGTCCGAAGTCGACATCCAGCGACGCGCGCGGGTCGTTCGCCAGCAGGCTGAAGTAAAGCGACGTGCCGCGCGTGCCGAAGGCGTGGCCGCCGAGCCGGCCGAAGGTGAACCCGATCGGCGTCAGCGCATAATCGTTCGAACCTTCGTAATCCGGCAGCCACGCGCCCCCGAGCGCCACCGTCACGGTGTTGCGGCGATATTGCGCGCCATCGTCCACAGGCGCGGGACCGGCGTCGGTCGCGCTCTGGGCGGCGGCCGGCGCGGCGGCGAGGACGGCGAGCGCGGCGGCCGCGGCGTGAACGGCTTTCATGGGGCACCAGACCAGTTTCGATTGCTGCCGCTAAAGCCGCGGGGGCCGGCAAGGGTTCCGCCTCCGTTACGAAACCCGTTGAAAAGGGTGCCGAAATGGGGCTCTTCCGAGCGCTTGCGCGCCGCTTATGGCCTCGCCCGCCGCACGGGGCTAGAGAAGCCGCCATGCCGAAGGGGCGCAATCACGGACTGCTCATCGCCGGCGGCGGCCTCGCCGGCAGCCTCGCCGCGCTCGCCATGGCGCGGCTGCGGCCCGACGTGCCGATGCTGCTCGTCGCGGAGGGGGATATGCTGGGCGGCCGCGGCACCTTCCTCGTCCTCGACGCCGCGCTCGGCGAGGCGGAGCGCAACCTGCTGGCGCCGCTCGCCAGCCACAGCTGGGACGCCTTTTACGCGCTCCTCCCCGGCCGTCCCCGCAAGCTCAAGCTGCGCTGCCATGCGATCGAAGCAAGCGCGATCGACGCGGCGCTGCGCGAGGCGCTGCGGCCCGAGCAACTCCGGCTCGACACAAAGATCGTCGCCGTGCGCGACGACAATATCCTCATCGCCGGCGGCGACGTGCTCGGCGGCATCGGCGTCCTCGATGCGCGCGGCTGGGCGCACCAGACGACGCTGGAGCTCGGCTGGCGCCATGGCGTCAGCCGCACCTTGCGCTTCGCCGCGCCGCACCGGCTCGATCTGCCCGTTGCCGCCGACACCAGCCTCGGCAGCGCCGCCGGCTGCGCCCTCTTCACCTGCGTACCGCTCGATCCGCAGCGCCTCGTCGTCGAGCACGTGCGCTACGCCCGCGCGGTCGAGACCAACGCCGCGGAGGGCAGCGCTTCCATCGACGCCTGGCTCGCCGCCCGCGGCTGGTCCGCCGCCGAGACCGAGGCGGAGGACAATTTCTCGACCGCCGTCCCACTCGGCGGCGACTTCGCCGGCTATTGGCGGATCGGCGGCGCCCGCGTCGCCAAGCTCGGCGCCCGCGGCGGCTTCTTCGGCCTGGGCATCGGCTCGCATGCCGCGGACGCCGCGGCCACCGCGGTCGCGCTCGCCGCCCGCCGCGACTTCACCGGCGCCGCGCTCCACGACGCGTTCGAAGACGAAGCGGCGGCGCTGTGGCGGCGGCGCGACTTCCACCGCGCCTTCGCCCGCCGTCTCGTCGAGGGCGGCGGCTGCGAGGCCGTCGAAGCGCTCTACCGCAGCGAGGCTGCGACCGTCGGCCGCTTCTTCGAGGAGCGGCTCGGCCTGCTCGAGCGCCGCCGCCTCCTCGCCGCCTGACCGCCCCGCCATTGCGCAGCGCACCGCGACCCGCCAGGGTCCGGCGATGACATCCCGCCAATCCGCCTGCTCCGGCGGGCCGAGCGCATGAGCGCACCCGCCGCCTTCCTCGCCCGCCACCGCCGCGGGCTGCGCCTCTTCTTCTGGGCCGCCGCCGCCTTTGCCTTTGCGATGGCGATCAACCCGCACCCGCCGGAAATCCCCGGCGCGCCGGGCGACAAGGTCGAGCACATAGCCGCCTTCGCCTCCCTCGCCACCCTCGCCGCGCTGGCGTGGCCGGAGCGCCGCTATGCCGCCATCGGGCTCGCCCTCTCCTATTTCGGCGCCATTATCGAGATCGTGCAGGCCATTCCCGCCCTCCACCGCGATTGCGACATCATGGACTGGGTCGCCGATACCGTCTCGCTGAGCGTCGTCCTCGCCATCGCGTGGGCGGTGCGGCGCGCGGGTGGTCGCCGCGCCGGCCTTTAGTCTTCGGAACCTTCCGCCTCCGCAACGGTTCCGCTCCTCAGCAGGAGCGTACTTAACCTGCATCAGGAGAGACATATGAAGATTCCAACCCTTGCCGCCGCCGCCCTTCTCGTCATCGGGCTGGCCGCAGGCACCGCCTCCGCGCAGCCGCCCCAGGGCGACCGGCACGGCGAACATGGCGACCGCGGCGGGCATGGCGGCGGGCCCGACGGGCGCGAGCATCATGGCGACCGCGGCGCGCGGCATGGCGATCACGGCATGCGCGACGGCCACGGCATGCGCGGCGACCGGGGCCGCTGGGGCCGGGGCCACGCCGCCGGCTGGAACCGCGGCCATCATTATGGCTGGCGCAACGGCCGCGGCAACCATTGCCGGGTGATCTACCGCCACCATCGCCGCGTCCGCGTCTGCCGCTGACGCGACGGCACCTGGGACCCCGCGCCTGAGGGCGGGGGTCCCGGTCCCATGGGCCATTGCAAGGCCGTCGCTCCCGCCGCATCCGCGGCGGAGCGGCGGCCTTCGCGCTGACGCTCCGGCGCTGGGGGCACAGCAGGCCCCGTAAAATCGCCTCTTTCCCACCGGCTAAGCCGCGTTACAAAGTCTCCCACGACAGGGGCGACCAAGTATGATGGTGGGGATCGATCTCGGCACGACGAACAGCGCCGTCGCAATCTGGCGCGACGGCGAAGCGGTGCTGATTCCCAACAGCCTCGGCGATCTCCTGACCCCCTCCGCCGTCAGCCTCGCCGACGACGGCCGCCTGCTGGTCGGCGCGGCGGCGCGCGACAGGCAGCCCACCCACCCCGACCGCACCGCCACCGCCTTCAAGCGGCTGATGGGCACCCAGAAGAAGGTCCAGCTCGGCCGCAAGAGCTTCTCGGCCGAGGATCTCTCCGCCCTCGTCCTGCGCAGCCTCGTCGCCGATGCCGAGGCGTGGCTGGGCGAGAAGGTCGAAGCGGCGATCGTCACCGTCCCCGCTTACTTCAACGACCGCCAGCGCAAGGCGACCCGCCGTGCCGGCGAGCTTGCCGGGCTGCGGGTGGAGCGGCTGATCAACGAGCCGACCGCCGCCGCCCTCGCCCACGGCATCCACGAGCGCGAGGACAAGCACCCCTTCCTGGTCTTCGACCTCGGCGGCGGCACCTTCGACGTGTCGATCGTCGAGATTTTCTCGGGCATCGTCGAGGTCCGCGCTTCGGCCGGCGACAACCGGCTCGGCGGCGAGGATTTCAACGACGCCTTGGTGGAGCTGGTCCGCCGCCGCCTCCCGGCCGTCGCCGAAAAGGGCAGCGACAGCCGCCTGCGCGAGGTGATGCGCGCGGCGGCCGAGCGCACCCGCCGCGCCCTCAGCGACGCCGGCGCCGCCGATCTCGCCTTCGTCTGGGAAGGCGAAGAACACCGGCTCGAAATCAGTGCCGCTGAGTTCGAGGAGGCCGCCGCGCCGCTGGTCGCGCGCCTCCGCGATCCTGTCCTGCGCTCGCTGCGCGACAGCGGCATCCGCAGCGAGGATCTGAGCGAGATCGTCCTTGTCGGCGGCGCCACCCGCATGCCGGTCGTCCGCCGCGCCGTCACCCGCATGTTCGGCCGCTTCCCGGCCGGGACCGTCCACCCCGACCATGCCGTTGCGCTGGGCGCCGCGATCCAGGCGGGGCTGAAGATGCGCGACGCCGCGCTCGACGAGATCCGCCTCACCGACGTCTGCCCCTTCACGCTGGGCGTCGATGTCGCCGAGCGCGACCAGTTCGGCGTTCTCCACACCGGCCTGTTCGCGCCGATCATCGAGCGCAACACGGTCATTCCCGCCAGCCGCATCCACAGCTTCTCGACCATGGCCGACAACCAGCGCCGCGTCCGCTTCGGCATCTACCAGGGCGAGGCGCGGCACGTGGCGGGGAATGTGAAGCTCGGCGAAATGACCGTGCCGGTGCCGCCGCGCCCGGCGGGCGAGGTGCAGGTCGATTGCCGCTTCAGCTACGATGTCAGCGGCTTGCTCGAGGTCGACGTCACCATCCCCTCGACCGGCGTCGCCAAGCAGCTGCTGATCTGCGACGACAAGGATGCCCCGTCCGACGCCGACGTCGCGAATCGGCGCGAGGTGCTCGCCGCGCTCAAAGTCCACCCGCGCGAGGCGGCCCCGAACGCCGCCGCCCTCGCCCGCGCCGAGCGCTGCTACGAATCTTTGCTCGGCGACCGGCGCGATTTCGTCGGGCGGCTGATCGACAGTTTCGAGACCGTCCTCCAGCGCCAGGACCCGCGCGGCATCGAAACCTATCGCGCCGAATTGGAGCGCGCCCTCGACGAGATCGAAGGCGAGCGCTTCCTGTGAGGGGCCACACCATCTGGCAGCGGCTGGGCATCGAGCCGACCGACGATGTCGGCGTCATCCGCCGCGCCTACGCCGATAAGCTCCGCGCCACCGATGCCGACGGCGATGCCCAGGCGTTCGCCGCCCTGCGCGCCGCCCGCGACGCCGCCCTCGCCCACGCCGCTTACGCCGCGGCGTCGGGCGGTGGAGAGGCCGACGAGACCCCAGCCGAACCTGTCGCCCATAAGGGCGGCGCGGGAGAGGAATGGACGCCGGACTCCGACTGGGACGACTTCGACATGCTCGACGCGTCGGCGCCTTTACCTCTGCCGGAGCCGCTCCCCGACTCAGCCGTGGATGAGGAGGCCGCCGAACGCGCCGGCCGTTTCCAGGAGGTCGAACGGCTGCTCTTCTCCGAGGAAGGCGATGCCGCCGACGCGCCGGACCGCCTGTTCCAATTGACGGAGGAAATTCTCGCGGATCCGATCCTCGAGCAGATCGACGCTGCGGCGGGCATCGAGCGGTGGCTCGCGGGCACCGCCGCCGCCGCCATTCCGCGCTCGGACCCGATGCTTGTGCCGCTCGCCGCCGCTTTCCACTGGGAGGAGCGGTGGACCGAATATGACCAGCCGGCCGAAATCGTCGCCATCGTCCAGCGGCTCGGGGCGCTGCGCTTCATCGACCAGGTGCAGAGCCCGAGCCATCCCTATCACAAGGCCTGGCGCGATCTGGAATCCGGCAAGCCGAAGCTGGGTCTCGAACGATTCACACTGTCGAGCACGGTCCGTGCCCTCCTCGGCCACATCCGCACCCAGGCGCCGACGGCGGAGCAGTCGCTCGACCCCTACCGTGTCGCGTTGTGGGAAGAGCGCCACAATCGCGGCTGGCCGATTGCCGGCGGCATCAGCCTGCTGTGGATCGCCTTCCTCGCGCTGAGGATCCTGACGCCGGTCTTCGGCACCCACGATCCCGCGCCCGTGACGATGCCCTATCCCGCCGCTTATTCGGACCCTGCCGCGGACCTGCGCCCGGCGATCCAGGCGGTGGTTCCCGGCATGACCTTCGAAGAGGTGGAGCGGGACAATCCCAATCTGGCGGACCGCCTGCGCGCCGACTGGTCCGACGCCAGGGCGCGCGGCGACGACAGCGACGGGCTGCGCGAGCGCGAGCGGGACTTCCTCCTCTCCCGCATGCGCGCGGGGCTGAGCACCGGCACGATGGAATTGCAGACGCGCTACTGGGCGCTGGAGGCCGACAAATTGCGCTGGCTGCGAACGCGCTCGCCGGTCGCCTGCGGCGACTATGAGGCTGGCGGCTCCCACCCCAAGTTTCCGGAAGACCTCTACGCCCGCGACACGCACTTACGCGCCGACGCCATGCTCTCGGCAACCACCGAGGCCCCGCCGGGGCCGTCCACCATCCGCTACATGCTGTCCGCCCCGGTCGTGACGGCGGCGCGGAGCCGCTCCGGCCTCTCCCTTGCCGCCTTCCGCGCGGCGATCGTCGGCAAGGGCGGCGCGGAGGAGCGCTGCGCCGCCCGCATCGCGGTGCTCGACGCCGTGCTCGCCGCGCCGCGGGCCAACGCCAAGACGATCAAGGCAATGTCGAAAGGGCTCTGAGCCCCTTCAGCCGTTCACCACCTCGCCGCCGTTCGGGTGGAGGACCTGGCCGGACATGTAGCTCGAATCCTCGCACGCCAGGAACAGGAAGGACGGCGCGACCTCGTTCGGTTGGCCTGGGCGGCCCATCGAGACGTCCTTGCCGAAGTCCGGCAGCTTCTCCTTGGGCTGGCCGCCGGACGGGTTGAGCGGCGTCCAGATCGGACCCGGCGCCACGGCGTTCACGCGGATGCCGTCTTCGATCAGATTTTCGGAGAGGGAGCGGGTGAAGGCGGTGATGGCGCCCTTGGTCGAGGCGTAATCGAGGAGGATGCCGGCGCCCTGGTACATGGTCACCGACGTCGTGTTGACGATCGCATCGCCTTTCTTGAGGTGCGGGCGGGCGGCCTGGACCATGAAGAAATAGCCGAAGAAGTTGGTCTGGAAGGTGCGGCGGAGCTGCTCCTCGGAAATGTCGCCGATCTCCTTCGCCCAATGCTGCTCGCCGGCGTTGTTGACGAGCACGTTGAGCCCCCCAAGCCGCTGAACCGCCTCCTCGACCGCGCGCTCGCAGAACGCTTTGTCGCCGACGTCGCCTGCGATGGCGATGGCGCGGCGGCCCTCGGCCTCGACGATCTCCTGCGTCTTGCGGGCGTCGTCATGCTCGCAAAGGTAGAGGATGGCGACGTCCGCCCCTTCGCGCGCGAAGAGGGCGGCGACGGCGCGGCCGATGCCGCTGTCGGCGCCGGTGATCAGAGCGACCTTGCCCTGGAGGCGGCCCGAGCCGGGGTAGCGCGGCGCCCATTCGGGCTTCGGCTCGAGCTGCGATTCGTGGCCGGGCTGGTCGTCGAGATGGACCTGGGTGATCAGCGGATCGCCGTCGACCTGTGCTTCCGGGGCGGGGGCGTCGGTGCGGGTGTCGGTGTCGCTCATCTCGCTCACTCCTTAGGGGCGATGCCGGCGCCTTCCTGGCCGAAGGCTTCGATGGCGGACTGGTCCTGGCGGTCGTGCTTCGGCTTCTTCTCCGCCGCCGTTGCGCCGCCGTCGCGGCCGAGGGTGGAGGAGTTGCGGCTGCCGTCGCGCGGATCGTCGGACATCTGGTTGTTCTGGTTGAGCGGACGATCGTCCGTATCGGGATTGTGCTGGTTCTTGCTCATGATGGGCCTCGTGTCGCGTATTCGAGGCTTCAACCGCTCCCGCGCGGCGGCGGTTCCTCAGTCCAGCTTCAGGCGGACGAACGCCATGAACCCCTTGGCGCCGCCGCCGTAGGAGGCATCGAGCGGCCGCGGCACGAAGTTCAGCGCGGCGAGGCCGCCGAGGCCGAGGGCAAGGTGCGGCGCGACCCGGAAATCGCGGACGGCGCCGATCGAGGCCTTGCCGACGGTGTAGGCCGGGCCGTGATGGCCGAGGGCCGGGACGAGCTCGTCATTGTCCGTCCGCTCGGCGCGGGCGAAGAGGGTCCACAGGCCCTGCCGGACGGCGCTTTCGAGGACATAGGCGTCGAGGCTGCGGCCTTCCGACGTGCGGCGGCCCCAGGCGAGGGTGGTCGACCACCAGCCGTTGGCGAGCGGGTGTGTGTAGATCGCGCTGGCGGACCAGCGCTCCTGGTTCGCGCCCGGCTCCAGCTGCTCCGGGCTGACGAAATGCCCCCAGCTTGCCTGCAGGGAAAGAGTGGGGGCGGGGTTCCAGGAGACGCGCAGGGCGGTGGAGTCGAGCGGCCCGGTCTCGATGTTCCAGCGATGCTGGTCGGGCTCCCGGCCGTTGAAGCGGGAGCCTTCGACCTTCACGTTTCCGAGCACGAGGCCGCCGGTGACGACGCCGAAACTGATGTGGGTCGAATCGAGCCAGTGATGGCTGATCGGCGCTTCGGGCGAATCGAGGATCGAGAGGCGGTGCATGAAGGCCGGCGGCCCGAAGGCAGGCTCGCCGGGGAGCCCTCCGTAGACGAAGGCGCTGGCTCGATCGGAAAGCGCGACGGAATAGCTCGCCGACAGCTCCATGAAAGAATCGTGCGGATGCTGCCGGTCGATCAGCGGGGTGACGCCGTTCGCCGTTTCCCCCGAGGCGAGCAGCAGCGGATAGCCGCGCGCGCCCATCAGCGGGTCGGGGCTCAGCATGGCCCGGAACTGGATGGTGCCGGGCCCCAGCACGCGCCGCGCCGAACCCATCGCCATGCCGGAGACGAAGACCTTGTCGTCCCCGCGCGGCCCCTCCTGGCGGTCCCAGACGCCGTTCAGCACGGCGTGAGCCATCAGCATCCAGCGGCCGGTCATGACGTGGAGGCCCTGGTGCTCCGACACGTCCGGCTGCCACGCCGTTCCCGAGGCCTCGCGCGTCATGGGGTAAGACCCGAGCGCGGCGGGCATCGGCTGCGCCCCGGCGCCATGGTCCATGCCGGCCATGTCCATGCCGCGATGGTCTGGTGCGACCGGAGGGGCAGACGGAGCGGGGGTCGCGGGCGCGGGAGGGGCAGGCGGGGCGGTGGTCGCAGGCGCCGGCTGGGCAGGCGCCGGGGGCGGCATGGGCATCTGCATGCCGCCATGGTCCTGGTGCTGTGCGACGGCCGCGAGGGCGGCAAGGAAAGCGAAACTCATAAGCGCGCCAGATGGGGGCTCGAGGCGGCGGCGTCCAGCCGCATGCCTCGCTTGACGAGGGACCGTGCCTCCCGCACGGGCGCGGCCATGTCCGCCGTCTCCCCCAGCACCTCCGGCCGCTTCGCCTTTCCCGCCCTGATCATCGGCAACCTAATCCTTGCGGTCGGGCCGTGGATGGTGCGGCTCGCCGACGTCGGGCCGGTCGCCTCCGGCTTTTGGCGGCTGGCGCTGGCGATCCCGTTCCTCGCCCTTTTCGCCTGGCGCCAGCAGCGGGGGCAGCCGGCGCCCTCGGGCGCGCTGCTCGCCAGCCTCGCCATCGGCGGCCTGTTCTTCGCCTCGGACCTCGCCGCCTGGCATGTCGGCATAGGCATGACCAAGCTCGCCAACGCCAGCCTGTTCGGCAATGCCTCGAGCTTCATCCTGGTGATCTACGGGTTCGTCCTGCTCCGCCGCCTGCCGCGCAAGGTGCAGGCGCTGGCTCTCGCCTGCGCCGCGGCAGGGACCGGGCTGCTGATGGGATCGAGCTACGAAATGTCGCCCAAGAACTTCACCGGCGACCTCTTCACTCTCCTCGCCGGCCTGCTCTACACCGGCTATCTCGTCGTCGTGGACAAGGCGCGGCGGACGATGGCGCCGATGCCGGTTCTCGCCGTCGCCACCGCCTCGGGCGCCATCCCCCTCCTGGTCTTCGCCAATCTGCTGGGGCAGCAGGTCATGCCGGACGACTGGACGCCCCTGCTCATCCTCTCCTTCGGCAGCCAGGTGATCGGCCAGGGGCTGCTCGTCTACGCGGTCGGCTATCTCTCGCCGGTGGTGGTCGGCCTCGGCCTCCTGGCCCAGCCGGCGGCGGGGGCGCTGATCGGCAGCCTCGTCTATGGCGAGCGCCTGAGCCCCGCCGACTGGGCCGGCGCCGCCCTCATCGGGGTCGCCCTGGTGCTGATCCGCCTCCCGGAACGGAAGGCCGCGCTTGCATCCATACCCCCAGAGGATCATTTGTGAGGGCGATGCCGGTGTCGACGCCCCAGGACATGACTTTGGACGAGCTCCGCCTCGCCCTCGCGCCCCATATCGCCCCCAATGCGGCGTTCGACGGCTGGAGCGATGCCGCGCTGGCGATAGCGGCGGCTGAGGTCGGCGTCCCCGCGCCCCGCGCCCGGCTCTGCTTCCCGCGCGGCGCGCCGGAGATGATCGACGCATGGTTCGACGCGATCGACCGCGACATGGCGCTCGCCTTCCCGCTCGAGCGGATCGAGGCGATGAAGATCCGCGACCGCATCCGCAGCCTCGTCATGCACCGGATCGAGGCGATGAAGCCGGACCGCGAGGCGCTGCGCCGGGCGCTGGCGATCCTCGCCCAGCCGCAGAATCTGCCGCTCGCCGCCCGCTTGGCCTGGCGCGCCGCCGACCGGATGTGGCGCCTCGCCGGCGACCGCGCCACCGACTTCAACCATTATTCCAAGCGCGCCATCCTGATGGGCGTCTACGGCGCCAGCACGCTCGTCTTCCTCGACGACGACAGCGACGACCTCGCTTTGACCCGCGCCTTCCTCAACCGCCGCATCGACGAGGTGATGCGCTTCGAGAAGACCAAGGCGCAGTGGCGCGGCAATCGCGAGCGCCTTCCCTCCCTCAGCCGCTTCCTCGGGCGGCTGCGCTACCCGGCCGTCTGAGCGAGGAGCCGACATATGGACGAGCAGAGACCGGAGCACAGGCAGGACAGGCCGCGATGGCCGATCTACGTTGGAATCTTCGTGCTGCTGGGCAGCCTCGCGACGATCGCCTCGGCCTTCTGGGCGAGCTGGATCAAGTGAACGCCGTCGCGGTCAGGCCCGTCGCCGAGATCGCGAGCTACCACGCCCACATCTATTTCGAGGCGGACTCTGAGCGGAGCCAAGCGCTCGCCCTTCGCGCCGCCATCGCCGACCGCTTCGCCGTCCGCCTCGGGACCGTGTGGGACCGGCCCGTCGGCCCGCACAGCCGCGCCATGTACCAGGTCGCGTTCGAAACGGGGCTGTTCGCAAGCTTCGTGCCCTGGCTGATGCTGAACGCCGGCGGCCTGTCGGTGCTGATCCACCCCAACACACGCAACATGCGCCGCGACCATCTCGACGACGGGATGTGGATCGGCACGCCGCTGGCGCTCGACGGCGAGATCCTCCCGGAGGACGGCGGCGCGGAAGAAGCGGGGGCGCCCAACACCGCGCCGACCCTCGCCCCCTGACCCCCCGCGGGAGCCCGGCGCGCCGCGGCGTGTTGACGAGCGGCGAGAGCGGCGACTAGGGAATCGTGCGCCCAGGGAGAAGCCCATGACCTACGTCGTCACCGAAGCCTGCATCCGCTGCAAATATATGGACTGCGTGGAAGTGTGCCCGGTCGATTGCTTCTACGAGGGCGACAACATGCTCGTCATCAACCCCAGCGAGTGCATCGACTGCGGCGTCTGCGAGCCCGAATGCCCGGCCGAGGCGATCCTGCCCGACACCGAGAACGGCCTCGAAAGGTGGCTGGAGGTCAACGCCACTTACTCGGCGGAGTGGCCGAACATCACCCGCAAGCGCGAATCCCCCGCCGATGCCGACGAGCACAAGGGCGAGGATGGCAAGTTCGACAAATATTTCTCGGCGGAGCCCGGCCAGGGGGACTAAGGGCCTAGCCTCTCCCCGTGGCCGCAGCGGTCGAGCAGACGTAGCCGGGACTAGGTCCGGCGTCCATGAACACCTCCTGTGGAATCTCGAACCGTCCGTGTTCATGGACCCCGGATCAAGTCCGGGGTGAAGACTAGTCTTGGCTGAGGTGAGTCCGGGCCATCCCACTCCCTTTTGCCGCCATGACGCCCCACTTCATCCGAAAGGGTAGCATTTCCGGACTTTTTCGGTTATATGAGACCCATCGCAGCGGATGCGTCGCGCATCCGCCATCAGGTGGTCCACGAAGACTCGCCGCACATCGCCGCAGCTCACGCCGTATCGGGGGCGGCTGAGCGGGCGCGTTGGGCGGCTGACTCCATAGGAAGGTCTAAATTACATGGCAGCGAAAGCGTTGAGCTTCGACGTTGGCGATTATGTCGTTTACCCCAAGCACGGCGTCGGCCGTGTCATCGAACTCCAGAGCACCGACATTGCGGGCATGCAGCTCGAACTTTACGTCCTGCGGTTCGAGAAGGAGAAGATGACTCTCCGCGTCCCGACCAACAAGGCCGAGAGCGTCGGCATGCGCAAGCTGTCGTCCGACAAGACGATGCAGGAGGCGCTCGCCTGCCTGAAGGGCAAGCCGAAGGTGAAGCGCACCATGTGGTCGCGCCGCGCCCAGGAATATGAGGCGAAGATCAATTCGGGCGACCTCGTGTCGATTGCCGAGGTGACCCGCGACCTGTTCCGCGCCGACGACCAGCCCGAGCAGAGCTACTCGGAGCGTCAGATCTTCGAAGCCGCCTCGAGCCGGCTCGCCCGCGAGCTTGCCGCGATGGAGCAGGTCGACGAGCCCACCGCGCTGGTCAAGATTCTCGAGATCCTCAACAAGGCCGCCGCCATCTACAATAGGGAAAAGGCGACGGCCTGACCCCTTCGCCTTTGGCGTGGCGGTTTGAACGAGGGCGGCTCCCGGAAACGGGGCCGCCCTTTTCGTTGCGTGCCCCGCGCCGGGGACCCGAGAGCGAGGATTCCTCCTCCCCGTCATCCCGGCGAAAGCCGGGATCTCCACGCGAAGGAGGCGCGGAACCCGAGCCGGCGCCCTTCACCCCACGAGATCCCGGCTTTGGCCGGGATGACGGAGGGAGCGCCTGCACCTCCCTAGCACCACCCCCTTGCGCACCCGTTACAACCACTGTATTATCTCTCCAACACACTTGGGAGAGACGTGATGCACAAGGCCATGATCCTGCTGCCGGTGCTGCTGCTCGGCGGCTGCAATGTCGCCTTCGGGCAGGGCTCCGGCCAGCAGGCCGCGCGCGACTTTCAGGTCGGCGCCTTCCAGAAGATCAATGCCGCCGGCTCCTCCGAAGTGGTCGTCCGGGTCGGCGGCGCGCCTTCGGTTCATGCCGAGGGCGACAAGAAGGCGCTGGACGATCTCGACATCCAGGTCGTCAACGGCTCGCTCAACATCGGCCGCAAGAGCTCCGGCTGGAGCTTCGGCTGGGGCCACCACCGCCGCATCCGCATCACCGTCACGGTGCCGTCGCTCGCCGGTGCGTCGCTCGCCGGCTCCGGCGACATCCACATCGACAAGGTCGGCGGGCCCAGCTTCGAGGGGTCGATCGCCGGATCGGGCGACATCGCCGTCGATCATCTCGAAGTCGGCGAGGCGCGCTTCTCGATCGCAGGCTCCGGCGACGTCAAAGCGGCCGGCAAGGTCGGCAAGGCGAACCTCTCGACCGCCGGCTCGGGCGACATGCGCACCGGCGGCTTGGAGGCCGGCACCGCCAGCATCTCCATCATGGGCTCCGGCGGCGCCCAGCTCCGCGTGACGCAGAGCGCCGACATCACCATCATGGGATCGGGCGACGTCCACGTTGCCGGCACCACCAATTGCCAGATCCACAAGGCGGGCTCCGGCGACGTCCACTGCGGCTGAGCGTCCCGAGGCGGATGGGCCTTGAGGGCGCGTTAACCTTGTCCGGGCATGGTGGCGCCATGACCCGGATCGCCCTCTTCGCCCTCCTCCTCACCGCCGCGGCGCCCGCCGCCGCCGCCGAGCGGAGCTATCCCGTCACCGATTTCGACCGCGTCCAGATCGAGGGCCCCTATGAGGTCACCTTGGTCACCGGCGGCGCATCGGCGGCGCGCGGCATCGGCTCGGAGGCGGCGCTGGAACGGGTGACGGTGGAGGTCCAGAGCGGCCTCTTACGCATCCATCCCAACCGCTCCGCCTGGGGCGGCTATCCGGGCGGCAATGCGGGGCCGGTGAAGATCGCCGTCTCGACCCGAGATCTTCGCCTGGCGACGGTGATCGGCGCCAGCACGCTCCGGATCGACCGCCTGCGCGGCCTGCGCGCAGACGTTTCGCTGTCCGGCAGCGGCCGGATCGAAATCGGCCGCATCGATGCGGACGTGTTGAATGTCGGCGTGATCGGCTCCGGTCGCATCGCCGCCGCGGGTGCCGCCAAGCAGGTCAGGGCCACCGTCCAGGGCAGCGCGGACCTCGCCGCCGCAGGCCTCGTTGCCGAGGATCTGGTGCTCAATGCGGAAACGGCCGGCACGATCGCCATCGCCGCGCGGCGGACGGCCAAGGTGAAGTCCGGCGGCTCCGGCAACGTCGAGGTCGGCGGATCCCCCGCCTGCACCGTCACCGCCACCGGCGCCGGCCAAGTCCGCTGCGCGGGGCACTAGGTCAGATCAGGAGCAGCGCCGTCAGCTCGCCAAGCAGCTTCGCCGGTAGGACCATTGAACCGCCGACGCCGCCAAGGTCCACCGGGCAATCCTCCGCCGCCAGATAGCGCCAGCCCTGGTGGGCGCGGCGGGGGACGGGGAGCACCGGCACCAGTTCGGGCGCGAGGCGGATGATGGTCTTGCGGTCCTCCTCGCGCGCCGTGAAGCCGAGGATGGTCTGGCGGGCCTGGATGCGGTGCTTCAGGATCCAGTAGATCGAGCCGCCGACCAGCTCTTCGGCGCGCTTGGGCATGAACCGTGTGACGAGCGGCACCTCGCCCCCGGCGGCACGGGCGGCCTGGCGGGTCTCGAGCGCGTCGAGGCTGGCGCAGCCGACGGCGACCTTTGAGATGCTGAGGCGGGACATTGCGGTCCCTCGATGCCGCAGCTTTCTCTCCGGATCAACGGTTTAGCCGTGCAGCCGGAACAGGGTGGCGAGCCCCAGGAACGAGAAGAAGCCGAAGCAGTCCGTCATCATCGTCACGAACACCGCCGAGGAGATGGCGGGATCGATCCCGCTCTTTTCCAGGGTCACCGGGACGAGGATGCCGGCGAGGCCCGCGACGAGGTTGTTGATCAGGATGGCGAGGCCGAAGACCAAGGCGAGGTCGGCCCGTCCGTAGAACAGGTAAGCGCCACAGCCGATGAGCAGGCCGAGGGCGAGGCCGTTGGTGCCGGCGATCCGGAACTCGCGCGCAATCATGCGCATCGTGTTCGAGCTTGTCAGCTGGTTGGTGGCGAGCGCCCGCACGATCACCGCCAGCGTCTGGGTCCCGGCATTGCCGCCCATGCCGGTGACGATGCCCATGAGGGCGGCGAGCAATGCGAAGCGCGCGATCTCGCCCTCGAACAGGCCTACGACCGTGGCCGCGAGCATCGCCGTCGGAAGGTTGACCAGGAGCCACAGCAGCCGCGTGCGGACGGTCATGCCGATCGGCTGGTTGATGTCGCCCTCGCCCGCGCCGGAGAGCCGGAGGATGTCCTCGCTGGCTTCCTCCTGGATGATGTGGACGACGTCGTCGACGGTGATCATGCCGACCAGCCGGCCGGACCGGTCGACCACCGCGGCCGAGATCAGCGCATATTTCTGGAAGCGCAGCGCCACTTCCTCCTGGTCCATGTCGACCGGGATCAGGGTCTGCTCGCGCTTCATCACGTCGGCGACGCGGACGTTGCGGCGGGCGCGCAGGATCCAGCTCAGCATGCAGGTGCCGACCGGATGGTGCTGCGGATCGACGACGAACACTTCCCAGAAATCGCTGGTGAGGTCGTCGCCGGCGCGCAGATAGTCGATGACCTGGCCGACGGACCAATGTTCGGGCACCGCGATCAGGTCGCGCTGCATCAGCCGGCCCGCGGACTCCTCCGGGTAAGTGAGCGCTTCCTCGATCGCCGCGCGGTCGTCGGGCTCCATCGCGCGCAGCACGGCGCGCTGCTCGTCCTCCTCGAGGTCCTCGAGGATGGCGACCGCGTCGTCGGTTTCCATCTGCCCGGCGAGATCGGCGACCTGCTCGGGCTCGAGCGCGTCGAGCAGCGCCTCGCGGACGTGCTGGCGGAGATGAACGACTGGGTCCGCGAGGGCCTGCTCGACGAGATGGAGCCGCAGCAGGTCGCGGATATCGCCGGCCAGCTCGAGACCGACGACGCGGTGGCGATGATCGAGGACCTCGACGAGGAGGATCAGCGAGCCGTTCTCCGTGCGATGGAGCCCGACGACCGGGCCGCGGTCGAAGAGGCGCTGAGCTATCCGGAAGAGTCCGCCGGCCGCCTGATGCAGCGCGACCTGATCGCTGTGCCCGAAC
>NZ_DASWQI010000055.1:0-128504 GCF_036403745.1 Allosphingosinicella sp.
GTGCGCGTCGATACCGTCCCCGACCCCAGGATCGCCGACCCCACGGACGTCCTCATCCGCGTCACCTCGACCGCCATCTGCGGCTCCGACCTGCACCTGTACGACGGCTTCATGCCGACGATGCAGGAGGGCGACGTCGTCGGCCACGAGCCGATGGGCGTCG
Organism: Allosphingosinicella sp.; assembly: GCF_036403745.1. Lineage (GTDB taxonomy): Bacteria > Pseudomonadota > Alphaproteobacteria > Sphingomonadales > Sphingomonadaceae > Allosphingosinicella. The sequence goes on from NZ_DASWQI010000055.1 coordinate 164, forward strand.
TCGTCGAGGCCGGCAAGGAGGTCAAGAAGCTCAAGAAGGGCGACCGCGTCGTCGTGCCGTTCACCATCTCCTGCGGCAACTGCTGGTTCTGCCAGCGGCAGATGTTCTCGCTGTGCGACACGTCCAACCCCAACGCCGAGATCGCGAAGAAGGTGATGGGCCAGTCGCCCGCGGCGCTGTTCGGCTACTCGCACATGCTCGGCGGCTTCGCCGGCGGCCAGGCGCAGTACCTGCGCGTCCCCTACGCCGACGTCGGCCCGGTCAAGATCCCCGACGGCATGCCCGACGAGAAGGTGCTGTTCCTGTCGGACGTCTTCCCGACCGGCTACATGGCCGCCGAGCAGGCCGAGATCGAGCCGGGCGACACGGTGGCGGTGTGGGGCTGTGGGCCGGTCGGGCTGTTCGCGATCCAGTCGGCGCTGATCATGGGCGCGCACCGGGTCATTGCCATCGATCATTTCCCGCACCGGCTGGAACTGGCCAAGGGCCTCGGCGCCGAGGTGCTGAACTTCCGCGAGGCCGATGTGCGCGATGCACTGTGGGAGATGACCGGCGGCATCGGCCCCGACGCCTGCATCGACTGTGTCGGCATGGAGGCGCACGGCCTCGCCATCGACAATATCGCCGACACGGTGAAGGCCCACACCTTCCTCGGCACCGATCGTCCCGCCGCGCTGCGCCAGGCGATCCTCGCCTGCCGGAAGGGCGGCCGCGTGTCGGTACCCGGCGTCTATGGCGGCATGGCCGACAAATTCCCGATCGGCGCCTTCATGGAGAAGGGGCTGACGATGAAGACGGGCCAGACCCACGTCCAGAAATATACCAAGACCCTGCTCGCGATGATCGAGGAGGGGAAGATCGACACCACCTTCCTCGTCTCGCACCACGCCAGCCTCGAGAACGGGCCGGACATGTACCGGCACTGGCACGACGAGCAGGACAGCTACACCAAGATCGTGCTCCGCCCCGGCATGGAGGGCGTGAAGCATGTCGCCAACGATACAGCCAACCAGGAGAAGCAGCATGAGCCAGCGTAAGTTCGCCATCGTCACCGGCGCCTCGAGCGGCATCGGCTACGAGCTCGCGAAGATCGCCGCGCAGGAGGGGTACGACCTCCTCGTCGCCGCCGACGAGCCGCTGGTCGACGCCTCCTCCGCGTTCCGCAACATGGGCGTCGAGGTGCAGTCGGTCGAGGCGGACCTCTCCACCGAGGAGGGGGTCAATCGGCTCCTCCAGACGGTGGGCGGGCGGCAGGTCGACCTGCTCCTTGCCAATGCCGGCCACGGTCTCGGCCGGGCGTTCCTTGGCCAGGATCCGCGCGAATGGCGGCACGTCATCGACACCAACATCACCGGCACCTTGCTGCTGGTCCAGCCGATCGCGCAGAAGATGGCGGCGCGGGGCGAAGGGCGGATCCTGTTCACCGGGTCGATCGCTGGGCATCTCGCGGGGGCCTATCAGGCGGTCTACAATGGCTCCAAGGCGTTCGTGGACAGCTTCGCCGCCGCGCTCGGCAACGAGCTGAAGGAGACCGGCGTCACCGTCACCTGCCTTAAACCCGGTGCCACCGACACCGAGTTTTTCGAGCGCGCCGACATGATGGACACGAAGGTCGGCACGTCCAAGAAGGACGACCCCGCCGACGTCGCCCGCACCGGTTGGGACGCGATGATGAAGGGCAAGGAATCGGTCGTCCACGGCCTCATGAACAAGGCCCAGGTGCTGGCCTCCGGCGTGCTGCCGGAGTCGGCGACGGCGGTGCTGCATCGCCAGCAGGCGGAGCCTGGGACGGCGAAGTAGGAGCAGGGGACAGTCTATCTGACTGTCCCCATTCGAGCGGTTGGAACGGGGACAGCCAGGCTGTCCCCGCGTCGCGCATCCAGCCACCCCCCGTCGGCCAGCCAATCCGCCAGACGGTCGGGCCAGTGGAGGATCGAGATGCGGTCCGACTCGTCGAGGTTGAAGGCGTGCTGGCCTTCCGCATACATGTGGAGCTCGGCTGAGACGCCGGCCTTGCGGAGCTGTTCGTAGAGGGCGACCGCGGGCGCCGCGCAGCATTCGTCGCGCGAGCCCGCGACGATGAAGGCAGGCGGCGCCTTCGCGATCGCGGCGCCGGGGATGCCGTGCGGGCCGGGAAAGACGAGGATCTGGAAATTGGGCCGGGCGCTCTGGCGGCCCACCGCGTCCGGTGCCATGCGGCTCGCGACCGCCGCCAGCGGGTCCGGCGGCTCGGGGTTGTCGGCGATCAGCGAGACGAGCTCGCCGCCGGCCGAAAAGCCCATCGCCCCGACCCGCGCCGGATCGACGCCGAACTCGTCGGCATGAGCCCGCACCCATTGCACCGCCCGGCGGGCATCCCAGGCCGCCTCGCGGTCGACCTGGAACTTCGAGCCTTCGTCGTTGGCGAGGCGGTATTTCACGACGAACACCGTGAGGCCGTAGCGGGTCAGTGCCTCGCCGACCTTTGTGCCTTCGGTGGTCCAGACGATGATCTTGTGGCCGCCGCCGGGAAAGACGACGATCGCCGCGCCGTTCCTGTGCCGCGGATCGGGCTGGAAGACGGTGATCGAGGGATTGTGGACGTTGCGGACCCAATAGTCCTTCGCCACCTCCGGCTCGCCGCGGCGCGGATCTGCGGCGAGGGCCCAGTCCGGCCACAGCGGGAAGCTGCGCGGCGCCGGCGGCTGGGCGAGGGCGAGGCTGGGGACGAGCAAGGCGAGGAGGGCGATGAGCTTGGCCATGGCCCCACCATGTCAGCCCGGCGCCGTCGTGGGAAGACGCGCCGCTAGGTCGCGGCGGTCCCGCCCTCCGGCTCGGCCGGGTCCTTCGGCGGCGTCGGGCTCGGCGTCGGCGTTGGCTTGGGTGCGGGCGACGGCGGGGGCGTCCTGTCTCCCCGCACGACCATTGTACGGGCCGGCATCGCCGCGGCCGGCCCAGCGGCGTTCGGGTTGACGTTGAAGATCCGTTTGATCAGCTCCTCCAGTGCCTGGAACACCGCCTCGACGCCAAAGCCGGCGATGAACGAGATGGCCGGGCCCGAGAGTCCGACCGGGTCCAGCAACCCCGCTCCGCCTCCCGCCTTGCCCGGGCTGGAGATGAAAAGGCCAATGCATGCCCCGGTGACGGCACCGAGTGCGAGCTGCTGCAGCGACAAGGTCAGGTCGCGTGGGCTGAGCAGGCTGGTCCTGATTTTCTTCGAGATGGTGCGGATCACCGCCGCGGCGGCGCCGAGCAGCCCGTAGAAGAAAGGAAGCACGGCCGAGCCGACGATGTTGGCGCGCAGCGAGGCCTGGGCCGGGGCGTCGTCGGTCTGGTAGTCGCTCGTCCCCGGCGCCGGCGGCGCCGCGCCGGCCTGCGCCCCGCACGGACTCGCGCAGCGAGAGAAGGGCCAGCTGATCCACTGCCGCAGGCGGCGCTTCACCCGGTCGCGGTCGTAGAGCCGCTCCTGTCGCGCCGCGCAGGTCTGGGCCTGAACCGCGTTGGTATAGGGAACGCGGTCGCAAAAGCGGGTGAACGGCTCCAGCTTGCCGTTCGCGTCGGCCGCGCTGGTGCCGGTGTCGGCGCCCCCATTCTGGCCGCTCGCCGCACTCTGTCCGGCGGCCGCATTTTGGCCGGCGGCAGGAGGCGGGGCGGCAGCAGCCGGGCGGGCGGCCGCCGCCGCGTGAGCGACGGGCGCTGGCGTCGCGCCGTTCTTCTCCTTGCCGATCTCCTCGTTGGCGATCGCCTCGTCGAGTTCGGCGATCGCCTCGTTGACCGTCTTGAGCTCGGCCAGCTGCGCGTTGCCGTAGGCGACGTACCAGGAGAGGAGGCAGGCGGCGACGAGGGTGAAGAGCAGCCCCCAGCTGATCCCCCGCATCCAGCGGCCGAAGAGGCGCGCCTTGATCATCAAGTCTGGATAGGCAGTCTCCGCCAGCGAGCGCCGCGTCGGGGAGGCAGCGCCCGAGGCGGCCGCGGCGGCGGCGGCCTCCGCCGCCTTGTCGTCGGCGCTCTGGACGTTGGCTAGCTCGCGCAGCAGCGCCGCGCCGGGCAGCTCGCGCTTCAGATTGCATTGCGTGACGAGCGTGGTGAAGGCGATGGTGAAGCCGCTGGCGGGATAGGAGAGGCGGTTCAAATGGTCCTTGGCACGGATCAGCAACGCCGCATCCTCGGCGCGCTCCTCGCGGGTGCCTTGGGAAGGCCAGGTGATATCGCAGATCCGCTCCAGCCAGTCGCGCGGCAGCTCGCCGTCGCCGCCCGCCTCCACCGTTCGCTCGGAGACGGTTGTCGCCGGATTGGCGGAGACGTTGTCGAGAAGGAGGTGGACCTCCGCAAGCTCGCGTTCGAGCACGAACACCTGCGGATTGCGGCTGCTGCGCCCGCTTGCGCCCGCGGCCGCCGCTTCCGTCGGCGCGGCCGCGCCCTCCGCCGGATCGTCCTGCGCCATCGCGATCTTCCCCCGGCGCGAGATCGGCTCAAATCGACCGGTAGATCACGCCAAGTAAAGGATCATGGCGGGTCTTGGCCAAACCTACAAGTCGGCTCGGCGGCTGGCGCCCGCCGTCGTCAGCCGAGCGCCTCCAAAATTCCCTCGAACAGCCGCCGGCCGTCGGTGCGGCCGTGGGCGTCTTCGGACATGCGCTCGGGGTGTGGCATCATGCCGAGCACGTTTCCTTTGTCGTTCAAGATGCCGGCGATGTCGCGGGCGGAGCCGTTGCATTGATCCGAATAACGGAAGGCGACGCGGCCTTCGCCTTCGAGCCGGTCGAGCGTGTCGGCGTCGGCCTGGAAATTGCCGTCATGGTGGGCGACGGGGATGACGATTTCCTCGCCCGCCTGGTAGCGGCTGGTGAAGGCGGAGGCGCCGTTCTCGACCTTCAGCGGCACTTCCCGGCAGATGTAATGGAGGCCGGCGTTACGCATCAGCGCGCCGGGGAGCAGACCCGCCTCGGTGAGGATCTGGAAGCCGTTGCAGATGCCGAGGACGGCGACGCCCTTGTCGGCTGCCTCGGCGACGGCGCGGAGGACCGGAGAGCGCGCCGCCATCGCCCCGGAGCGCAGATAGTCGCCGTAGGAGAAGCCGCCCGGGAGGCAGACGAGGTCGAGACCTTGCGGAAGCTCGGTGTCGCGGTGCCAGACCATGATCGGCGCCGTCCCGCTGGTCTTTTCGAGGGCGACGGCAAGGTCGCGGTCGCAGTTCGAGCCGGGGAAGACGATGACGGCGCTCTTCACGCCTGCGCCTCCTGAGGCTCCGCGGCGCGCTCGATGCGGAAATTTTCGATGACGATGTTGGCGAGGAGCTTGCGGCACATCGCCTCGACATCCGCGTCGGCGACGGACGGATCAAGATCGAGTTCGATCAGCTTGCCGGCGCGCACGTCGTTGACGCCGTGGAAGCCGAGCCCCTCGAGCGCATGGTGGATCGCCTTCCCCTGCGGGTCGAGCACTCCGTTCTTCAAGGTGACGTAGACGCGGGTCTTCATCTCGTCCTGCTCCGGCTGGGGTCGCGGCGGCTATGGCGCTCCGGGCAGATTCGGGCAAGTGTCGGCTTCGGCCTCCGGCGGCACGCGAAGCACTCGGGAGAGGAAGAATCCGAAGGTGAGCTGCCAGGGTAGATAGAGTGAGAGGAGCACCCCGAAGTCGCTCAGAGGAGTTCCTTCGAGGAAGTCCATTTCGGCAACTCCGACATAGCCGAGAAAGGTGAGAACGACGACTCCGGCGACCATCGTCACGGCCGTCCGGCGTCTGGCGAGGCGCAGGGCCGCGAGCCCGAGAAAGGAGAGGGTGGCGCCGATGACACCGCCGACGGCGCCCGGCGGAAGGATGCCGCTCCGGCCCAGTCCATCGAGGCTGTAGATGGCGGCGAGCACCGCCAGATAGTGGAATGCGGGGACCAGCAGGAGCAGGTAGAGGGCGGTGCGCCACCGCGGGCACCGGCCCAGCAGCAGGAAGGGCAAGCCGAAGAGCGGGATGAGGAGGTCGAACCCGGTGAGCCCATCTTCGCCGACGATCGTCACCCAGACTTTCGCGCCGGCGACGTAGAGCAGAGCGCCGGCGACGAAAAGCAGCATCGGCTCGCGCAATCGAATGTTCATTTGCCTTTCCCCCCGGATTGCGATCGACGAGAGTTATCCGCGCATTTTGAGCGATCGCAAACGGCGGCGTCCCTGCCTCGGGGGCCGCGCCTTCATCTTTTATTTACCAAAGCTTGCGAGATGGGAGGGGTACGAGCGGGAGACGGCCCCATGATGGGTCTCGCATTGATGATGTTTATCGGCCTGTTCGCCTTTGGCGGGCAGCTGCTCGGCTGGTCCGATACGGGCGGCGGGCAGATCCAGCTCGGCCTGTTCATGTCCTTCCTGTTCGGGATCATCTGCGGCTACCGCACGCGCAGCTGACGCGCTTGTCCGCCGACCTGGTCGCGCCTATCTCCAACGCATGGCCGAAGCCCTCGACATTGCCTTGACGCCCGCCGCCGCCGCCCGCGTCGCAGCGATCGCGTCTCGCCAGGGCAAGCCGGCCATCCTGCGCCTCGCCGTCGAGGGCGGCGGCTGCGCCGGCTTCTCCTACCGCTTCGGCCTCGCCGACGCGGCGGAGGAGGGGGATCTTTCCGGCGACTTCGACGGCGCCACTTTGGTGGTCGACGAGATGACCCACGAATTGGTGAAGGGCGGCGCGGTCGATTTCGTCGACAATCTCGGCGGCGCGCATTTCGAGGTCAGGAATCCCAACGCCCAGTCGGGCTGCGGCTGCGGATCGAGCTTCAGCGTCTAGGGACCCTAACCTGGCGCAATTGCCTTTGGCGCGCCACGGTCTATGGATCGGCTCCCCGCTCGAAGGACCCGTGACCCATGTCGGAACGTGAGGATCGCCGCTTCCACGACCAGCTCGATTTTATCGGCGTCCGCGCCCACGTCACCGCGACGGCGGTGCTCCAGATGTGCATCGAGCTGCGCCGCGCCGGCATCTTCGACGACGAGGCGATGGGCCGGATCAAGGATGCCATGGCGAAGGAAGTGGCGCTGTCCCGCCCGCGCGGTATCTACGCCGACGAATATGCCAATGCCCGGCGCCGACTCGACGAGATTTTCGCCGGCCGCGGCAAGCTCGCCAGCTCGGTCGAGGAGCTGGCCGGGCGGGAATAGGGCTTCCGTCCTGCCGCCGGGGGCGGCTAGACCCTCGCCCCATGAAGATCGTCACCTACAATCTGAACGGGGTTCGCGCGCGGCTGCCGCGGCTGGTCGAATATCTCGCGGAGGAGAAGCCGGATGCGGTCTGCCTCCAGGAGATCAAGTGCGCCGACGAGGCTTTCCCGATCGAGGATTTGCGCGCTGCCGGCTATGACGGGGCGTGGCACGGGCAGAAGGGCTTCAACGGCGTCGCCATCCTGACGCCGGTCGGCGGGCCGAAGCCGGAGGTACGGCGCATCGGCCTGCCGGGCGATCCCGACGACACCCACAGCCGCTATATCGAGGCCGAGGTGGACGGGGTGGTGATCGGCTCCATCTACCTTCCCAACGGCAATCCGGTGGGGACGGAGAAATTCGCCTACAAGCTGGCGTGGATGGACCGGCTGCGGGCGCATGCGCTGGAGCTGCTGGCCGAGGAGAAGCCGACGGTGCTGGCGGGCGACTGGAACGTCATCCCCACCGATCATCCCGACGACGTCTTCTCCGCGCGGGCGATGGCGCACGACGCGTTGATGCAGCCCGAGAGCCGCGCCGCCTTCCGGACCATCCTCAATCAGGGCTGGACCGACGCGATCCGCGCGCGGCATCCGGACGGGCCGGTCTACACCTTCTGGGACTATACGGCCGGCGCCTGGCAGCGCGACGCGGGGTTCCGGATCGATCACCTCCTGCTCTCGCCGCTGGCGGCGGACAGGCTGCTCGATGCCGGCGTCGACAAGGCCTATCGCGGCCGCGAGAAAGCGAGCGACCACGCGCCGACCTGGGTGGAACTGGACGGCGGGCGCTAAGGCTTCCTTCACCGGGGTACGCTAGGCAGCCTTCCGTTCGGGAGGAGGCCGGGATGGCGCACAGGCTGAGGAGCAAGGTCAGGGCGGCGGAAGCGGGCGCGGCGCTCGCGCCGGTGTCGCTGGTGGAGTGCCGGCGCGATCCGCACGCGAGCCCTGCCGAAGCGGCGGCCGAGCGGCGCCGGGCGGCGCAGCGGCGGAGTGCGCGTCACCAGGGCGTCGTCGAGCGCGCCGCGATCCAGTTTCGCGGCAAGCCGGCTCTGGTCCAGGTGGTCAATGCCTCCGAGGGCGGGATCACCATCGAGACGGCGCTGCGGCCCGAGCCGGATGAGACGATCGGCGTCGCGCTGGAGGGTCAGCCGCCGCGGACCGGCATCGTCCGCTGGGTGCGCGGCGGCCAAGTCGGTCTCGCCTTTCTCTAGGCGCTAGCGCGGGCCGGCGGGCTCGTTCGAGCCGGAATTGCCCGGCATCGCCTGCCCTGCCGGAAGTTTGGGCGGCGGGACCGGATCGCCGGGCCGGTGCGGCTTCGCGCCCTGCGCGCGGGGCGCCGCCTTCCCGATGGCCGAGGCCTGGACATTGCCGGCCTCCTGCATCGCCGCCTGCGCCGCGTTCGGATCCGAATTGTTGGAGGCGCGAATCTGGTCCGCCTGGTTCTTGAGGACGTTGGCGGCTTCGGGACTGCTCTGCGCGGCGGCGTTATCGAGCTGGCCGGCGCTGTTCTCAGCCGGGCTCGTGTTGCCGCCGCAGCCCGCGACGAAGAGTGCGGCGAGCGCGGCAAAGCTGAGATAAGGGGTTTTCATCGGCCGTCATCCTGTTGCAATGGCGCACGAATAACGACGCGCCGCAAGAAGGGTTGCCGTCCCGAGTCGGGGCGGAAGCGGACGTTTTCGGAGTATGCGTAATGGCCGAAGCTTTGGGGGTGGTCACCCTCGTCATGGTGGGAAGCGTGCTCGTCGAGCACCTCTTCCTCTCCGCCCGCCGCTCGCGCGGCGAAGCGCCCGCGGAGCGGTGACGCCCTGCCGCTACAGCGGCTTCTCGTAGATCCGGTAGACCTTGTTGATCTTGCTATCGATCGCGTCGGCGATCGAGCGCATCGGCTGGTTGTCCTCGAGGATCCAGCCGATCTCGCCGCGCTCCATGCCGTATTTGCCGACGCCGGCGTGGCGGATATATTCGATCATCATGAAGGCGAGCTGGCTGGCGAGGCGGGTGCCGTGGAGGCGCTTCAAGACGCCCATCAAAGGCACACGGGCGCCGACGAAGTTCGCCTTGTGGAGGCGCCACAGCAATTTCGCAAAGCCCGTCGGGAAGAGCTTGCCGTTCAGATCCTTCGTCAGGATGTTGAGATCGGGGAGGGTGAGCATGAAGGCGACCGGCTCGCCGTCATATTCGGCGACGCGAATGAGATCCTCGAACACGATCGGCTTCAGCTTCTTGCCGGCATAGGCGATCTCGGCCGGGGTGAGGGGAATGAAGCCCCAATTGTCCGACCATGCGTCATTGAGGATGCCGAGCAAAAGGGCGGCTTCCTCGTCGAACTTCTTCTTGTTGACGTTGCGAATCCGGATGCGCGGGTTGCGTTCCCCGGACGCGACGATGCGCTGGATGAGCGGCGGGAAATCCTGCCGGACGTCGAGCGCGTAGGTGTAGAGGTCCTTGGCCTTTTCGTAGCCGGCGGCGACGACCCAGCTTTCATAGGCGGGGCTGTTATGGCCCATCATCACCGTCGGCGGATGGTCGTGGCCCTCGATGAGCAGGCCCGGCTCGTCCCAGATGGAGAGGCTGAACGGGCCCATCGAGCGGGTCATGTCGCGGCCGCGGAGCCAGGATTCGGCGCGGTGGATGAGGGCGTGGGCGATCTCCTCGCTCTCCGCCTCGAGCATCCCCCACTGGCCGGTTCCCGCGCCCATATGCTCGAGGACGAGGGTGTCGACCTGCGCCGAGATGCGCCCGACCGGCTTGCCGTCGCGCTCGGCGAGGAACAAGCGGGCCTCGGCATGCTCGAACCAGGGATTGGTGCGCGGATCGAGGAGGCCGTGGACCTCGGTCTTCAACGGCGGGATCCAGCTGGGATCATTCGCATAGAGGCGAAAGGCGAGGTCGACGAAGGCCTTGCGGTCGGAGGCGTCCTCGACGGGGCGGATGGTGAGGCCTGGGGGAAGATCGGTCATGGCGGTTTCGTAGCGGGTCGGTTGGGGGCTGTCACCGCCGCTTCGGCCCCCGCGCGGGAGGGTTCCGGCGCGATTGCTCTTGAAAACCGGCGAAAGATGCCACTTTGGTGCCTGGGATGCGCCTCGTCTCCGACATCGACCGCTACATTGCGCGGCTGATCATCGTGCCGCTGGTCGGCACGCTGACGCTCGCCGCCATGTTGCTGGTGCTCGACCGGATGCTCAAGCTGTTCGATTTCGTCGTCAGCGAGGGCGGGCCCGTCAAAGTCGTCTGGCAGATGCTCGGCAATCTGCTGCCCGAATATCTCGGCCTCGGCATCCCGATCGGGCTGCTGCTCGGCGTGCTCCTCGCCTTTCGCCGCCTCGCCCAGTCGTCCGAGCTCGACGCGATGCGGGCCGTAGGCCTCGGCTACACGCGGCTGCTCAAGGTGCCGTATATGTATGCGGTCGCGCTCCTGCTCCTCAACCTGTTCGTCGTCGGCTTCCTGCAGCCGGTGTCGCGCTACGGCTACGAGCATCTCCGCTTCGACTTGAAATCGGGAGCGCTCGGGGCGTCGATCAAGGTCGGCGAGTTCACCAGCCTCGGCAAGCATATGACGATGCGGGTGGAGCGCAGCGAGAAGGAGGGGCGGCTGCTCCACGGCGTGTTCGTCGCGATCGACAACAAGGACGGCAAGACCATCGCGGTCACCGCCGACCACGGCACCTTCCTCGCCACCGAAGACCCTAACACGATCAACCTGCGGCTATCGAACGGGCGGCTGGTCCACAACCAGCCCGGCTACCGGGCGCCGCGAGTCCTCGCCTTCAAAATCCAGGACCTGCCGGTGAACCTGCCGAAGATCGAGGCCTTCCGCCACCGCGGCGGCACCGGCGCGGCCGACAATGAGGAGCTGACCCTGCCGGAGCTGCTGAAGCTCGGCCAGGCGGCGAAGACCAATCCGATCCGCCGCGAATCGGCGCTGGCCAACTTCTATTTCCGCTCGGCCGAAATCTTGATGATGCTGCTGATGCCGATGCTCGCGGTGGCGCTGGCGGTGCCGCCGAAGCGCAGCACGTCCGGCCTCGGCATATTCATCTCGATCGTGATGGTCGTCGTCTACCACAAGATAAACCAATATGGCCTGCGCATGGGCGAGATCGGCCGGCTCAACCCCCTGATCTCGCTGTGGACGCCGTTCCTGATATTCGCGGGCATCATCCTGTGGATGTACTGGACGCTTGCCTACAAGCCGGGCGGCCAGCCGATCGGCGCCCTCGACCGCGCCGCCGCCAAAGTCGCCAAGGCGATCGGGTCGGTGCTGCGGCTCGGGCGGCGCTCGCGGCGCGGGCGGGCCGCCGAGGCCGGCGCGGAAGCGGCGCCGGCGCAATGATCAACCTCAGCTTCTTTCCGTCGCGGCAGCTCGCCTGGTACATGGCGAAGATGTTCCTGCTGCGGACGCTCGCCGTCATCGCGGCGTTGGTCGTCATCCTCCAGACGCTCGATCTGCTGAGTGAATCCGGCAAGATCTTCGCCCATGCCGGCAATGGCGACGTCGAGCTGTGGCGCTACGTCTCGCTGCGCCTGCCGCAGCTCGTGGCCTTCGTGCTGCCGTTCGGGGCGCTGCTCGGCACGTTGATCGCGCTGGCGACGCTCAACCAGAATAGCGAGGTGGTGAGCATGAAGGCCGCCGGCCTCTCCGCGCACCAGATCATCGCGCCTTTGATCCTCGCCAGCATCCTCCTCGCGGGCGTCAGCTTCGCCTTCAACGAGCGCATCGTCACGCGGGCAAGCGAGACGCTCGCCGACTGGCAGGAGGCGGAATATGGGAAGATACCGCGCGATACCGGCATCCGGCCCAACGTGTGGGTGCGCTACAACGAGGATCTCGTCCTGGCGCGTGAGGTGCGCGCGGCGGGCGCGCAGACCGCTCTTTTCAACGTCACCATCTACGACCGCACCGGCGAGACGCTGCAGGCGATCCTTAACGCGCCGCGCGCCGAGCGGAAGGGGAGGGGGTGGCTGCTCCACGACGTCACCCGCTTCGACGTCACCACCGGCCAGACCAGCCGCGCTTCGACGATGGATTGGGGGGAGGGGCTCGAGCCGCTGCAATTCACCCTCGCCAAAGTGAAGGCGGACCAGCAGACCTTCCCGACGCTGCGGCACTCGATCGCGCAGCTCAAGGCGTCAGGGCGGCCGACGGCGGACCTGGAATCCGGGCTTTGGCATAAATTGTCGAAGCCGCTGTCGATCATCCTGATGCCGCTGCTCGGCGCCATCGCCGCCTTCGGCCTCGCCCGCTCCGGCCAGCTGCTGCTGCGCGCCGTCGTCGGCATGGCGCTCGGCTTCGCCTTTTTCGTCGCCGACAATTTCTCGTTGGCGATGGGTAATTTCGGGGCCTACCCGCCGCTCGTTGCGGCCTGGGCGCCGTTCCTCCTCTTCCTCCTGATCGGCGAGACCGTCCTCATCCGGACGGAGGAGTGAGCGAAGCGAACGTCACCCGCGGCGAGGTGGCGCGCGGCGCCGCGCTCGTCGCCTTCTCCCGTGCCGGCGCCCTCATCGAGGCGGTGGCGCAGCCTTTGTTCATCTGGCTCTACGGGCTCGAGACCTACGGCCTCTATGTGGTTCTGTGGGGCGCCATCAACCTTGCCGAGAACATCGTCGACCTCTCGCTCACCGCCGCCCTCCAGCGCATCGTGCCGCAGGAGGATGAGGAGGTCGCGCACGGGGCGGTGAAGGCGGCGCTGCTGGTCACCGTCGTCCCCGCCGCGGCCGTCGCGCTGGCGGTCAGCCTCGCGGCGCCATGGGTGGCGGGGTTCGTCTCCGCCGCGCCGTCGGACCGGCTGTGGCTGGTGCAGGCGGTGCGGCTGTTCGCCTGGGCGCTGCCTTTGTGGACCTTCGTCGAGGTGGCGACCTCGGCGGCGCGGGCGCGGCGGGCGTTCGGACCGGAAATCCGCCTGCGCATCTTCTGGGAGCAGATCGCGCGGATCGTCTTCGCCTGCGGTTTCTTCGCGCTGGGGGCAGGCCAGCTCGGCCTCGTCCTCGCCCATCTCGGCTCGCTGACCCTTACGGCGGCCTTGTGCGTGCCGCTGCTGGCGCGCTTCTACGACGTGCGGCGGCTGCTCGGCGCGCGGATCGGCCGGCGCCACTTCCTGCTGCTCCTCGTCACCGGCCTGGCGCTGCTCCCCGCCAACGTATCGCGGCGCCTGCTGGTCGACGCGCCGGCTCTGGTCATCAACCTGCTCATTCCCGGCGCCCGCGGGGCGACGGCGGCCGGGCTGTTCGAGATCGCCCGCAAGATCGCGACGCTCCCGCTGTCGGTCCGCCAGGCGTTCCAATATGTGATGGCGCCGCTCACCGCGCACCAGGCGCGAAGCGGCCGCGACGACATCGGCCCGCTCTACCATTTCGCGAGTCGCGTCTCGACCGCCCTCGTCGTGCCGCTCGCCGGCCTCCTCGCCTTTGCGGGACGGGACATCCTCTCCATCTATCGGCCCGAGGCGATGGCGGCCTTGCCGCTGCTCGTCATCCTGGTGACGGCGCGCGCCGCCGAAGCGATCGTCGGGCCTGCGACTCCCATCGTCGAGATGACCGGCCACCGCATCCTCCCCCTCGTCAACAGTCTCGTCGGCGCGGCTGTGTGGGGCTTGCTGAGCCTATTGCTCGTGCCCCGCTACGGCGCTGAGGGGATGGCGGTGGCGGTGGGCGTCGCCACCCTCGCCATCGCCTATGCGGCGACGATCGAGCTGCGCATCTCCGACGGGCTCACGCCGTTCGACCACAAGCTGTTCCAGGGGCTTGGCGCGGCGCTCGTGGGGCTGGCCCTGATGTATGGCGCCGTCCACCTGCTCGGGGGACCCGCGCGCTTTACCGCCTTGCTGCTCCTATGGGCCGCGGCCAGCTGGTGTGCGCTGCGCGTCGGGCTGACCCGCTCCGATCGGGCGGCGCTGGGCGGCTTTGCGCGGTTCGTGCGGCTCGCCTGAGGGGGCGTGGCGGCGCGCGGCGCACCATGCTATGGTCGAGAGGCACGGGAAGGGAGCCTCTCATGATCGGACCCATCATAGCCGCGCTCGCCGGAGTATCGACGATCCACGCGCCCAACCATGGCGTCCAGACCGGCTTTGGCAAGCCCGGCTACAATCCCGACAAGATGATCTGCGTCAGCCGCGACGTCACGGGCTCGCGCCTGCAGGCGGTGCGCGAATGCCATACCGCCCAGCAGTGGCAAGACCAGAAGGAGCAGGAGGTGGTCGGCCTCGCCCGGCAGCAGCATAATGGCGATTCCGGCTGCAACACCGGTCAGTGCTCCGGCATGCCGAAGAACGACACGCCCTGGTGATTGAGGGCGTGCGAAGGCCTCTTCGTACCGCCGACGCGCATGCGATTCTGCCCCTCCCGAGTAAGCGTTTCGAGGAGTGTGGATGATCGTCATGCCGGACTTGATCCGGCATCCATGAACACGGACCGTGAGAGTTAGAACGGAACGGTGTTCATGGACCCCGGATCAAGTCCGGGGGTGACGCCTGGTGGTTCTCAGGCCTTTTCGCTGCCGTCCTTTACCGGACCCGCTCTTCCACCGCCTCGATCGCCGCAGCGATGGCCGCTTCCGCGTCCATGTCGCTGGTGTCGATGCGCACCGCGTCCTCGGCCTGAACCAGCGGCGCGGCGGCGCGGTGGCTGTCGCGGTCGTCGCGGGCGCGAATGTCGGCGAGGACGTCCTCGTAATGGGCGGGGCGGCCCATGCGGACGAGTTCGTCGAAGCGTCGGCGGGCGCGCACTTCAGGCGCGGCGGTGACGAAGAGCTTGGCCTCGGCTTCGGGGGCGATCACCGTGCCGATGTCGCGGCCGTCGAGGACGGCGCCGCCCTCCTGCGCCGCGAAGGCGCGCTGGCGTTCGACCAGCGCCTGGCGGACCAGCGGGTAGGCCGAGATGCGCGAGGCGATGCCGCCGACCGCCTCGGTCTTGAGCTCCGGATCGTCGAAATCGACCTGCGAGAAGTCGCAGGCGCGGGCGGCGGCGAACTCGCTCTCCGGGTCGCCGTGCCATTGCAGGAGGTTGAGGGCGACGGCCCGGTAGAGGAGGCCGGTGTCCATGTGCGGCAGGCCGTAATGGCGGGCGAGCGCCTTCGCGATCGTGCCCTTGCCGCTCGCCGCGGGGCCGTCGACGGCGATGATCATCGGGTGAGGCCCTCGATCATGGCTTCGAAGCCGGGGAAGCTGGTGTCGGCGGGGCTCATGTCGGCGACCGATACCGGGGCGGCGCAGGCGAGGCCAGCCACCGCGAAGCTCATCGCGATGCGATGGTCGAGCCGCGGGTCGATCCGCCCGCCGCCGGGCAGCGGATCGCCGCCGGTACCGTGGAGGATGAGCCCGTCCGCTTGCTCCTCGATGCGGGCGCCGATGGCGCGGAGCCCTTCCGCCATGACGGCGAGGCGGTCCGATTCCTTGACCCGAAGCTCGCCGAGGCCGCTGGTGCGGGTGATACCCTGCGCAAAAGCGGCGGCGATGAACAGGATCGGGAATTCGTCGATCATCGACGGTGCGAGCGCGGGCGGAA
Organism: Allosphingosinicella sp.; assembly: GCF_036403745.1. Classification (GTDB taxonomy): domain Bacteria; phylum Pseudomonadota; class Alphaproteobacteria; order Sphingomonadales; family Sphingomonadaceae; genus Allosphingosinicella. The sequence continues at coordinate 15,825 of NZ_DASWQI010000055.1, forward strand.
CGTCGACGCCGCGCAGCGCGGAATGGCGGGCGGTGATGTCGGCGACGGGCTCGCCGCCTTCCTCGCGCTCGTTCTCGATGGAAAGGTCTGCTCCCATCTCCCTCAGCACATGGAAAAGGCCGGCCCGTCCCGGGTTCATGCCGACGCCCTCCACCCGCACCTCGGACCCAGGCACGATCAGCGACGCCACCAATGGGAACGCCGCCGCCGAGGCATCGGCCGGAACCACGACCAGCTGCGGCTTGAGCTCTGCCTCGCCACCGAGGAGGATCTCCTCGCCTTCGACTCTTATGTCGGCACCGAAGGCCTTCAGCATCCGCTCGCTATGGTCGCGCGTCGGGACCGGCTCAATCACCCGGGTGATGCCGGGGATGTTGAGGCCAGCTAGAAGGATCGCGGACTTCACTTGGGCGGAAGCCACGGTCATGCGGTGGGCGAGGGGGATTGCGGGGCAGAGGCCGCGGACCCTCAGCGGCAGCCGTCGGCCGGGACTGCTGTCGATGGCGGCGCCGAGCCGCCGCAGCGGCTCCACCACCCGCGCCATCGGCCGCCGCGAGAGAGACGCGTCGCCGGTGAAGGTCGCGGTGATCGGGTGGCTGGCGACGAGGCCCATGAGCAGGCGGGTCGACGTGCCGCTATTGCCCATGTCCAGTGCGCCGCTGGGCTGGAGCAGGCAGCCGGTGCCGACGCCGTCGACGGTCCAGGCGCCGCCCTCGCGTTCGATCGGCACGCCCATGGCACGGAGGGCCGCGGCTGTTGCTCGCACGTCCTCGCCCTCCGAGAGTCCCTCGATCCGGCTCGTGCCGCGCGCCATCGCCGCGAGCATCAGCGCGCGGTGGGAGATGGACTTGTCGCCGGGGACGCGCGCCGTTCCGCGCAAGGGCGGGGAGGCTCCGAACGTGCCCGGCCGGGCCTCTTTGTGGCTCATGGGCTTGGCTTTTGACAGCGGCCTACCCATGTGGCAAGGCGCCGCCCGACAGGCTGCGACGCGGCCGTTTTCACCTATTTGCGAACTGGAGACATCGCCCATGGCGAAGGCTGAATGGGGCACGAAGCGGACCTGCCCCAAGTGCGCCACCCGCTTCTACGACCTCGGCAAGGAAGATCCGGTGACCTGCATCAATTGCGGGATCGCCTGGGATCCGGAGCCGGTCCTGAAGTCCAAGCAGCCGATGCCGTTCGACGCCCCCAAGAAGGAGGTCGAGGTCGAGAAGGAGGATTCCGATCTCGCGGCCGAGGATCTCGTCATCGACGAGGATGCCGAGGAGAATCCGGACGACGAGGTCGATCTCGGCGGGGACGACGATATCGGCGTGCCGGGTGCCGGCGGCGACGACGAGGAGGTCTGACGCGACCGCCCCGGGGCAATGCTTCGGGGCCATGGTTCGGGACGGTCGAAGAGGCCGTTCAAACAGCCTTGCGCCGGGGGCGGGCCTCCCCTAAGTCCGGCGCCGCACCGCCTGCCTCCCAGGGCAGGTCATGAAGGGTTCGGGGCCGTAGCTCAGCTGGGAGAGCGCTGCAATGGCATTGCAGAGGTCAGGGGTTCGATCCCCCTCGGCTCCACCATTCCCCAGAAAAAACGTCCTGAACCGGCGCCCCGGCAGTCGCTCGAGCGCCGCTCGACGGCGTTCCCGCGCGCCCTGGAGCGGTCGACCCATAGAGCGTGGGCCTGCGCCCTCCGCTTCCGGCAATGGCGGCAGACGCGCTACGCTCCTGACGTCCGCCGTCCGCCCAGGAAGAGCGGCTGCAGCGGCTGATCATCGCCGTCTTTGGAAGGCGGCGCGGGACTCACCTCGCGATCAAGCGATGGTGCCGCGCCGGCTTCAACTTGCCGGCTCCTCGTCTCGTAAGGTTACGAACAGGTAAACCTTAGACAGGCTCATGATCTGGGAATGTAATGCGCCCAAAATGGCGAAACATTCCATGTTGCCAACCCGTTACAACCTGATACCTTGGGCCTGACACGGGGTAGGGGCAAAGACGCAGCTATCGCCACCGGGACGTCGGACGCATGTCATTCATGCGCCGATGAACCCTGTCTGGCGACCGCAGCGGCTCCGTGTCGAGGGGAGGGGCGCGGACCGATGCGGGCTCACAGGTCATCCGAACCGGCGGCGCCGCCCGAGCGCGCCGCAGCGCCATCCCTCATGCCTCCCGCCGCATTTCCAGCCCGATCCAGGGCCGCACAGCACGCGCGACGAATCGCGCCATCAGGGGAGATCTGACATGTCGAAGAAGGTGGAGACGAATGCGGCGAAGGGCCGCGCGGCGCCGGGCGACGCCAACGGGGCGGCGAACGGCGCGGCGGCCGGGGAAGGGCAGGGCGCTCCCGACGCCCCCGCCCCCGCCCCCGCCACACCCGCCGTCTCGCCCGAGCTGCTGGCCCAGATCGGCGCGCTCCGGTCGAAGATTCACACCAGCGTCGGCCAAGTCGTCCTGACGATGATGAACCTGCCGCGCTACCGCCACCAGACGCTGGCCGATCTCGGCCACGTTCTCGTCGACCCGCTGCTGCGCGACCGGCTCGCCATCGCGCACCGCAGCGTCACCGCCGAGGACGGCAGTGTCACGGCCGACGAAGACAATGTCGCCGGCATCGCCATCTGGGCGAGCGTCTCGGCCGAAGTCGACGCCAGGATCGCCGAGCAGGTCAAGGCCGGCGTCTTCCCGGTGAGGCTCGGCGCGGACGATTGGGCGAGCGGCGAGAATGTCTGGCTGCTCGACGTCATCGCCGCGGACCGCCAGGCGGCGACCTCGGTGCTGGCGAACTTCCGCCAGGTGGCGGGCGACAAGCAGATCAAGGTGCACCCGATCGTCGGCCGGCTGATCGATCCCGCCGTGCTCGAGCGGCTGCGGGCCGGCAGCGAGGGGGCACGGGCGCAGGTTGCCGCCGAGCCGGAGGCGAACCCGGCTGCGTAGCCGGGCCGCCTTGACCGGAGCGGGAAGCGGCCGGGGAGTCGGCGAGCGTTCGCGCGCGCGTCGTGACGACCACCGGATGGAGGTGACGGCATGAAGTGGCGTGTGTTGCTCGCCCTCGTCGCGGTCCTTGCGGTGGGAGTGTGGTGGATGACGTCTCCCCGGGACAGCTGGCGGTACAAGATGACGGTGGAGGTCGAAACGCCGGAGGGCGTCAGGACCGGTTCGGCAGTCCGTGAGGTAAGATACCAGGGCCGAAACGGATTCTTTATCGCGGAAAGTCAGCCGCAATGGCGCGTCCATGGTGAAGCGATAGCCGTCGATATGCCAGGAGGCCGGACCGTCTACGCCCTCCTCCGCGGTAATGACGGGGGTGCGGATTACGGGGCCCGGATCGCCGACATGGCCTATAGCGACGACGGCCGAGTTCACGGGTCGCCGGGTCCAGTACAATTGTACCCGACTGCGGCAAACAGGCCACTTCTGCGCAACAGCGACCCGTTGCCGATGCTGGTGATGTTTGCCGACCCTAAAGATCCGAAAACAGTCGAACGGATCGATCCACGGAACATCAGCGCCATTTTCGGTCCCGGATATGCGCTCAAATCCATCACTTTGCAGATCACAGATGAGGCCGTGACCACCGGACTTGAGAAGCGGTTGCCCAGCTTCGGCAAAGGCACAGGCTTCGACCGATGGTACGCCAGCCTTTCGTGGAGCGACCCTCATCGAGTGGGGCTTGAAGATTTTCGTCAAGGGGATCCAAAATGAACCGCCCCATCGCGCAGATAATTACGGTGCGCATGAGAAGGCGGCGCGTGATCGGGCTGCTGGCCGCCCTAGCTTCTGTCCCGATTCTGAGCGGCTGTGGACTCGCCGGCAATTCGATCAGCTATCGTTACCGGATGACGGTCGAGGTCGACACGCCGGAGGGGCTTAAGCGCGGGTCGAGTGTCATCCAGGTCGACGAGTCGAAAGGTACTGGCCTCGGAGGCAGCCACATCGAAGCGCGCGTTACGGGGGACGCGGTAGTGGTCGATCTGCCCGGCGGACAGACTTTGTTCGCATTGCTCGACAGGGCCGTAAAGATAGCGAACTGTGGCGCTCCGCCGGAGCCTCCGGGACCTAACGACCCCGACCAGTGGCGCAAGATAGTTGAAAAGATAAAGGCGCGACCCGGCACATGCGACCTGCCGCGCATGGCGCTCTCTCCGTTCGGCGTGAACGAGATGGAGAACCAGTGGCCGACGCTGGTGCGCTTCGGGGACGTTCATGACCCCCGGACGCTGGAGCGCGTCGATCCCGACAATGCGGAGGCGGCCTTGGGCAGCGGCGTACGGATTACGCGTATCACGGTGCAGATGACGAACGACCCGGTGACGACCGGAATCGAGAAGAGATTGGGGTGGCTAAATCACCTCGAGCAATACCGCACTGACAAAAGCAACCCCTTCACCGAAAACCTCCCCAAAGGTGTTGGCGATCTGCGGATGAAAGGAGAAGTCGTTTGACTATTTCCATAGACCTGCTTGTAGTCACTCTGGCACTTGATTCGTATAATCGTGGGCCTGGCTAAGCCACACACGTGCCAATTGATCTTCAGGGCGCCGGATTCGACGATCGCTGCATTCGTCGGATGCGGTTCGCGTGATCGGGCGGCGGGACGTGCTGCTTGGGGCGGCGGGAGCGACGGTGGGCGCGATGGCGCTCGGCGGTTGCGCCCTCTTTGAAACGAATGCGTCCTATCGCTTCCGGATGACGGTCCACGCCCTGACGCCCGCCGGGTTGAGGTCGGCGTCTACGGTTCTTCAGGTAAACGCGATGAAGGGCGTCAAGCTTCTTCCGGAAGAGCATCCCGGCGGGGTCGGCATCGCCGGCGAGGCGGTCGTTCTCGATTTTCCGCAGGGACCGGTGTTCGCGCTGCTGACCATCGGCGATGCCAAGCAGCTTCTTCCGACCCAGGTCACCAAGGCGCTCGATCCGGCGGTGAATACCGCTGATGCCGCGTCCTTCGTAGCCGCCGTGAAGCGGCTCGGCGGCCGCTCCGCGAACGCCAAGGCCGAACTGACGCGTGACGACTGGCCGATGATGGTGCGGTTCGGCGATCTTAAGGATCCGGCCAGCGTGGAACAGGTCGATCCCGACGCAATCGGTGTCAAGCGCATCTTGCTCGAGACCACCAGAGACCAAGTGACCAAGGGCATTGAAAAGCGGATGCCTCCTTGGTTTATGCAGCTTGTTAAAAGGAAGGCGAGCCTGAGTGGAAGTACGTCCCTCACAATCTCAACCAATGATTTAGCTGACAAGCTGAGTCCAGGCAGCTTCAGCACGGAGATCTGGCGATGAGCAACAACCCCCAGGCAGACCTGATTTACGCATTACTTACTCTCGATTCCTATAATCGTGGGTACGGATCTGGCATTACGAAGCTCTCCGACGACAGTGGAACTCACATCGGTAACTTTACTATCACTAGTCATACCAATGACGAAGCGATCGCGGCGAGGAATTCCGCGTATGCCGACGGGTTCTATGCCATCGCGTACCAGAGTGGTGACCAGACCGTCATCTCGTATCGGGGAACGGACACCAATTTCGACAAGACCGACAGCGGGGCCGGTGGTAGCGACCTGACCCACGGCTACGGCATGGCGCTTGGCCTCACGCCGAACCAGCCCGCGACGGACCAGTCGCAGCTCGCCGCCCAGTTCTATGCGGACGTGACCGGCGGGCGGGAAGGCGCAGCGGCAAGCAACGTCACTCTGGTTGGGCATTCGCTCGGCGGCGGATTGGCCGGATACGTGGGCGCGGTCGCCGGAACGCAGGCGGTCGTCTTCGACAATATGCCGTTCGCGCTGGCTGCGCTCAATCGTGCCGGTGAGATTGGAGTCACCGCTCACATCAGCGACGTAAGAGGTTATTTTACGGAAGGCGAATTCCTGCAGCCGGTGCGAGCAGGCGATTTTCAAGGAATCGTAGGCGGGCTTCTCGCAGGCGTTCCCGGTCTCGGCCCGATCATCGCCGCCTATGGCGTGACCCTAGGGACTCAGACGGCGATACTGGAGGGGCAGGTCCAAAAGGACGCGCTCCATTCGAACTACCTCACGCTCAACCCGCTCGACGTGTTCAGCAAGTTCCACTCGATGGCATTGCTGACCTCCCTGTTGTGGAACCGGGCCTACGGCGACGAGAAGTGGGTGCCGGCTGCGCAACAGCTCTGGGGCGCCTATTTCGATGCGGGCGTCGCCGCGGCTTTGCCGGACGCTCAGGCGCGAACGAAGGCGCCGCTCGGATCGGCGGACAACACGCTGCGAACCGCGATCGCGTATTCCGCTCTTCCCGTCGGTGAGGGGGAGCGGCCGTTCGGCGATACCGCCATCTGGTCGATGTTCAGCGATGCCGGCGATCTGGGTCAGGCGCTGACCGCCGCGAACGGATCCGGCTTCCTCAACGACAGCGAGCCCGACGGCGGCACTTTCCTTGGACTGGCGACGACGAAAAAGGTCAGCCAGATGCTGGCCGATATGCTGGTGCAATATGCGGGCGCGCTCGCGCTGGGTAACATCAGCCAGGCGATGAAGTCCGGAACGGGCGGGAACGACGTGCGGCAAGGCATGCTGGCTTACGGCGCAGGGGCCGGCGGCGGGAGCGGCGTGCTGTCGGTCGACCTTTCCGGAAACATGTGGACGACCTTGCTCGGCAAGGCCGTTACGCCCATCGAAGGGGTGCAATTCCGCGACGCATTCTTCAAGGACGCCGCCGGCAGCGCCTTTCCCGACGCGATCAGAGCCCTCGGCTTCAAATCTGCCGACGATCTCGCGCAGAAGATGTGGGGCGCCAAGGACGCGAGCGTCATCAACCGCTTCGATCTGGCGACCGGCACGTCCGGCGGCGCCTATACGATCGCGTCGCGCAATTATGCCACCACGACCGGCATCGACGTCGACATCTTCGTCGGCACGACGGGGAACGAGCATGTCACCGGCACCGAGGGCGGCGACATCCTCGTCGGCCACGGCGGCGCCGACTTCATGGACGCGGGCGCGGGCAACGACGTGGTCGTCGCCAGCGGCGACCGGAACGCCAAGACGATCGGCGGCCTCGGGCAGGACCGTATCTATAACACCTCGGTCGGCGGCGAGATCTGGGGAGACGTATACAATTCCGAGCTGGATCTGAGCGAGGCCAACGGACATTACGATCAACGCTACTACGTCACGATGGAGGAACACCCCAACGGAATAAGCACTGCGAAGATCAACTACATCGCTGACGATTCGAGCAACGCCGATTATTTCATCTGGTCCGGCGGCACCACGATCAAGGACCCGCAATATCACGACCGGCTGTTCTTCTTCGGCATCCCGCTGATCGGCGGCAACGATACCGGCGGCATGGTCGGAACGATCTTCTCCGGGCTGACCGGCGGCCTCGCCACCGGGGCGCTGGCGCTGGCCCAGGGGCGGACCAAAGCGAGCCAGACCGTCTACACCGACGATATCCTACCGTTCATCACCTACAAGATGGTCGCCAACGCCTATGGCGGCTACGACCTCCACGTCAGCAATATCCTCACCGCCTTCGTCGACGCCTTCGAGGCGCTGACCGGCGACGACGAGTCCGGTCTGGACCAGACGCTGAAGCGCTACCTCGGCACGATGTCGATCGAGGACTTCGTCTCGCCGAAGGACGCGGCGGCGAACAACCTGCCGGTCGCGATCGGCGGCGCGAACTTGGCGGCGCTGAAGCCCGGCAAGCTCGGGCTGACCTTCAAGAAGACGGATCCGCGCACCATCGGCCTTGCCTTCTGGGCGGCGCTCGATCCCTTCTACGCGACCGCGGCCGGCGGCGTGAACGCGCCGCTCGTCGACGAGGCGCTGACCGCCTCTTATTATGCGCGCAAATACAGCAGCGCGCTCAAGTGGACGGCGGCGAACGATCCTTTGGTCCTCGATCTCACCGGCCTGGGCCTCGAGACGGCGGGGCTCGCCGGCAGCAACGTCCATTTCGACTTCGGCAACGATCTGTTCGCCGAGCGGACCGGCTGGCTGCAGCGCCAGGAGGGCTTCCTCGTCCTCGACCGCAACGGCAACGGCCGGATCGACGACGGCACCGAGATGTTCGGCGTGGCCTCGGGATCGGGCTTTGCCGACCTTGCCGCCTATGACGGCAACCACGACCGCGTCATCAACGCGCTCGATGCGGCGTTCCCGCAGCTGCAGGTGTGGGTCGACGCGAACGGCGACGGAGTTACCGACGCCGGCGAGCTGCATACGCTCGCCGACCTCGGCATCGTCTCGCTGTCGCTGAACGCGATCCCGCTCGACGCGACGACCGGGGACGGGACGGCGCTTTCCGCGGTCGCCGGCTTCACCCGCTCCGACGGCAGCAGCGGCGCCATCTACCAGGCTTTGTTCCAGACCGACGAGACCGATACGGCCTATCGCGGCGAGAGCGGCCATCCGGCCTGGGCGCCGGCGATCGACATCAAGGGGTTCGGCGCGCTCACCAACCTCGCCGTCGCGACGGCCAACGATCCCGACTTCGCCGCCCTCGTCACGGCGCGCGCCGCGCAGATGACGACGCCGGACCTGCGCACGCTCGTGGCGCAGGCCGGGGACGTGCTCGGCCAGTGGGGGGAGGCGCAGCCGCTGACCCGCGAGCTGGCCCCGGTGCTGGTCTCGGCCGACGGCAAGACGCTGGTCGACCGCGCGGTCTATGTCGAGGATGCCGCCGGCGGCTATTGGACGCTGGCGTCGCACCATGCGGTGCTCGACGCCGGCGGCAATGCCGTCGCGCGTCCGACGATGGAGCAGGTGCTGGCGCAGGCCACGACGGCCGGCGCGCACTGGCAGCTCGAGCAGATGTGGTCGCCGACCTCGCGCGGCGCTGCGCTCCACGCCCGCACCGGTGCCCCCTATCTCGTGCAGGTCGTCGACGGCCGCGCCATGGTGCTCGACCACGGCGTCCAGCAGGCGGACGGCAGCTGGCGCCTCGCCAGCGGCACGGCGATCCTCGACGCGAACGGCAGTGCGATCGCCCATCCGACGCTGAGCGACGTCCTTGCCCAGGGCCATGCCGCCGGTACCGAATGGCGGACCGAGGCGCTCGGCTACAATGCGCTAGCCAACATCCCGGTCCAGAATATCGGCATCGACATCGTCAACGGCAGCGTCGCCGATTACACCGTCCAGATCACCGACCAGGACGGCACTTTCTACGTCTGGGCGCGCAATCTCGACCGGGCGCTGGCGCTCCAGGCCAAGCAGGGCAATGCGCGCGCGTTCAACCTGCGCAACTACGCCGTGGATTTCACCGCGCTGCAGCAGCAGGTCAACGCCACCGACGACAGCGCCTACCGGATCGAGTTGCTGACCCCGGCCGAGTTCAACTTCGCGCTGGAGATGAGCAGCATCGCCTTCGAGCCGCAGATGCTCTCCGCCTCGATCGACAACGGCACCGGCATCATCTCCTACTCGGTCAATTTTTCGGGCCAGGCGAGCCTGTCCAGCACCTCCTACGTCTCCGGCATCACCCAGGCGATCGGCCTGCTCGACGCGGTGATGAAGGAATATGTCACCGCCAGCCGCGCGATGGCGGTGCGGATGGCGCTGCAGGGCGGCCTGTCCGCATTCGCGCACCGTGGTCGCGCCTGCGACGGGGCACCGATGTGGCGCTATCGGCACGCGCTATTCCTGAAGGCTTGCCGCCGTGCCGGCCGAGGCTATTCAGCGGCTTGGTGACCCCTACGGGAGGAGCCACTTTTGGCAATTAGCTATTTAAAATCAACAGTTTAGCCGCTACAACTTTTTGGCCATTAATGAGGGTTTGTACTACCGTTTTGTACCAGCTCATGCAAGCCGTCAGTCCGAGCTGGCGCACTCGAGCGAGCTGGTGCACAATGGCCGCTAAGCGCCACTCCCAGTCGTTCGCGCCGGGACACAGGGCGGCGAACAGCGGAATGTGCGCATTGGTCGAAATGGAAACACTGGGGGACAGAGAGGAGCGAGCGAAAAGCAATTACACTACGCTACATCCGTTTCCCTTCGGCCGCTCCATCGTTCAAAACCGTGCCACCCGCGCATGAGCGTGGCGGTAGAGGCGGCCTGGGTCACTTTCCATTCCGTGGTCCGAGAGCGAAACTAGGTGGCGTTCGCCCAGCGTCGAAGCTGCCAGAGGGTCGACCGGAGGCGACGCCGCCCTGACCCGTCCCCGAATCGCATATCGTAGGTCGTCGGCCCTTGGCGATAGTTCGTCAGACCCAGCCACGCCGAGGGATATCCGATCGGGACCGCCGCGGCATTCTGCGGCAGGGATTCCGGGGGGTTCACGTATCCATCGGAATATTTGGCGATCAGCCGATCGGCCATCGCCCACCACTCGCTCGCGACCCGCTCGGCGTGCCGAGCGCAGTCCGCGGTCAAGAGCGTCAAATCGCCATCGGCTGCCCGCGCGTCCCATTCAGCCAATGCCGCGATTCCGGCAGCCTCGAGCCTCCGCTGGAGGGGCGCGATGTCGGCTGTGCACATTCGCTGATAGTTGAGCCGCGCCCAGTTGGCGACGAAATCGAACGCCCACCATGCCGATGTTCGGCTGAAGACCTGCGGATCCCCGTTTGGTAGGCGGCCGGGAGGTTCAGGACCTTACTCGGAAAGGGTGCGAAGCAGGTGGTGTAGGCGACGTCGGGGCCGAACCAACATACCCCGCTGGTTGACGCGGGCGCGTCCAGCCGCGCTTGCGAAACGGTGATATAACCTTGGCAAAAGATGGAGATTGCGCGCTCCCAGGCGCCGAACAGCTTCTCATCCGAGATGTTGTTCTGCGCGCCGTCGTAGGGCCCGACGAAGCGATTGGGATCGCCGTACGGCCCCGCTGCGACGCCTTTGGTGAGGTCGAATTCCGTTCCCTCGTAGTGATCGCGGTAGAGCGCGAACACGTCCGTGATCGACAGCTTCTCACGGCGCGACCGAGAAGGGATAGTCACGCGTGAAGCTGCCGCCGTTCACCCACGGGCTGAGCGCCAGATCCGGACTTACGCGGTCGAACACCCGCCAGACCCGCGCAGCGAGTAGTAGGAATGGTTATATTCGCCGTCGCTCACGGAGGGCAGCCAGTCAATCTTGCCGTCGTGCTCCTTGGCCCAGCCGAGCTTGCGCAAGCCGGGGATCAGCAGCGGCGAAAATAGTGCCGATAGCTCGGCTGGCTTGGGCAAGGCGGCGGCTGGCGCAGATGTCTAGTCGCCCGAACGTCCGCTTTCCCACTCGCGCCTACCCGAAAGGGAGGGTCCGGGCCCGGCCAGACCTCCTCATAAAGACACGCGGGTTCTCCTCACGGCCAGCCCGGCCTTAGGAGAAGCACAATGGGACACTCGATCTACAATCCTTGCCAGGAGTATCGCACCGCGTGGAACGCGGGACACAAGGTGGGCGCGAAGCGCCCGCTGAAGCCCAAGCAGGTTGGGGCATCCGGTTTGGCTCGATCGGGAGGCTCGGCTGCGGGATCGCGCGCTTTTCCACCAAGAAGCTCTTGACTAGCCCGTAAGCAGCCGCTCGTTTACATTCCGCCGCCCGGCTTATCCGGCCAATCAGCTCGCGTCGAATAAGGCCCAGTCCGAATTTCATATCTAGCGAAATCCAAAATCGAGGTTCGCGGAGATGCTAAAACGTCGAAGGCCTCTGTTGTAGAACGTAACCACCCACACCGCTCATATTTGCGCGAAGGATAAGGTCATGGGTCGGAGCAAAGTTGCGTTCATACTAGCAACCATCCTCGTTGGCGCATCGTGCTCCGCTAAGGCGGCGCCCAACGATCTTTCGCAGGTGATGATCGACGTGTCTCAAGCGAACGATCTCGCGGCCGTCCTCAAGAATGCAAGGCGGCGCAACATTGAGCTCGTGGTCGCCCGGGCCACAGTGGGGATCGGAGACCCTGACACAGCCTTCGACAAGAATCTCGCGCTGCTCCGCGCATCGAAGGGAATGATGATGGGTGCATATCATGCGCTGTACCCGACACACCCTGGAGCTGAGCAGGCGGCGGAGTTCCTGCGTCGGGTCAAACGATCTTGTCGCGCCGGCGACACGATCTTGCTTGCGGTGGATTGGGAACGTGCGTCGCTTCACCACAAGACCATTGCGCCGGCAGGTGGCGCCATCCTCGCCGACTTTGTGCGCGCAATCGTGACCGCCACCGGGCAGCCCCCGCTTGTCTACACCGATCCCGACGTAATTGCGGCGGACCGCGCCGCCGCTGGTCAGGTGGCATCGGCTCCGCTGTGGCTGTCGACCTATTACACAAAGCTCTCGCTGTTCCGAAAATGCCAGAACGAAAAGAAAAGCGGCATTTCGATCTGCAAAAATTTCATCCGCGGCCTACTCTTCCCCGACGACGCGGATTTCGCGCCGTGGACAGACTGGACGTTCTGGCAGTTCACCGAAGCTAGCAAGGAGGATCCGGCGTATCTGCGGCGAAGGGTGACGAATGATCTGCCGGTCGACGTCAGCTTCTTCGGCGGCAGCCGCGAAGACTTCCATCAATTTTTCGATCAGCATGCAGTCCGTTGCGAAGCTATCAATGTCGCAGATTGACTGGTTGCAGCATTCCATCTGCCGCTAGCATCACCGGAAGGCAGGCCCAGAGCATGAGCCGCGGGCCCTTGAGGGCCCAGGTGAAGTGCTCCGATAGCGCCTGCTGAGAGCCCTTTCCCCATTTCACCGCCAACACCGCCTGGGTGCAGGACGCGGACAACCAGCGCGCGATGCTCGAGGGCTTCGCCACGCAGCTTGTGCCGGAGCGCTCCCTCGTCTTCTACGCGAAGAGAACCCCGCTGGCGGAGGCGGGAAGCGCTATCGTCGCGGACGGGCTGTTCGAGCATGTCGGGCGGGTCGACGAATATCCCTATGCCGGCGGAGCAAACCGACAGCGCAAAAGACGTGGTGGTGGGCGCCTGGGATAGCTTCTGCTCGCGTCGACGTACCTCAGAGGCCGCCTGATCTTGCAGAGTGTCCGCAGCTGCATTAATGGAGGCAGGGCTCACCTAAAGCTGTACAGGTAAGAGTCCCACCTTGAGGAGGCTGTTTGCAGCTAATGCCTGCATGGCCCGCTGTTGCCCAGTTGGCATAGGCGGGACCGTACGTGGTGGTATTCAAAACCCGATTTCTCCAATCTTGGACCGCCTTGGCTTGTGCGTTCGAAAAGTCGGACGAGGAGCCGATGCCCGCCATGGCCGGATAGCAGAATTTGTTCAAAGGGGGCGCCATTTTGCTTACCTTCCCTTCAACAGGTCGCGCCTCACCTGAGAAACCTACCGGCAAGAGGCTCAAGGCGGCTAACGAGACCAGGACCCGTGATGAAATGCGAAACATGTTGACCTCCCCATCCTAATTATACGGACAACAAGATGGGCCCAAGCGCACGATCTAGCAAGCCAGTCGTCTTAGGAGCGTCTTGAGCAGCTGCCCCGCCCGAGCTGTGGCGTCCTTCGACCTGCCGTCTGAGGGAGTGGACATCCGCCATTACCGGCAGACTGTGAGGTAAAAGCAACACCGGTGAAAGCTCGATCGGCAGGCTCAAGGATTATGGTCTCTTCCGGGTCCTATCGCCCGCGCCCTCCTAGTGGGTGAACATCCCTTTGCAGAACCGGGGGATCGACTTCGCTGTCCCGCAGCGCGAATCCTGAAGATAGCGGCCCGGCGTAGCCGATCTAATCCAGTGACGCGATGACCGCGGCGATCGGTGAAGTCCTGCCCGAACCGCTCTGGTCGCGCGGCGGCGAGAATCTGGTCCCGCGTCACGACCAGCCCGAGATTCTAGAGGAAGAGCGCCTCGAGGCGCTTTCGGACCGTCTTCTGCGTGTAGCGGCTCTTGTCGGTGCTGTAGATCTTCTTCTCCGGTATCAAAGCCGTTCCTCCTCGTGCGCGAGCGGTGTCGTATAGGCGCCCGCCCGCACGCGTCCAGAGCCGCGCCCGGGCGCCCTCGGCGGCTGCTTTGGCCATGCTTGCCCGCGATCGGCGTCGTTGGTTGCTCCTCTCCGCGGAAGGGCGCCGGCTTGGCGCTGTCGGCGGTTTTCTCTTGGCCTGAACTGTTCCCTTGCTTTCCCGCGGGAGGGGGCCAAAGCCTCCGGCATCTTTGTCGGGAAGAGTGCAGGCGATGATGTTGGACGGCGCGGCGGTTGCGGGAGAGGAGGTCGAGGAAGAGTACGTCCTCGAAACCGACCAGGCGCCGGAATTCTGGCAATTCCTCGCTGGCCTTCAGGGCGACGACCCGCTGGTCGAGCTGATCGTCAACGATCTCGACGCGAAATCCCCGCGTACCGAGATACGCTTCGAGCCGGAGGGCATGATCTGCACGGGAGCCGGCGACCCTATCGACGGGGACGGGTGGGCGCGGCTTCGCAAGCTCAAGGGCGCCGGCCACGAGGTCAAGGCGAAGGTGGGCCTGTTCGGCGTCAAGAACCACGGTCTGAAGGCGTGCTTCACCCTTGGCGACAGCATCCTCGTTCGCTCCGCCGGCAAGCAGATCCTCCAGACGCTGTTCCGCAATGGCCCCGCGAAGCCCGCCTTCCCGGGCGTGCGTGTGCCGCCGCGCCCTGATCCGGTAGCGCCTCCAACCGGCACCCAAATCCAGGTTCGCTACCGGCGCCGGGCGTTCGTGGCGCCGCATGGCGAATCGCTGAGGTTCGCCGCGGCCGACGACCACGCAGTCAGGGCTATCTACGAAGAGGCGGTCCGTTCGCTTCCCAAGCGGCTTCTCGGAATCGTGCAACCCGGCGTGCTGGAGCAATATACGCTTGCCCTCTCGCATCACGAGCTCGGGTGCCGCACCTTCACTTTCTCTTGCGGGCGCCCGCGCCGGGAGGGGCGCCTCGTCACTTTCTTCCGTGAATGCCGCGAGTTGGGGCCGGTGGGCGACAGCCTCGTCGAGCGCGAACAGGCGGTTCTCTCCGTCTGGTCCCCTGCCGGATTCGAGACGAAGCCGCGCTTCTTCCAGTCCGCGTCCTTCGCCGTGGGCGGGAAGCGATTGTTCGCCAAGGACGGCATCGTCCTCGAGGTCGCGTGGGGAACGGACCGCCAGGGCCGGCTGCGCAACGAGACCGGACGGCTGCGCTACCCCGTCTCCTATCCGGAGCAGGCCGCGGAGGCGCGGACCGGAATGGGGTTTCATTATTCCGGGCCGTTCGTCTCCGACACCGAGCGGTACGACCTCGCCGCGCAGTCGCAGGCGTGGAACGGGAAGGTGGTGGAAGCGTGCGACGGTCTCGCTGCCGCCTGTCTCACGGGTTTCCTCCTCAAGCGCCGCAGCGCGGCCGCGCTCGAGCTGTTCGCGCATGTTGCTCAGAGCGAGCGCCTCACGAAGTTTGTCGTGCAGGCGCTGGCGACGCGCACCTTGCCCGCCGTGGATGGCTCGGGAAAGCCCGTCCTCGTCAAGAGAGGCGCCCAGCTTGTTGTGCCGGCTCATGTCGGCCAGGCCTCGACATGGTCGAGGAAGCTCGCGGCGGTTGCGCCGCCGGGCTCCGCCATCCTCCACCCGGACCCGCCGTCTCCCATCGTTGCGCTGCTCGCCGGCGGGAAATGCCCGGGCTGGTCCGAAAACCATCTTACGTTCGACGAGTTCGACGTGATCGACCGCCTGAAGAGTCGCGAAGCGCAGCATTTTCCGTGGCGCAGCGACGCCGAGTGGCGGAGCACGTTGGGCGGCGCCGTCTCAGCGCGGGCGCACCTCGAGGCGGTCGAGCCGGTTCTCCGGGTGTAGACGGCGGATCGGCCCGGCGGTGCCGACGTGCAATTGCCCGACGTCGACGGACGGCTGCATCCCCCCACCGTGTCGTGCCACCGCCGCCGATCAGCTTGTCGAAGATGGCTAGCGCAATCTGCTCAGTTTCGTCATCGAGTCCGCCCCCCTACCTCAGGCTAAACCTACCCAACTTCCTCTCCCGGGCACCACGAGGTCCCGGCGTTCCGAGACGCATGAGCGCGTTCACCTACGAGGCGAGGAAGCAGCCCCGTCAGCTCTCATCGCCTTCGTCACAACGAGCCCGATGGGGCCGAGCAGCAAGCCGAGAACGAATCCGGACAAGCCGCTGCGACCCTTACGACGCATGATGACGGCGCCGCCTAGGCCCATGGCCAAAGCGAGAGCGACGATGAGCCACTGCTCCAGCGGATGCCGAGTCATCGCTGCGGCAATCTGCTGAAGCCAAAGAGGCCCCCCCAGAGACCGCATCAGGCGACCCTCATGAGTTGGGAGGGGAAGGGCTGGGCAAGCGCGCAGGGGCTCTCCACCTCGCCGTCGAGCCAGGGCTCGTAATCGTCGCGCAGGAGCATAACCGGCATTGCCTTGGGATGGATCGTGGCCACCAGCGGGTTGGGCGCACAGGTGAGGAAGGCGTAGGCGCGGCGGCGGTCGTCGAGCGGCCTCCACACGCCGGCGAAGGCGAAGATCGGCGCCTGGTGCACGCTGAACCAGTGCTCCCGCTTGGAGCCCTTCTCGCCGCTCCATTCGCAGAAGTCTGTCACCGGCACGAGGCAGCGCCGGTTCGGGCGTTTCAGCGCGCCGCGCCAGAACGGGCTGGAGAGATTGCGGACGTTCGTCACCGGCGCGCGGCCGGCGGCGGGAAGCCCCACACCATGCGATCGAGCATTTCCTCGCCGGTCTCGACCCGCGGCACGACCAGCCCCTCTCTGTTCGGGAATAGCTCCGGCTGCGGCCAAGCCAGGTCGGGAGGGACGATCACACCAAAGTGCTCGGCGACCGCGCGCTCCTTCTCAGACATTCGATAGCGGTTGCACATCGGCGGCAGTGTGCCGACCGGCGGCGCCCGCGGCAAGATCGAGCCGTTACGAGTAAGGCACCTCCATTCCGGAGACGATCTTGCTCCACTATGGTGGAGGGCTTACAGTTGGCTCGGGAAAAGGGGGAGCGCATGAGCACTGGCGGACCGGTGTCAGGGGTCGATCCGGCGAAGTTGATCTCGATGAGCCTGGACCTGAGGCGGCTCGCCGACTCTATGCTGCCGCCGGCGCCATCTCCGCCGGTCGATGCGACCTTTGTCAGGCAGGTGATCCGCGGGCGGCGGGAGCGCGACAATCACTTTGATGATGACCTGTTCGCGGATCCCGCTTGGGACATGCTGCTGGACCTGTATGCGGCCCGCCTCGAAGAGCGACGCCTTTCCGTGTCCAGCCTGTGCGCCGCCGCTGCCGTTCCTCCAACAACCGCACTGCGCTGGATCACCGTCCTCTGCTCCCGAGGCCTGGTCGTTAGAGCCTCCGACCCAGTCGATACCCGGCGTATTCTCGTGACGATGACGGACGACGCGTTCGATCGGGTGAGCGCCTATTTCTCCGTGGTGCACCGGCGTGCCGACAGCGCTGTCTAAGTGGAGCGGCTCGCCACTTACGCTCGCGCTCCGGCTTCGCCATCACTCGCGGGGCCGATGGCTAAATCGGCATTCTCCGAAATGCGGCCGAGCGCCGTTAGGTATGCGCCGAGCGCGCTCGCGGCATGATCCGAAAGCTCGATGAACACGCGCCGGCCGTCCTCAGGGTCGGCGACGCGGACGAAGAGGCCCTGATCGCACAGGGCCTTGATCCACCGAAGCGCCGTAGTGGGCGCAACCGCGGCGGCGATGCACAAGCTGGCTACCGCCACCTGCACCCCCTCCAGCCGCGCGGCGTATAGGTCGAGGAGCATGTCCCATGCGGGATCGGCGAACAGGTCTGCGCGAAAAAAATGATCGCGCAATCGCCGGGCGCCAATGATCGAGCAAACCAAGGTGGGGTCCATATGGCCCTGCGCCGGGTCTGGCGGCGCAGATAGCATCGCGTCTGCGCCCTGGCTCGGAGTGGCGCTCGACTCATCCATCTGTTGCGGATCAAACTGCGGATCAGGCCCCATCGACGGTTTCCCCGGTTGTGTTGCGGGAGATTAGTTTAAGTTTTGATCCATTCCAGTGGCGCGTTTCGAACGAATGCGGCTCTACATGTCTAAAGGGGACAAGCGCCTACCGACAACCGCGCCTGAACCCCGGGGGGCGGCCTTCCTCGCGCTGCGGAGGGTGCTCGCGGATTCTCCGCGGAAATCATGTAATCCCCCGGAAGTTTACTTGTAGTCCAGTGCGTCTTCGCGGATATCTGTGATGTATCTTCTCGATCGCTGATTCAGAAAACGCCGCGTTATCAGCGTCAAAGCGCAAATTTTTGTACTGCCCTTGGAATGGGCGCTTGCTTACAAAACTGGAGAATGTATTCATCGTATAAAGGGTCAGATCTTCTGGAACAGTATCGCCTCTAAGTCGCGCGTGGGGCGCCGGCGAGACGCATGAGAGTAAGGGGAACTCGAAATGGTTACGACATCTACACCGCATCACGTCCGCGTCACCGGGGGCCAGCAGGGACAAATCGTCAATACGTCGGCACCAATCGTCGGGCCGGACCTCAGCAAGCCTCTGATCAACGAGCCCGCGCAGGCCAATCCGCCGGCAAATCTCGCGGTGGGGCCGCTGGCGCACCTGCTTGGCACCTGGACGAACGCAAACATCGGCGAGTCGATGCGCGGCGGCCCGGAGAACCCCTTTTCCTACAATCTGATGACGCTGCCGCAGTCGCCGACGGCGGACCCCAAGGACCCGAACGAGTCCCCCTACGGCTACATCCTCAAGAGCATGTCCTATTACGAGGAGATAACCTTCTCGGCCATTCACGGTCCGGCGGCGAACCGCGGCGGGACGGGCAGCCAGATCTCCAACGCCATTCTCTACGAGCAGCGTGTCTATGTCTCGAACGGCCCTGCCGAGGACACGTTGGTCCATTTCGAAAATGGGATCTGGGGCTTCCTTTCGCCGATGGCGCAGGCGCTGGGTCCTTATGGCGATGGCGACGGCACCTCCGCCGGCACGGCAACGTTTGGGTCTGCGCCGCCTCCCCTACAGTACAATATCTTCAAGCAGATCTCCGTGCCTCACGGGAACTCGGTGCTGGCCTGCGGTAACGTCGCCCTCGACGGCACGGGCTCGCCGATCACCCAGTCCGGCGCGCCGAAGATCGGGCCGCCGCCGCAGGTGCTGCCCACCGGCATCAACACGGACATCTACCGGGCGCAGAACAGCGTCCAGAACCTCAATCCGGCTTATGCGCTGAATCCGAACCTGCCTCTCAGCGAGGCGCTCGCACTGAGCGAGATCAGCCAGTTCATCCAGCTCGACGTCTCCTCAATGTCGGGCGGCGGAGCGGTCGCCAACATCGGCTATGAGCAACAGAAGGCCGACGTCACCGAATATTACGCCACCTACTGGCTTGAGGACACGGGCGGCGGGAACTTCACGCAATTGCAATATTCGCAGACGATCCTGCTCCAGATCCCGATCACTCTGCCCGGCGCCAGCGAGCCGACGAACATCATCTTCCCGCACATCACCACCAACACGCTGACTAAGGTGTCCAGCGGGCCGACCTCCGCGAGCGGCCGATGATCGCGGCAGACGCGCGGCGCCACCGCCTGGCGAAGCATGACCCGACGACCCGGCTGACGCCGGCCGAGCGCAAGTTTGTCGCCGAGCTCAACGCAACCAAGACCCGCGATGAGGTGCTGACAGACCTCAAGAACGGACTGCAGTTGGCCGTCGAGGTCGAGCTGGCGACGATCCCCATCTACCTGTTCACTTACTATTCGATCGTGCGCGACGGCGCGAGCGGGGAGGCCATCGATCCGGCACAGGCCTTCGCGAACAAGGCTGGCGGCGTCATCATGAGCGTCGCCGTCGAGGAAATGCTGCACATGTCGCTGTCGGCGAACGTGCTGTTCGCCATGGGCCAGGCGCCACAACTCTACGGCAACGCCCCCGCCAGCTACCCGGCGCTGCTTCCCGGTCACAAGCGCGCGGGACCGCCGGGTCCCAATGGCGACACGTCGGAACTCATCCCTCTGGCACGGTTGACCTTCGACCAGCTCTGGCACTTCCTCCAGATCGAGTATCCGGAGGTCCTGGACGCGCCGCCGCAGGTGAGCGACTGGGACACTATCGGCCAGCTCTATTCGTACGTCCGCTGCCTGATGCGGACCAAGTGGCTGACCGACGCCGATTTCCAGCGCGGCGCGGCGGCGGCGGCGATCCAGCCATACAATTACTCGCCGAACAACGTCGACTCCCTCTACCCCACCGGCAAGTTCGACCCCTGGAAGCCTGCGCCGCCAACGCCGGCGCCGGCGTGGAGCGACGGGTATGCGAGTGCGGCCGACGCGGCGCGCTTCACGAATACAGCCGATAGCCATGCCGGCCGCTCCGAGCTTCTGTGCATCCGCTCGGTGGAGGACGCAGCCGACGCGATCGACACGATCTGCGACCAGGGCGAAGGCTACGCGGTCCCCAATCTCGGCGCGGGCTCATACGACGATCCGTCGAAAGGCGAGCAATCGCATTATGTGAAGTTCCTGTGGCTGCAGGCGCAGTTCGCGGGTTATGATAAGGTCAGAGAGCGGCTCTCCGACGAGCCGCCGGCGCCGCGGCAGCAGCTCCCGGTCATCACGCAGGCCGCGCTGGACGAGGCGAAGTTGGTCGTCGCCTTCGCCGACAACCCGACGAGCGCCTCCTATCCGGAAGCGTACCGGCCGATCGCCGATTTCAGCAGCGCCTTGTTCCAGTACATGCTGATCATGATCGAGACGATCTACCGCGTTCCGCCGGAAGGCCAGAAACTGTTCTTCAACGAAGGCCTGCACCGCTCGATGATCTGGGTGATGGACAAATATATCAGGACGATACGCGAGATTCCGCTCGGGGACGGAACATTCATGGCGCCGCTCTTCGAGAATATCGAACTCGGCGCGCAGGAAATCTCGTTCGCGACGCTGACGCAGATCGGGGCCGCGGCGGTGACGGCCGCGCAGGCGCTTTCGGCACAGCTTCCCGTGGGCGATGGCCTTGCCGGGGTCTACACGGACGTCATCTGGTATATCGCCGTCGCCACCGGACAGCCGGCGACGGTCGAAACCGGCAGCCGCCCCCTCGTCGACGTCGGCCCCTATTGGAGGCATCCATGAGCGAATTGCCCGGCAAGCATGCCAACACTCCCGCCGTCCTCCGCCGCACCCTCCGCATGCGCGGCAGCGAGCAAGTATCCGCGCCTGCGGCTCCATTGCCCGCACCTGGGGTGCCGACGCCCCGACCTTATCCTTATGGCGACGCTCCGCACTTCGTGAAGGCGATCGGGGCGCAGCCTCCGGGCCTGCCGCTCCATGCCTGCATGGGCCTCAACAGCTGCCGCGGCTCCGATCGCTTCGGCACCGAGGGCAGCTCCGACACGGGCGAGCCGAATGCCTGCGCCGGCCAAGGCTATTGCGCGACCGCCTTCGCGCATACCTGCCATGTCCAGAATCACTGCATGAACCAGGGCGGCTGCGGCCTCTACGGCACCGCCGAGGAACTCGACAATCCTGGGCGCAACAGCTGCCAGTCGCTCGGCTCCTGCGCCGTCCCGATCAACGCCGAACGGTTCAGCACCAACGGGCCGAACCAGGGCAAGAGCGTGTGGGTACGCGCCCGCGAAGTCTTCGAGCGGGAAGTCTGGCCCGAAGTGCGCGAGGGATTGCTCGCAAACCAGGCCGGCGAGAACGTTCTGCTGGGAGCCCCTCGCGTGGGTGCCGACCAGCCGCTCCCCGAGACGCTCGGTCGCCCGCCGGCACCCTTCGCGGGTACCGGCCCCACTTACCTGTGGATCAGCGACGACAATGCGGTGCGCAGCAACATGACGGCGTGCGGCGCCAGCGGATTGAGCGGCGCCGGTGGCTGCTCCTGAGCCTGCCCTCGCGGCACTGCCGCACCTAGGTCTGGGGCTAGGCCTGCGCAGCGTCCATTTCGACACGATCCTGCGCGAGCGCCCAGAGATCGACTGGTTCGAAGCGATCTCCGAGAATTTTATGGATTCGCACGGCCGGCCCCGCGCCGTCCTGACCGCCGTCGCAGAGCAATATCCGGTTGTCCTCCACGGTGTTTCGCTGTCCATCGGCAGCACGGATCCGCTCGACTTCGCGTATCTCGCGCGGCTGAAGCAACTCGCCGACGAGGTGAAGCCGGCATGGATCAGCGACCACCTCTGCTGGACGGGGATGCTCGGCCTCAACTCCCACGATCTGCTGCCTTTGCCCCTCACCGAGGAGTCTCTCGTCCATGTCGCGAGACGCGTGCGGCAGGTGCAGGATTTCCTCGAACGGCCGCTCATCCTCGAGAACCCGAGCAGCTACGTGCGCTTCGCCCATGCGGAAATGGAGGAGCCGGAATTTCTCCGCCGTCTTGGGGAGGAGACCGGGTGCGGGCTGCTGCTCGACGTCAACAACGTCCACGTCAGCTGCTTCAACGCAGCTACCGATCCCTCGGCGTATCTCAAGGCCTTTCCGTTCGAGCGGGTGGTGCAGATGCACATCGCCGGCCACCAGCATCTCGGGAACCACATCGTGGACACCCATGACAGCCCGGTCGCGACGCCGGTGTGGGAGCTGTTCAGGCGCGCGTGGCGGCGCACCGGCGGGGCGGGGACCCTGCTCGAATGGGACGACCGCATTCCGTCGTTCCAAGACTGCTGCGCCGAGCTCGCCAAAGCGCGCCAGTATATGGCAGCCGAAGCGGCGACCGACGACCAGGAACTCGCGGACGATGGACCTGAGAGGGTCTCCAACCCCACCGCTTTCCTCGTGCCGCGTGCGATGGACAGCGTCGCCGAGGCGGCATGAGGGACACTCTTCGCTCTCTCGAAGCTTCCCAGGCGTGGCTGCAAGGGGCAATCCTGGCGCCTGAGGCTCCCGCCGCCGATGCGGTGCAGGAGCGTCTCACCGGCTCCGCCGCCTTCCCCGCCGCGGCCGGCCTCTCCGTGTACCGACGGGCCTATATCGCGCGAATCGCGGCGGCGATGCGGGCGCAATTCCCCGCGCTCTGCCACGCTCTGGGGGAGCGGCTCTTCAACGATTTCGCCGCCGAATATGTGCGCCTGCACCCGCCGGAGAGATACACGCTCCACGATCTCGGGCGCCGCTTCACCGTCTTCCTCGAAGAGCAACGCCCCGACGGCGCCGAACCGGTGGAGGCGCGGGAAGTCTGGATCGACTTCATGATCGACCTCGCGCGCTTCGAGCGCCGGCTCTTCGAACTGTTCGATGCCCCCGGAGCCGAGGGCAAAGCCCTCGCCCGCCCAGGCGCCCCCGCCGAGACCCTGCGCCTCCAGCCGGCCTTCATCGTCGCGCGCTTCGACTTCAACGTCGCTGCCTACTACCACGCGGTACGCCGCGGCGAGGCGCCCCCGGCTCCCGTTCAAGGAGCCGTCTTCGTGGCGCTGGTTCGGACCGATTACGCGATCCGCACGATCGCCCTCACCGAACCGGAGTTCCTGTTCCTCGACGCGATGCAGCGTGACGGCTGGATCGCCGGCGGGCTTGCAGCCGTGGCGGCGGCTCTCGAACTCTCCCCTGAACACGCTGCGCAAGCGTGGGACGGAGCCCCGGAAACGCGGGCCCGCTGGATCCACTGGGGCTTCTTCGTCGAGGCACCGGCCAACGAAAGCGCCTCTAGCGCCCGCCCGCGTCAGGCGGGTTCCGCCGCCTCCGCAGGCGACTCCTCCAGCGCTCCCAAATCCAGCTGCTATGTTGAGTAATGAGCCTTACGTGCTTGTCAGACACCGTACAGGGGAGCAGACAAAAGGCCGGGCAGCGCATTGAACGCGGCAAGGCGGGCCCATGAAGAGCTCTGTGGTCCTGGCGACAGGAGCCCCGAGCATCGAAGAGGCGCCAAAGGGCGGAGTGCGATTCCAACGCGGCAGGTTTGAGCGGACGATCGTAATATTTGAGCATCGTCTACACTCGATCATGGAAGGATGGGGGCCATGGATCTCAAACCGGATTTCTCGTTTCGACCGAAGCTCGACCTCAAGAGCGTCGCGCACTTCCCGTTCCCGCAAATCCCGAACCCGCTGGGGCCGTTGGCGGCGCTGCCGGGGGCGTGGATCGGCCATGGCTTCAACACGATCTGGCGTCCGAACCACACGCCCGGGCAGGACCGCTTCCTTGAGCTGAACCTGAGGGACGAGACATTTGAGGCGAACGCCGTCAGCGGTGCGATCCCGAACCGGGGCTCGCTCCAGCAGGACATCAACATGTTCGGCGTCCACTACCTCCAGCAGATCCAGGATTCGAACCTGCACGAAGGGCTCCATTTCGAGCCGGGCATCTGGGCGACCGTTCCGGCCACGAGCGACCCGATCGAGCCGCCGACGGTCGTCCGGATGGGCTCGATCCCGCATGGAACGGTGCTCCTGGCGCAGGGTACGGCGAAGGAGATTGCAGGCCCCCCTGCCATCCCGGCGGTCAACATCGACCCGTTCCCGATCGGCAATCCCGGCGGCCACTCGCCGTTTCCGGAGCAGAACCTCGCCCAATCCACGCCCTTCCGGACGCCGGCCCCCGGAATAAACGGGATCAATCAGGCGATGGTCAACAATCCGAATTCGGTGCTCCAGGCTGCGATCGCCGGTCAGACCATCACGCACACCACGGTGCTCGAGGTCACCACGACCGCGACGCGGGTTCCGGGCGGCGGCACCGCCAGCACCGCTTTCCTGCAGGGCACCCAGCACGGCCCGAATGCCGACGCGGTCCAGGTCGTCGCCACCTTCTGGATCGAGACGGTGAAGGGCACCGGCGGACATCCCGATTTCCTTCAACTTCAATATTCGCAGACGATCCTCCTCAACTTCAACCGACTCTCCTGGCCGCGTGTCACGGTCGGGACGCTGCGGAAGAAGACACCGGTGCAAGTGCCGATCCAGTGGATCGACCCGAAGATCCCGCTCGAACTGCTCCAGCAGGCGGAGAACCGCGGCTGAGCGACAGGCTGCGGGATCCGGCGCGGCTGGTGGCGGTGACGGCGCAGACGTCGGGCGCCGGCGATACGTGAGGAAAGGACGAGGGGGCAGCGCCATGGGCACTAAGGCGACGAAATTCCTGGCGCTCGCATGCATGGGCCTCGCCGCCGCAGCGGCCGCAGCACCGCCTCAGGGCATCGAGGAGATTCAGCTCGACTGGGCCAGGCTACCGCGCATGACGGGCCACCCGCCTTCGCACGCCTTCGGCGACGGCATGGGGGCGACCATGGGCGAGCAGGCGGGTTCGACACATGAGATCGCCTTCGTAACCGGCGCCCGGCCGGAGGTCGTCGTGTCCGGGCAGAACTATGGAGGCCTCGCCCGCATTGGCGCCGACGATCGGATCGTCTACCAGCGCCTTCCGCTCGGGAGCGGACCGCATGGCTTGGCTTTCGATGCTGACGGGCTGCTCTGGGTCACGCTCGAATTCACCGGCCGCGTCGTCGCTTTTTCTGGGGACGGCCGGAAGGTGCGCGACATCGATGTCCGGATCGCGTGCCCGGGCTGCGCCGTCCCGCTCAACCCCCACCCCCACGGCCTTGGCCTCGCACGCGACGGCCGCACGGCCTGGTTCACCGGAAAGGCCACCGGAACCGTATCGCGGATCGCCGCCGACGGCACCGTCGCGACCTACCAATTGCCGACGATCGGCAGCGTACCAATCTACATCCGTCCCGGCCCGGATCCGATCGTGGCTCCGGGAGCGACGCCGCGCGAGACCATGTGGGTGACCGAACTTGCCGGCAACGCAATCGCCGCAATCTCGGTCGCGCCGCCAGGCAGGCGGGGAGATCGCGGCGCTGCGCTCCAGGGGGATATCGTCGAATACGGGATCCCGACGCCGAACAGCAGGCCGATCGCCGTCGAGGAAGGGCCGGACGGGAGGATGTGGTTCAGCGAGGAAGCCGGCGGCAAGGTGGGCCGGGTCGAGGCGAGCGGCAAGATCGCCGAATTCATCCTGCCGACGCCGTCCGGTCGGCCGCCGCTCCTCCTTGCCGCTCTCGCCTTCGACCGCGACGGCAACCTCTGGGTCCAGCAATATGTCGATCACGCCCATCCCGAGCCGGGCGCCAGGGACAGGCTCGTACGAATATCCGCGCGCATCGCGAGGTCGGATCCCGGCGGGCTGCGGCCCGAGGACTTCACCTGCTTCCCGGTCGCGACGGTCCGCACCGTCATGCACCGGATCGCGCGGGCGCCCGACGGCCTCCTGTGGTTCACTGAGATGAACGCGAACAACGCTGGTCGTCTCGATCCGAGGGCGACGGGGCAGACCTGCTGAAGGGGCCGCCGGTTCACCGGCGAAGATGGACGCATCCTGAAATGCTTCGTTGCCATCTCGGCCGTGGGCTAAGAGCCGGATCCGGTCAGGGGAAACCCGACAATAATTTTAGTTAATTCGTCCGTTTCCGATGCATTGTAGATACTGGCTTGCAATTGCTTCCTCTACCTGATCTGTATTGTTGGAACCGTGGGGTAGGCAATGGACGAAAAGGGGATCGAGGCGTTCTACGCCTTGTCGTGTGAGCTGACCGGCTTTGATCGGGTTGAACTCGACGGAACGGGCGTCGGAAATATCTACGTAGAGCAGGTCACGAAGAATATCGGGCCCGATACCGTGGCGACCTTGTTCCGCGTCTGGAGCGACATAGAAAACCGCTGCCCGCAGGGGCAGCGGGAGCGCGAGATCGCCGAGCGCATCTTTGACGAGCCTGAGCTTCGCGCCGCCGCGGAGCGGATCGTCATGCTCTGGTATACGGGCAGCTGGTATTACGTGCCGCCGTTCGACACGCAGGTCGTCTCGGCGGAAACCTATATCGAAGGTCTGATGTGGAAGGCGATCCGAAGCCATCCCATCGCCGCTAAGGCGCAGGGATACGGCGCCTGGGCGCTCCCGCCCCCCTCCGCCGCCTGAAAATAAAGGGAAGCAGCATGCGCCATCAGGTAGCGGCGGACGTGAGCGCCAACAGCTACGACGTCGTCATCGTCGGGGCCGGAATATCCGGATCAATCCTCGCCAAGCAACTCGCCCGCCAGGGACGCAAGGTCCTCATTCTCGAGGCCGGCACCGACCAGGCCTTCGAATATGAAGGCTATCGCAGCAATCTCGACACCTACTACCGCGCGAATGCGAAGGCGACGAACGCACCCTATCCCGCCAACGGCAATGCGCCGCAGCCCGACGTGCTGGACATCATCTCGACCGACCCCGTCGCGGACAGCCGCGGCTATCTGGTCCAGCAAGGGCCCCAGCCGTTCAAGAGCGACTATCCCCGGCAGGGCGGCGGAACGACTTTGCACTGGCTGGGGACGTGCCTCAGAATGCTCCCTGAGGATTTCGAGATGCGCAGCCGTTACGGCGTGGGCCTCGACTGGCCGATCTCCTATCGCGACCTCAAGCCTTATTACGAAATGGCCGAGCGCGAGATCGGCGTGGCGGCCGAGGTCGAGGATCAGGCCGAGCTCGCGCGGATGCTTGGCCTCGGCGACGACTATTTCGGAGCGGATTACGTCTATCCGATGCACCGCATCCCGATGAGCCACAGCGACCAGGTCTTCGCCAAGGGGCTCGGCAATTGCACGATCGACTATGACGGCCGCCCCTATCCGATCCGGGTGACGAGCACGCCCCAGGGCCGCAACGGGATGCCGAACAAGGATTATGCGGGCGGCTACACCCCCGTCGGAGCGGTCGGCAATCCGGAACTCGGCCAACGCTGCCAGGGGAATTCCTCCTGCGTGCCCATCTGCCCGGTCCAGGCCAAGTACAACGCGCTCAAGACGCTGAGCGCGGCCGTCGATACGGGCAATGTCGACGTCCTGACCCAGGCCGTGGCGTCGCAGCTCAAGCTGGACGGGGCCGGGCGCGTGACCGAGGTGGTCTACAAGACCTATGCGGATCCTGCGTCCAATGCATACGACGTCCGCTCCGCCTACGGCACGATCTTCGTCCTCGCGTCTCACGTCGTCGAGAACGTCAAGTTGCTGCTTGCCTCCGGGATCGGCACCGATGCCACCGGTCGCTACCTGATGGACCACCCCGTCCTCCTCAACTGGGGGCTGATCGACCAGGTGCTCGGCACCTTTCGCGGACCGGGATCCACGGCAGGGGTCGAGAGCGTCCGCGGCGGGGATTTCCGCAGTCGCCGCGCCGCCTTCCGCATGGAGATCGACGATTGGGGCTGGAACTGGGCCGCGAACGCCCCCTACAGCACGGTCGAGGACCTGCTCCACGGGAAGCGCCTGTTCGGCAAGGCGCTCCGCAAGTCCCTGTTCGACCACGCGCAACGCCAGGTCCGCTTCGGTTTCCTGATGGAAGTGCCGGCCGACCCGGCGAACCGCATCACCATCGCGGACGCCTATCGCGACCGCATCGACAATTTCCGTCCGGTGATCAATTTCGACCTTCCCGACTACACCAAGGCCGGGATCGCGGAGGCGCGGCGGACGTGTGAGCAGCTCTTCGCCAAGCTGAACATCGAGGACCACAGCCTCTACCTCGATACCGATCCGGGTCATTTCGAGTGGCAAGGCGTCGGCTATACCTGGCAGGGCGCCGGCCATTATATCGGCGGCCACGTGATGGGCACGGAGCGTAGCCGCTCGGTCGTGGATCGCGACCAGAAGGTCTGGGACCATGACAATCTCTGGCTGGTGGGCTGCGGCAACATGCCGTCGGAGGGAACCTCGAACCCGACGCTGACGATGGCGGCGCTCACCTTCCGGGCCGCAGAAAAGATCGGCCTCGCGCTGAACGGAGGTGCGGCATGAGCGATCGCGATCTGCCCAGATATATCCAGACTATCGAGGAGCTGCGGGCGCACCTTCAGGCGGCCGTTGAGCTGGAGCATTCCACCATCCCGCCCTATCTGTGCGGCCTCTACACGATCCGTAGCGGCAAGAACGAAAAGGCGGCCGAGATCATCCGGACGGTGGTCGTCGAGGAGATGCTCCACTTCGTCCTCGCAGCCAATGTGCTGAACGCGGTCGGCGGCTCCCCTTCCGTGGCCTTTCCCAGGTTCGTCCCGGCCTATCCGGCGACCCTGCCGCTCGGCACGGGCGGCAAGCTGGAGATCAACCTTCTCAAATTCTCGGAGGAGGCGATCGATACCTTCCTGGCCATCGAGAAGCCCGCGCAGCCGGCAATGCCGAAACTGCTCGGCACGATGCTGGAGGCTGCGGCGACCAGGCACGTACCCGTCGAGCCGGGGCAGCTCGCCGACATGCTGAGGCGCGGCGAGATCTACGATTCCATCGGCGACTTCTACCAGGCGATAGAGGACGGGCTGAAGGGCCTCGAGGCAAGAGCGCAGGAGGATGCGAAGACCATCTTCGTCCCCGACGACGGCTTCCAGATCACTCGCAATTATTATTACAACAGCGGCGGAGAGGCGTTCCCAGTCAGCGACCTCGACAGCGCCCTGAAGGCGCTCAAGACGATCGTGGACCAGGGCGAAGGCTATGACCGCGAGATTTTCGACGGCGACGATGTCGTTTTCGGCGAACAGCGCGAGCTCGCTCATTATTACCGCTTCAACCAGATCAAGCTGGGCCGATGCTATGTGGCCGGCGACACGCCGCAGAGCGGCCCCACCGGGGCCACTTTCGAGGTGGATTATGGCGGCGACGCCGTCTGGGACATGATGCCGAACCCGTCGATAGCGAGGCTTCCCGAAGGCTCGGTACGCGACGCGGGCGCGCAGTTCAGCGCCATCTACACCGATCTGCTGCGGATGCTCGATGCCGGCGTCAACGGGAAGCCGGACCAGCTCATCCCGGGCGTCGTGCAGATGTTCACCTTGCGCGACGGCGCACTCGCGCTGGTGCGCATCCCGCTGCCGAACGGCGGCAATGCCGGCCCGTGCTTCGAGTTCACAGGAGACCAGCAATGAGCGTCGACACCAATGAAGCGACGGTCGCCCGGCTCGGCAAGGCGTTCGGAAGCGGGGACCTCGAAACGGCGCTCGCTTGCCTCTCGGAGGATGTCGTGTGGGAGCTCCCGGCGCCGTCCCAACTCCCTTATGGCGGCAGTTACCAGGGCCATGCGGGATATTCCGACTGGTAGCGCCGGGTGAAGGACACTCTCCACTTCAAGAAAGTGATTGTCCAGCCGCCGGTCGGACAGGACGGCACGGTCGTTCTCCTGGGCCACGAATTCGGCACCGCGAAGGCGACTGGGCGGGATTACCAATGTACCTGGGCGCAGGTCTACAGCTTCGCCGCCGATGGCCGCATCTCCCACATGCTGCAATATTTCGACCCGGCCGAGATCCTGCGCGCTCTGGCGGAGCCGTCGACGCTGCCAACGATCCCGGCGGGGTTCGGCCTTCCCTTCTTCTATTCCTCGCTCACGAACTTCGAGGTGATGCACCTCGTCGACCCTGGCCGCGTGGCACCGTACCTGGAGGGGACGGGCCTCGCCGCCGCCACCTTCGGAGGCCGCGCCTGCGCCTCCTACAATTACCAGGGCTATACCGGCCCGTTTCCGAACGGCACCGGCTTCACGCAGGAGATCGAGCTCAACATCGTCTCCTATCCTGAGGCGCTCGCCGGCCGGACTGTCGAAATGAGCTTTCAGGAGTTCGTCCTCGGCAACGACCAGACCAAGCTGTTCGGCAGCCACCGGGTCCACGTGCCGTGCGACTCGCCGCCCGCCATCGCGGCCGGCGTTCAGTTGTTCGGCGAGCCGAAATTCCAGACCACCTTCGCCACCAGCATACCGGCGCTGAACGACCCGAGCGTCGAGACATGGACGGTTACCTGCAACGATCCGGACGATCCGAAGGTGGCGATCTTCACCGGTACTGCCGATCTGCGCGGCCTTCCCGTGCTGACGGCCGACATCTCTCCGCAGACCGAATATGGGCGCCACGACGGGGAGCTGATCGGCTGCCGCTGGAACATCCTCCAACCCTATTGCGCCTGCCTGCTCGGCGCCGGCGAGTCGAAGCGCGTCGGCCTGCAGCTCGGGCAAAGCCGCCATCCGATGCGGGCTGATCTGGCCGCGTTGATCGGCGAAGCGCCTGCCGCGGCCGTCAGAACCTTCCAGTCCGCTCCCGCAGCCATACAGAGTCGCGCCTATTTCGTCTGAGCGCCTATCTCTCCGTCGTGCACCGGGCGTCGCGACAGCGTTGTATAAGTGGAGCGGCTCGCCACTGCGGCCCGCGCTCCGGCTTCACCGTCAGCCGCCGCCCGGATGGCCTCGATCAGAATCTCCGACACTCCCCTGGCCGCGGTTGGCTATGCGCCGATCGCGCCCGCAGCATGATCAGAAATTCTGATGAACACGCGAAATCGCTGAGTTGCTAGTGTTTGGTATGTCGCTCAGCAAAACTGGAGGTGCAGCATTGCACTTTGCGCTTAGTCCTCTAAAGTCGAGCCCCGGGGGCCTCAAATCGATAATCGCCCGAAACGTAGGGCTTAAGCCCTGTGTACAGCTGGCTTGCGGGGGGATTCAGCAGGCGGAACTAGGACCCATCTGGAGATCCGGATAATGCCTAGGCGACATAAAAGTGGCGGCAGCGGGCTTTAAGTCGATCGAATCGGGGGTTGGAAGAGGGGACACCTGAAATGGCTGAAATTACCGCGACATTGAGTGATCTTCCGCTCTCGACGCTCCCGATCGCGAACGCGGCCGTCGAGGCGAACCTTCTGGACCATGAGGATGACTTCCTTCCCGGCGCTGCCCGTGAAAAGCTGTGGGAGATTTTTGTCGAGATCGGTCGCACCTGGCAAAACGTTCGTAACGACTCCGCGGGCCTCCGGAGTTCCTGGCTGGAGTTCGTCGAGGCGAAAACCAAGTCTCCGCCGAGCTATGTCGGTGAATATGCCAATGGGGTTTCGGTGATGCAGGAGCTCGTCGGGCTGCTGGGCCGGGAGGAAGCTTACCGGATGCTGTTCTTCGCGAGCGGTGTCCCGGACAAGCCGCCAGTGACCCGACTGGCGCATGCCAAGAAATATGTCGTCGATGAATTTATCGCAGTCCAGATCACCGCAAGTGGTTTTCGCGGCTTTGTGGACAACGAGTTCTCGACCAACCGACCACTCAATTACGCCGGCTTTATCCGTGGCTCACGCTACAACGAACGACCGACTGCACGTTTGTACGCGCCGGCGATGACCACCAGGGCCGCGGAGGAGGCATGATGCCCAAGCATTACCGCTATGTCCTCATCGGCTCCGGGGTCGCCGCCGTCACGCTGGCGAAACAGCTGCTTCAGGAAGACCGGGCTACTTCCATCCTGATGCTCGAGGCGGGACCGCGAGTGCCACGCGGAGACCGACGGGGTTGGTGGGATTATGTCCTGACCGGACGCAAGCCCTATGATTTCTGCTACGACATTCCGGGTGAGAACAAGACTACAGGCGACGGCACTAAGTGGGGTTACGAAGGCGCCCGTATTATGGCGTATGGCGGTTCAACCGGGCATTGGGGCGCGTGGAGTCTGCGCTACAAGCCCGAAGATTTTGAGCTGTTCACCAATACAGGCGAAGGTGCCGACTGGCCGATCGATTATAACGATCTCGACCCCTATTATCAGCAGGCAGAAGACTATCTCTCGGTCTGCGGGGATACGAAGGAAAGCTGGAACGCCAATCGCGCTAATCAGCCTTTCCCGCGCCCGGTTTTCGGTTGGACCGAGGCCGATGGTCTGATGGTCGAGTCGTTCAAGAAGAACGGCATCGAGCCGGGAAACATGCCCATCGCGCGCTACCGCAAATGCATGGCCACCGGCACATGCAAATATTGCCCGATCGGCTCCCGCTACACGGCGCACGACGTGCTGGACGAGCTCGTTGAGGACCCCCGCCACGTGAATTTCGTGATGCGCTGCCTGTCGCCTGTGACAAAGCTCGTTGCCGACCGGAAGTCGCATATTGCCGCCGCAGAGTATCTGGATACCAAGTCGGGGGAGACGATCTCCGTCACCGCGGACATCTTCGTGGTTGCCGGCGGGACATATGAAAGCCCGAAATTGCTGATGCGCTCTAAGAGCGCCTTCTGGCCCCAGGGTATTGGCAACGACAACGACCTGGTGGGTCGCCACATCGTATCGCACTCCTTCCTGCGCGTCAGCGGGACTCTCCCGGCCAACCGACGGCGCTGGCTGCAGGAATTCGATTTTCCAACGCTGATGTCCCGCACCTACGACGCCCCCGAATATCAGCAGGACGGCAAAATCTTCCTGTTCAAAAACCGTGCCTTGCCAAACGTGGATATCGCGCGGCTGATGAAGAAGGGGC
Organism: Allosphingosinicella sp.; assembly: GCF_036403745.1. Classification (GTDB taxonomy): domain Bacteria; phylum Pseudomonadota; class Alphaproteobacteria; order Sphingomonadales; family Sphingomonadaceae; genus Allosphingosinicella. The sequence continues at coordinate 48,887 of NZ_DASWQI010000055.1, forward strand.
AAACTCGCGAACAGATCCGGGCAATCCTCTCCGGTCCGATGACCTTCGAACTGCAGGCATTTTACGAGGAGAAAGGTCAGTATCAGAACCGCCTTATTGAGCGGCCTGGGACTAACCGTTTCGGGCTGCCGCTGATGAGCATAAATTATTCGCGCGAGACGAAGTTCGGCGAGCGCACCCAGCGCCAACTGGCACGGATGAAGCCCGTGATCGACGACATGGGATGCGGGGAGGTCAAGACCTTCGTCGATGATCCAGGCGGGCACCATGCCAGCGGCACGTGTCGGATGGGCGAAACGCCCGAACATGGCGTCACCGACAAAGACATGAAGGTATTCGGCACCGACAACCTCTACGTCTGTTCGAACGCCGCGTTCCCGACCTGTGCGGCGGTTAATCCGACGCTGACCCTGGCGGCTCTGACATTGCGTCTGGCCGAACATTTCATCGGCAATTCGTCCGTACGGGTCGCCCACGAGACGGTGCAACCAACGGTGGAGATTTCCGCGTGACCGCCATCTCTCCTGAGCAGCCTGCCATCCTGGATTTAGTCACGCGGCTGCGGGCTGCCGAGCTCGTTGCGGGCGCGGAAAACAAGGCCGATCAGCGGAGCGCAATCATCTCGGCGCTGAACGGGGCAGTCACCCTCGAATTCGCCACCATTCCGCCCTACCTGACGGCCCTCTGGACGATTAGGGACGAGCGCCATCCGCTGGCCAACTCGCTGCGCAACATCCTCCAGGAGGAAATGCTGCACCTCGCACTGGTGTGCAACATGCTGGCCTCGATCGGGGGTGAACCACGGATCAACTCGGCTGCTCCGACCTATCCCGGCAAGCTCCCGCTGGGGGTGCACCCCGAACTCACCATCCCGCTCGGCCGCTTCTCAAAAGAGATGCTTCAGGTGTTCATGGAGATCGAACGCCCTGCGCATATCGATCCCGCCCATGAGATCATCGACGAGGAAATCGGCATCGATGGCCATGGCGATTTCACCATTGGGCAGCTGTACGGCAAGATCCTCTCTGCCTTTCAGCAGCTCGATCCTGAATTCTCGCAGGACCGGCAGGTCACCGGCCCTTTGTCGTGGATTCCGATCCTGTCCCTCGAGGACGTCGCGAAGGCGATCGACATCATCGAGAGGCAGGGGGAGGGCAGTATCGGCCGCCCGGAGGAGCGCCGCGGCCATCTCGCCCACTATTGGAGGTTCGCTGAAATGTATCACCTCCAGCAGCTGGAAAAGGACGCCAACGGCGCGTGGCGTCTCGGCGCCCCGATCGAATTCGATTTCGACGCCGACGTGTGGCCCGTGGCCAATGTGCCGGAGGGAGGATATCAGCTCGACGAGGCCGCCGAACCCGAAGCGAGGCATCTGCTTCGCCAGTTCAATCTGACCTACTCGAAGCTGCTCGATTGTTTGCAGGGAACGTGGTCCGGCGACAGCGGGCAGGCGATGATCTTGAAAGCCATCGAGGCGATGTTCGACCTCGAAAAATACGCCAAGCCGCTGATGCAAATGCGCCGGCCGGGCGGGGAGTCCAATTACGGTCCAGACTTCCGCTACATTCCTGCGTATGAAAGGGAAGGTTCGTCATGGCCGGTGATGGCTACCAACATTGGAGAGTTGTCCGAACCGTCGGACTTGCTGCTCCGCGCGACGCCGTCTGGGATCTGATTGGCGGCTTTTACACGATCCATCATTGGCATCCTGATATAGCCCTCACGGAGCTTCCTCAGGAGCAATGCGATACGCGTCAGGTGCGGCGGCTGCTCACGTTTCCGGGGCAGCCAAAGACGACTGAAGAGCTGGTGATGATGGACAATGACGACTGCCATTATCGATACAAATGGCATGCCGGCCAGTGGGGCGAAGAAGTCCGGAACTATCACGCCTCGCTTCGAGTGATTGCGGGGGATCTGGACGCGGTCTGCATGGTGCAGTGGGCCTGCGAGTTCGACTATCCCAGCGATGCGATCAGCACATTCTACGGGAACGGGTTCCGGTCGCTTTCCGAGCGTTTTTCGGCGTCGTAAAGGAGTAGTTCAAGTGGGAAGCACCTTAGAAATCAATGACACCCTTCAGCTGACGACCGCTCAGGGCTTTCCCGCCGAAATATTCAACCTCGAGCGGCACCGCCAAAACCCTATAATGCTGGAGGAGGTCGGAGACCGGCTGTTCAGTTTTCAAGGCAAGGTGGGCCCGCGTTTCTTCCATCTCGACCCTGTCCGAGTTTTCTGGTTCCATAACCTTGGCGGACGATGGCTGGCGTGGGGACATGTGCTCATGCAGATGCAGACAATCTCGCGCAATCCGGATGCGGCCACGCACAGAGGCGCAGCTAACGTCAGCGAAGCCAATCAATGGGTCACGAGCGGCACGTACAAGGTCGCGCAAATCTATGACCCGGACTATCAGCGAGCGTTCACGCGCAACGACCTTCCGGCGTCGCTTTCCTATTCGCCTGATTAGAGCTTCGTTGCTCCAGCAGGACGGCATGAGCCAGACGACGGCATATGTTCTCGTGGTTCCAGCGAAAGGGGGGAATGATGCGGTACTTCATCGGAACGACTGCAGGTGTGGCTTTGGTCGGCGGGATCTGCGTTGCACTGGCGATTCCTGCCGCCTCACGCCCCCCTGCGCATCGGGCGGCCGCGCACGCTCCCGCCAAGGCCAGTCAAGCGTCTGGAAGCTGTCCCGTTGCGGGGATCGATCCCGAGGCCAATCAGCCCTTGGCCGAGTGGAAGGAGCCTGGCGTCTCGACCTGCCGACCGCGAATGGTGAACGGCTATCCGGTTCCCGACGCCACTTGCACGCCGGGCGCGATAAATCCGACCTTGACGCTTGCCGTTCTTCAGAACCCGAAATTCAGGACAGGGCTGTGTGTTCGCGACAACGCAACATCGCCCGGACAGAAGGACAAGACCTACCGATGGTATGGCATCCCAAAGCCTGCTCACAACACCGGGCAGACCCAGACATGCGAAAAGGACCATCTTATATCGCTTGAGCTGGGGGGTGCCGATACCCTCGCCAACATATGGCCCCAATGCGGCCCATCGAAGACGGTTCTGCGAAAGCGCTATTTCAAGCAAAAGGATCTGGTTGAGAACTTTCTCGCCGATCAGGTTAGAGAAGGCGCCATTCCGCTCGCCGATGCGCAGCAGGGCGTTGCGAGCGACTGGACGCAATATATCGATGCGGCAACGGCATATTACGCCCGTCACGCCGCGACACGTCGACATCCCTCGGATCAATAGCCGCGGTCCACGCTGGATCGGCAGTGCCACGGCGTGCGTGCGACTCCGCTAATTGGCATTCCTGCGAGGGCAGGGCTCGCCGCTGTAGGACACGGCGAGCCTTCGGATCAGAAGCCGTCTGCGGCCGTTTGCGCGCAGGCTGGGCCTTATCCGTGGGGACGTGGGGTCAGGCTGCCGCCGCACGCCGGCGCGGCGGTCGACGACGGCCACATGGTGTTCAGCACCATCGCCAGCCGCGCCCCCGCCTTTATGAGCTGGTCCGCCTGCGTCTTCGTCCGGGCCTTTGAATAGGCCTGCGCGTTGCCGACCTTCACGTCCCAATGATTTTTCTGGCCCGAGTCTGGGGTGTAGGTGAGGCCCTTATAGGCGGCGCTGGCGGCGATGACGCTTTCACTGGCCCAGCTCTCGGGTGATCCTGTAGCGGATGCGGGCCCGTAGGCGATGCGGCAGCCGCGGGCGATCGCGGCGGCGCTCGGCGTGGTCCCAAGTCCAGGGGCGATCTCGTCCCAGCTATGGTGGAGGTTCTCGCCGCCCCTGCCGGACTTGAGCAGCAGCGCATTGCCACCGGTGGTCGCGCGCCCGTGATCATCGCCGGCCGCGTTCGAGCCATCTAGATAGACCGCACCCACATGGAGCGGCTGGTGCAGGTCCCCCATGAAGTGCGTGAGGAGGAATAACGCCTCGCGCTTGTCCTTGATGTTGAATGGGCCTGCGGTGGGGCAGGTCTGGCCTTCCAAGCACCCGAGTACCGTGATGGCTGCCTTGATCGCCTGGACGACATCGCCAGAGCCAGCGCCGAAATAGCCTTCGTCATAGCGGTTGTGGATTTTGACGTTCACGTCGGCAAAATGGTAAGCGAGGTTGCACTTCGTGCGCTGGCCGGAATATTCGCAATTGGTCCAGTTGCGAGACGCATAGTCGGTCATTCGCGCCTGCTCCGCACCACCGTCCGCGAAGACGTTGCAGGCCTTGGACGTGTATTTGTCGACAGTGAAGGTGAAGGTGCCGTCTGCGCTCGCATTCACGCTCCGGACGCAGTCTGGCCACACCGCCGCATGCGTGAGGCCAACGTTCGCGCCCAGTAAGGCGGCAACATGAGCGCGTGCATTCGCGTTGAGCAGGGCCCAAGCAAGGCTGCCAACATATTGGTGGCCCTGGGCGCCCCACGCGCCTGCAGGTGTCATGCCGGTGAACGCCAGCGCGGCGGCAGCCGCTCCCAGTGCAATCGAGCGCAGGCGGTGTGTTGATGTCGTCATTTGCCACTCCCCAGAACGTCGGTGGAAACTAGCACGTCCAAGCCGAGCCCTGAAGCGGCTTTGCCCATGCCGCCGCCTCCCGGCTTTTGAGTGCCAAGCCCGATACGAAACGCGCTCCGTCAATGAGCCGTGGCTGGTGCCTTCGCCGGCGGCGCCGGAGCCGCAGCCGGTGCACTGCCATCCGGGACCGTCGCTCGCGCGCCGAGGGATCTCAACGCTTCAGCTGCCTCGGCATGGTGCCACTTCATGGCCCGATCGAGCGGAGTCCAGCCTCTGGCGTCGCGTGCATTCAGGTGCGCGCCATGCGCGACCAACAGACGAATGATCGGCACATTTCCGTTCTGGGCGGCGATATGGAGCGGTGCGAGGCGGCTCTTGTCCAAGGCGTTTACATCCGCGCCGCGAACGAGGAGGAACCTGGCCATCGCCTCCTGATTATTCGCCACGGCATCGTGGAGCAGTGATTCTCCGTTCCACTCCGTGCTTCGGATGAGACTTGGATTGCGGTCGAGCGCCGATCCCACAGTCGCGACGTCGCCGCTCGTAGCTGCAGCGTCCAGCGGCGTGTACTCGGCCGTGTTGTGCTGCGAATTCACCACGGTCCCGCACGCGCCGCAGGCAAAGATTGCTGCCCCAAGCACTATCCACCCGGCCCGGATCGCATGAGTCATCGACATCACTCCTTCAGTGCGGGAAGTCCGCTTGTAGCAAATCATCGTAGGCGCCTGGTGGCCGGGCGGGATGGTTACGGATCGCATCAAGCGCCTGCTGGAAGTTCTCCTGGATCGGAGTTTCAGGTTTGGTGTTCGGCACCCGGCCGCCCGGTTTCGGCTCCAGCGCCAGATAGGCTTCAAGAGAGCCGATCACCGGCGCGGGGGAATCCCTGCCGGCATTGGTGAGGACCGCGGAGACGCTGCCTACCGGCCTCGCATCGACCAACGGGGAGTAGCTGCCGCCGTCGAACGTGTCGCCGATGAACTTCAGGATCGAGGTATGATCCATCAGCGCATGGTGCACGCTCCCGGGAACGACGAAAGGGGAAATGACGAGGGCGGGAACGCGGACCCCGAGCGAGGTAAATTTCTGTTTGTAGAGAGCGTCTGCAGGTGGAAGCGTTTCGATCAAGGGCGGCGATACATGATCGAAAAATCCGCCATGCTCGTCATAGCTGACGATCATCGCGGACTGGTTCCACAAGTCGGGGCTTCGAGTTAGCGCGCGATAGGCTTCGAGCACAAATTCCTGACCGCCCTTGATGCCGGCCGGAGAATGGTCGTCACAGCTAGGACCGATGTGCGGCGCGTCGGAATAGGCCGGTTCAAGGAACACTACCTGGGGAAACTCGTCCGGCGGTTCGCTTTCTACATCCTCAAAAAATTCGGCGAACGGTCGAAAGTGCGGTCCGAGCACCTCGCCGACGCGATCGAGCATCAGCGCGAAGAACGGGATTCCGACATGATAAACGCGCCAGCGTATGCCGCGCTTCGTCAGCCAGTCGTAGACGAGCTCCTGGTTAGGAAGAGGCGTCTTGTTGTCTTCGATCCGCGTGAAGCCGCTCATCGCCATCAGCCGATTGGGCTGAGTGCCCGCCGGGAGGGCGGCGTGCCAATGATCACAGATCGCGTAATGCTGCGCGAGAAAGGCGGTCACCGGCGCGTGCTCGGCGGTGAAATACCCCATCACCGGAGGTTCGCTTCCCGCCGCGATGGGCGTCAAGCCCTTGGCGGTTGCGTAGCTGGAGACGAACCCGTCCATTGGGAATATGTCGCCCACCCGCTGGCCGAGTTGGGTGGTGATATCGGCCCGCCCGTGGGGCGGGTCGGCCGCGATCGCGTCATAGGGGTCGGTCAGTGGAGACGGAGGGAAGCGCTTACCGCCGTAGGTGCTGGCGACTTTGTCGCGCCAGGCAGGGTCCGAGGAAAGACCTTCGACGTCTCCCCGGTGAAGAGCAAGATAACCGAGGAGATGATCGAAGGAGCGATTCTCCATCATCAGGACAAAGATGGTGCTCACCGGCATCACTATGGACCCCCTCAGACGATTGCTTGCGGATTACCTCCGAAGGCTGTGGACCGGATTCAGACTTTGCTCCCACATTCATGAGACTCGCCTCGAGTGGATCAAACTGTCATGATGTCGAAACAAAGTCTAGTGCTCCGGCAGCAATCGGCCGAGCCCGGTTCATCTGCACCGCGGACCAAGAGAGGAATGGCATCGAAGTCGGTGCCGTTGCTCTGAAGAACAGCCTGAGGGAAAAAGGCAGATGCACCATAACGACGTTCAATATTGGCGCTTTCTCCAGAGCCTTCCGCCTGGGGATCCCGAGCTGCCGTCGGAGCGAACCTGCCGGCAATTGCTCAGGATGTTCGAGCGCTGGAAGGGTCGGCCGGGCTGGCTGGCCGAGGAGCAGGTCGGCCATCTTTTCCTCGGCCGCGACGACCTTGACGATGCTGAGAAGCGAGAGCTCGCGGGGGCCCCTGTCATAATCCGCAAGGCGCTGGCGACAAAGCGTATGCTCGAGCTCATCATGGATCCGGACGTTGCCGCCCGCTCGGGAAGCTCCGGCCTCTCGGCGGACGAGGCGATCGTGGGAACGCTTCCGCCCTTTGCAGTCGGTCAGGGCAAGGAATTCGTGCGCTATCTGACGGAGGCCGAGACGCTCGCGGGCCAGCTCGATTTCCTCAACGAATTGTCGCCGATGGGGCATATTGTCCCAAACCACAGAACCATGATCGAACGCGGGCTGGAGGCTATCGCCGAGGAAGCCCGGCGCCGCTCCGCCGATCCGCATGTCGGGGCCGGTGCCGCCCATTTCTATGAGGCGGTGGCGATCTGCGTCGACGCGGCGATCGCGTACGCCGACGCCTATGCTCGGCTCGCGCGTGAAGCCGCAGCCGCGTTGCCCGACCACGACACCAATCGGGCGAACATGGAAGCGGTTGCGCTCTGTCTCGAAGCAGCGCCCCGGAAGCCGGCGGCGACTTTCCGCGAGGCGCTGCAGGCGATCTACATCGTCCATTGCGCGCTTCATTGGACGGTGGAGATCGTGCCGATCGGGCGTCTGGACCGATTGCTGATCGATCTTTATCGCGCCGACCTCGCGGCAGGCCGGCTGACGGAGGCTGAAGCGCAGGAGCTGGTCGACTGCTTCTGGGTCAAGCTCGACGAACGGGTTATCCTGAACTTCCGCCACGCCGAGAACCGCTTCACCGCGGCCGATGGGGTGATGACGGGCTATTATGGGTCGTCCAATTTCGACCAAGGGGGGCTGCTGAACCAGTGGATGCAGCAGATCACGATCGGCGGCGTCCTCGCAGCGGAAGGGGAACCAGTCGACGGGTGCAACGAGGTGACGCGCATGTGCCTCCACGCCGCGCGCCGGCTGCCGCTCAACAGTCCGACCCTCGACCTGCGCGTTCACCGCGGCACGCCTGACGATATCCTTGATCTCGCCGCGGCCGCCTTGCTGAGCGGAGGAGCCCACCCGGTGCTGCTCAACGACGACGTGATCGTGCCGGCGCTTGCCGACCACAGCCTCGCGCCGATCCCACTCGCCGCCGCGCGCGATTATGCCTGCGACGGCTGCTACGAGACGATGGTCGCGGGGCAAAGCGAATTCAGCTTCGGCTTCGTCTCGGCGCCTGAGATGATCGAGAAGACGCTCAACCGGGGGGCAGGGCTAGGTGCGGCCGGTCCCATCAACCTGCGGGGCAACAAGGACAGCTGGCGGACGCCTTTCGCGGCCGACATCGCCGACTTCGGCAGCTTTCGCGAAATCCTGCGTTCGCACTTGCTATTGCAGTGCAACCGCTACGTAAAAAATCTTCTGACCTTCTACGGCAACAAGTCGGCGATCTGTCCCTCGCCCTTGCTGTCGGCCTTGATCAGCGGATGCATGGAGGCGGGCCGAGATCTCACGGCCGGCGGCGCGAATTACCATATCTTCTCGCCTTTGCTGATCGGCGTCAGCACGGCGGCGGATTCGCTGCAGGTGATCGAAAAACTGGTTTTCCGCGAGAAAGCCTTTTCGCTCACCGAACTCACCACATGCCTTGCTACCGACTGGGGCCACCGGCTGCTCGACGTTGCCGGTGGCAAGGTCCCCGCTTTTGGGCCCTATGCCGCGCCCGAGCGTATCGCTGAGATAAGGGCTCTAGCGCTGGCGGAGCCCAAATTCGGCAATGGCGTAGAGGAAGTCGATCGCTGGGCGTGGTGGCTGCTCGATAGTTTTGCCGATTGCCTCATCGAGGCCGTCAACGATCCGCTGCACGCGCCGGGCTTCGCGCAGTTGCGCGATCGGTTCGGAAAGGACGGCGCGTTCGATCTCCACATCGCTCCGGGGGTTGGGACGTTCGAGCAATATGTCGGCATGGGCGGCTTCTACGGTGCCTCGGCCGACGGTCGCCGCTCGGGCGGGGCGCTGGCCTCCGATCTGTCGCCGGCTCCGGTTCCAGGAGATCTGCCGCCGCTGGGCGCGGACGGCACGCATGCCCGCTCGTACAGGCTCGCTGAGTCCCTTCGAAGCTACCACAACGCGGCGATGCGGCGCTTCGGGGATGGGGCTCCGGTCGACTACAATGTGCGGGAGGACATGCCGCGTGACGAGCTGACGGCGATGCTGCGCGCCTTCGCGGACGGGAAGGGCGGCTCTATCTGCACATTTACGGTTGCGGATCCGGAGACGCTCCTGGCCGCCCAGCGCGATCCCGAGGGACACAATCTGGTGCGGGTGCGAATGGGCGGCTGGACCGAATTCTTCATCACCCTGTTTCCCGACCATCAGGAGCAGCACAAGAGGCGTCCGCTTTATGCCTGATACCGCCTGCCCACGGCCGTTGCCCGCGCGCGACGGACCCTATCAGCCGGGCATCACCAGCCCCGCTTGGCCGAGCGAGCCACCGCGCGGCGTCGATCCCAATGCCTATGGAGCGCAATATGCCGGCCAGATCGACCGCCAGCGGCATTGTCACATCGTCTTTGCGGACGTCGCCCTGTCCACCCGGGCGGAACTGAGGGGCCTACTCGAGAAGCTGACTCGCTTCGCGCGGCATCAGATGGACAAGAAGCCGATCCAGCCTGACCGCAGCTTCGACGCCGCAGTCACGGACCGGCGCGTCAGCGTCACGATCGGCTTCGGCGCCTCGCTATTCACGACGCCGCAGGGCGACGACCGCTTCGGGATCGCCGCGCTCAAGCCGCGGCATCTCAAGATCATACCGCGGGTGGACGGGGACGAGGATTTCGATCCGTCGCTGGAGGTCACTGATCTCGTCATCATCATCGCCAGCGACGACATGTACGTGAACGAGTATATTTTTGGCCGGCTGTATTATGGGGGCGTCCATCCTGGGATCGTTGTGCGCCGGCTTGAGCGCGGCTATTCGCGCCCCGACAGCCGCGAGCCGTCCGGCTTCGAGGACGGCATATCCAACCCGAAGGCCGGCGCGAGTGCTGAGAGCGCCGAGAGCTTCGTGTATGTGGGCAAGCAGGATGACGAGCCGTCATGGTGCCTCGACGGCACCTACCTCGCCTACCGCAAGATCAGGCGGCGGCTGAGGAGCTTCTTCAAGCTCGACGATGACCGAAGGGCCGCGGTGTTCGGCATCGACGCCGCGACGGGGGAGCGCCTCCCCGACGCGGCGCCGCACGCCCACGCGCAGAAGATCAACCCGAAGCGAGCCAATCACCGGGACCTGTTCGGCCAGGTCGACGTCGAGCGCCGCTTCATCAGGCGGCCCTATTTCTTCGACGACGGCGTGGATGGGACAAGCGACGAGATGCGCGGCGTCCACCATATGAGCTTCGTGCGTGGACTTATCGACCAGTATGAATGGCCGATGCTCATGTGGCAGACCAATCCGGACTTCCCGACGAAGGGTGCGGGTGGGGATGCGCTCTACGCAAGCGGGGGCGCCAGCAATATGACCGCCGGGTATTATTTCATGCCGGGAGCGGCGCCGGCGGCGCCTTATGTGGGATCGGGTCTGCTCGATTGACATCCGCAAGCCCTTTGTCGTTTACCTGCGTCTCGATCCGGTCAAACTCTCGGAGAAGATGTGTACTCCTTGCCATCCGGGCCGTCACGCAATGGAAACGGCTGCTCGCCTCCAGCGGCAGCGAGGCCGCCTTGCATTGACAATGGTGACGCCGACGGGAGGAGCCGCTTTGGGCATTTACCTATCTAAATCAGTAATTTAGCTGCTCGATCATTTTGGTCAATAACGAGGGTTGGTACCACCGTTTTGTTCAAGCTCTTGCAAGCCGTCAGTCCGAGCAGGGGCACTCGAGCGAGCTAGTGCACAACGGCCGCTAAGCGCCATTAACGGACATCCCAAGGCCGGCCGCCGACAGCCGGAAACGGACATTGAGCCTGCAGGGGTCTCCAGGCACTCACCCCCACCGTCGCAATCCGGACTCGACACCGATCAGCGTGGTCGCGGCGGGTCCGGTGAGCCCGCCTCGCTCAATGTCGGCAATGCCTCGATCAACGGCGCGGCAGGCGTGGCCGGTTTGCTGACCGCCGCCGGCGGAGCGACCGTCACCGGCCCTCCATCGACACGCTTAACGCCAGCGGAGGTATCTCGGGAGGCAGCGCGGGGATTTCCGGCGGGCCGTTGGGGCTATTCGGCCAGACATCCGTCTGCATGACATCAGGTGACGGAGGTCCCGCTGGCGGATCCGGTCAGGCCCCGGATCGGGGTCGTGACCAGGCCATTTTGAACCCAGGTGCCGCCGACGAGCGAATATTTGTAGAGGCCGCCGCCGCTCGCCGCCGCGCGATCGTCGCTGAGGTACAGCGTGTCGACGCCCGGTACCGACGCGGTGAGGTCGGCAAAATAGAATTGGTACGGAGAAAGCGCCGTATTGCCGCTGCCGTTGGTCAGCGGAATGCCGGGGAGCTGGGTGATGGTTTGACCCGAGGTGGTCGGCTCTCCGCTGCCGACGGTGCCGAGGCGGAGCGAGCCCGAGCTGCTGCTGACGTAAAGCTGCCCGTCGAAGATATCGATGCCGCGCAGGTTGACGGTGCTCGAGCTGACCACCGTCGAGGAGGTGCTGCCGAGCGTCGTGGTGACGACCCCGGTGACGGAGCCGTCCGCCCAGAAGTGCGTGCCGTCGCTGCTGGTGGCGCCGCGAATGTTGCCGCTGCTGAAGGCGCTGCCAAGAGTCGTCGAGGTATCGATGTTGCCGGACGCATCGACGCGGCCAATGACGCGGCTCGCGATAGTCGAAGTCGTGCCGGCGACGCTGGCCGTCCCCACCGCCGCATCATAGCCGGTCAGGATCAGGTAATGGCTGTCGGCGCTGAGGGTAAGCAGACCCTCCGTTCCCGAGTTTCCGGCTGCGGTCAGCATCTGGTTCGAGCCCGAATCCGCCGTCGGCAGGGGGATGGACTGCACGAGGACGCCAGCCGGCGTGTATTCGTCGAGGAAGACCTGCGTTGCTGCACTGCCCAGTGCAGCGGCGCCCGTTCCGACGCGATAGACGACGATGTTACCCGGGGTGAAAGCAGCCATGACGGTCTCCGACTATGAACGCGTGGTCATCTCGAGCTCTCGCTCGCACGTAGGCATGGGCACACGCCGGCTCCCCGCCGCCGCGTATCCGTTTCGTTGTCAGGGCTGATGAGGCGGCCGCTGGACCGTCCCCCTGTCTCCCCCCACCGGCGCGCTCCGAAGCGAATCGCGCCGCGCCGATAATTCGCATACGATGACCTGCGTGAACAGTCGTCGCGGCGTCATGACGGCGCGGATTCGACCCTGCCCGTCGCCATCGCCTCTGCGGCGCAATCCTTGCAGTCCAATGACATACGTCGCCGTCGCCCGGCTTGCCGCGGTCTGCCAAGGCCGCGAGCGTCGGTGACTTCGCGCGGGTCTCGAAAAGCTCGGTGACCCCGTACCCCGCCGAGTTTCTGTCCAATGCTTAATCTGCAGCAGTTTTTCGGGCATCCGTTCGGCTGCGTAATGTCGGCAAGCAGACAGACAGGCCTCCGCGCCTTTGATAGACCCGGCGGCGGGGAAGGGCTCCGGCGTCGCGGTGGCGCTGGACCAAGCGGGGGTATGCGTTGCCGAATACACGCCATTTCGCGAGCAACCGGCTGCTCGCCACGTTCACGCCCAGCGACCGTCAGCTGATCGAGGCATCGGCGGCGATCGTCGAGCTGCGCCGGGGCGAAGTCCTGTTCGAGCCGGGAAGCGACGTCCCCGCAACCCATTTCCCGTCCGAAGGAACGGTGGTCGCCCTCGTCGTCGGCATCAGCGACGGCCGCACCGTCGAAGTCGCGACGATCGGCAAGGAAGGCGCCGTCGGCGGCATCGTCAGCGGCGGCCATGCGCCGGCTTACGCCCGCGCCGTCGTCCAGATTCCCGGCGCCGCGCTGAAGGTCGAGCTGAGGGCGCTCGAGCAGGCGAAGCTCCGCTCGCCGCACATTCGCGAGCTCTTCGCCCGCTATTCGGACGCCTTGCTTGCGCAGGTCATGCAGTCGGTCGCCTGCAACGCCTTCCACCCGCTCGAGGCGCGCTGCTGCCGGTGGCTGCTCACCGCACAAGATCGCGCCGGCGGCGAGACCATCCCGCTCACCCAGGAATATCTCGCCGAGATGCTTGGCGTGCAGCGCACCACGGTCAGCGCCGTCGCCAGCGCGCTGCAGGAGCAGGGGCTGATCGCCTACCGCCGCGGCGCCATCACCGTGCTCGACCGCGTCGGCGTCGAGGGCAGGGCCTGCGAATGCTATTCCGCCGTCGAGCGCCACTTCCGCGACGTGCTGCCCGAAGTGCGGCCGCAGAAGATACTCGACGCCGGGAACGGCGGCTCGTGAGCGGACCGCCCGATCCGGCCGAGTTCGACGAAGCCTCCATCCCGCTCCTCGAGCTCCGCCACCGGATGAAGAACCTCATCGCCGTCGTGCAGGCGGTGGCGAACCAGACGTTGCGCAGCGGCCGTTCGATCGACGAAGCCCGACGCGCCCTCGACGGCCGCCTCGCTGCGATGGGGCAGGCGGTCGACATGCTGCTCGGCAGCGGCTGGACGGCGGGGAGCCTGCGTGCGCTGATCGAACGGGCCCTGGTCCACGACCACGCGCGGGTGCGGATCGACGGCCCGGACGTGACGCTCGGCGCCGATGCCGTGATGGCGCTGACTTTGGTGTTCCACGAACTCGAAAGCAACGCCGTCAAATATGGGGCCCTCGCCGACGGGAACGGCAGGGTGGAGGTCGCCTGGACTCTCGACGACGACCGCCTCAGCCTGACGTGGTCGGAGCATGACGGCCCACCCTGCGTCGACCCCTCGCGCCAGGGCTTCGGCTCCCGCATGATCGCCAAGCTGCTCGGCGGGAGGTTCCGGGGGAACGTCGAGACGGAATATTGCCCGGACGGGCTAAGGTGGCGGCTCAGCGCACCGCTGACGGCGCTGGGGGGGTGACGCCCCTACGCCCGAGGGTGCCGGCCGCAGATGGATCGCGCATCAGGTGATGCCATATGCGTGGTCCACCCGGCCGATCTTGCTCATCCGGACATAGGCTCCGTCAAGGTCGGCGTGAGCCACCGTATCCTCGGGCACTGCACCGGCCGGCGCTGCGGCCGGATCAAGGGCGTGGACCGTCGGCGTACCGTCTTGCACCGAGCATGCAACGATCAGGAAGACATGGCCTCCGCCCGAGGTCCAGGCGACTCGGCAGGGGACAGGCCTTTGGTTGGCAATCTCCTCAACGAGCAGCTCGAAAGGCGGAGGCCGGCCGACACTAAGGTCTCCGCTCAGCAGCCCTATCTCCGGGAGCGTGACGCCGAGGGAATGCTCATCGTTACAACTTGCAGAGCATGCGACATCCGTGCACTCGCCGCCCGTTTGATGACCCTCGTTGCCCCCGCCGCACGTGTAGCGGCGGCCGGTACGGTTCAGATGCGTCGTGACGATCTCCTCCTGAGTGGCGGTGTCGCCTCTGCAGCGAAGGAGGCTTTGGATCAGCGCTGCCCAGCACCAGTTCGATTGCTGCTGCGCATCGACCGAGATCTCCGCGACTCGCACCGGGCAAGCTGCCATTGCGCTTTCGAGATTCAACGCTCTTCTCCCCGCTCCTCGTCCTACTTCTTTGCTCCGCCCGAGACCGCGTCCTGAATCGTGCTTTTCAGAGCCTTCGACAAATCATCCTTGTTGCCGTCAAAGGCCGAAATCAGAGCATCAAGTGCGATGCTCGAGCCCTCGCTTTCCGCAACCACCGCTGTGACCATTGTCTGGGCCGACCTGGGCAGGCTGGTGACGGCGGTGGACGAGCCCAGCAGGCGTTTGTCGTAGACCCTGCCCACGTCGAGGCGGCCGAGGTTGAAGCGCAGGACAGCCGCTTTCGCAGTGTCGGGAACGCCTGCGGCGCCGGCAGTGGCTTCCAGCGTCTGGGGCGAGAACGCCAGAACGACGCTTACGTCCTTGCGGCCGCTACCCCGGACGGGAGCGCTCGTCTCCGCGTAGCGCAACTCGTAGGGTGTCGCGTGGAGTGCCGCACCCGCTGGTCCTTCGTCCGCGCCCGCTGCCGCTTCGCCCGCACCCGCCGGGTGCGCGCCGGGCCGGGGCGCCGGTGCCGTCAACGCATCGAGTGTCAGATCGACTTTGAAAAGAAACGCCGGCTCTCCTCGAAAAGTTGGATGCGACGCTCCTCTTGCATCGACTGCGGTCGCGTCGGCGAGGACGCCGCGGACCAGCGTGAGGCAGAATGTCCGCGGAGCCGGCCTGGGGTGAATCCCGCTCGCCTCGGCAGAAGCGGCCCAAACCGCATTTCGGCCATCCCTCTGACGCTTCAGAAGCGCGCTTGCCGCAGAGACGGCAAAGTCGACCCCAATTCCGATCAGAGCAGCCCCGACGAGACCGCCTGCCGCATCGGGGGCACGGGGAGAAGCGCACGTGCCGGAGTCGACAAAAATCGCGGTAGCCTCGCGTTCCCCCGCGGGAATTGGCGGTACATCGGTGGAGGCATAGCGCAGCGAATTGGACGCGCAGCCGCTCAAAAGACTGATGATCGCTGCGACGCCCGCTATGTGATTCCGCATGGAGCTTCTCCCTGTTGCGAGACCGATTTAGCGGCGACGTCCGCCGCATACCGTGATCGCCGTCACGCTCTTTTCGGAGGCTGCATCGCATTAACCCGCGTACGCGCCGACCTCGCGGAGTGCTGCCGCCCACCGGAGACGAGATCATGTCATCGAAGGAAATCCTGTTCGCCGTCGGCGGTGTCACGCTTCTCATCGGAGCGGCTGTGGCCTTGGCTTACATTTCCTGCCCCGCCGGCACCCGCGGTGACGAAACCTTCCGCTTCATCACCTTACTCATCATCGTCATGGCCGGACTGACGGTCGCGGCCGGCGTCTTCGTCCGCTTGGGGGTGGCCAGTCCGGGCGAGGCGTTCGCGCTCCCGAGCGGCTCCGTGCGGGTGCTTCTGGCGATTGGGATCATGCTTCTCTTCGTCGTGTTCGGCGTGCCCGCGGTGACGCCGCTCCCGTCAAGCGAAGCCCGTCTCGCGGACACGCCGATGGCGAGGCTCTCTGTGCCTGCGGCCGAACGCGACGGGGTGGCCAACTTCCACCGCTCCGAGGGGTTCACCGTCATCGTCAACAGCTACGGGAATGCCAACACGCCGGCGCAAATCAGCGTCTACGCGAAGGTGAAGAGTCGACCTGCCGCCGAACTCGACCTCGTGAAGCAGCTTCTCACGGCGCTCGTGACGGCGCTGACCACCATCCTCGGCTTCTATTTCGGCGGCCGTTCGGCGAGCGACGCCGTCCGCGCGATCGGCACGGCCGTCGACATCGCCAACAAAAACAGCGCCTAGGCGCGTCAGGAAGGATCCTGGCGCAAGAGATCGGCTCCCTCTGCGCGCCCCGCCACGGACGGCGTCGGGACGCGCATGGCGCGACCCTTAGCCGAATGGCCCATGGCCGCTGTCCCAAACCTTGCCTTCCGAGCCCCCCGCACCCATCTCGCCACCGTCCGCGTTGACGTGTCGCGCGAGCGCCTCTACCTTCGGAACATAGCTGGAACCCCCTAGGCCAATGCTGACCCACCTTTCCGTGCGCGGCGCGCGCGAGCACAACCTCAAGAATGTCGACATCGACATTCCGCGTGAGACGCTGACCGTCATCACCGGCCTGTCGGGCTCGGGGAAGAGTTCGCTCGCCTTCGACACCATCTATGCCGAGGGGCAGCGGCGCTACGTCGAGAGCCTCAGCGCCTATGCGCGCCAGTTCCTCGAGATGATGCAGAAGCCCGACGTCGACCATATCGAGGGCCTGTCGCCGGCCATCTCGATCGAGCAGAAGACCACGTCCCGCAACCCGCGCTCGACCGTCGCCACGGTCACCGAAATCTACGATTACATGCGCCTGCTCTGGGCGCGTGTGGGTGTGCCCTACAGCCCGGCCACCGGCCTCCCCATCTCCGCCCAGACAGTCAGCCAGATGGTCGACCGCGTCATGGCGCTCCCCGAAGGGACCCGCCTTTACTTGCTCGCCCCCGTAGTGCGCGGCCGCAAGGGCGAGTATCGCAAGGAGCTGGCCGAGTGGCAGAAAGCCGGCTTCACCCGCGTCCGCATCGACGGCACGCTCTACGACATCGAGGAGGCGCCGGCCCTCGACAAGAAGTACAAGCACGACATCGAAGTGGTGGTCGACCGGCTGGCGGTGCGAGAAGGCATCGAGACGCGGCTGGCGGACTCACTGGAACAGGCGCTCAAGCTGTCGGAAGGCCTGGTTTATCTGGATCCGGCGGACACGCCAGCGCAGGATCCACCTGGTGCGGAGCGCACCGGGGTGGCCGCCGCTTTGGAAGAGGCGCACGAGCGCGCCGTCCTGTCCGACAACGCTCCTCCGGGCCGCATCGTCTTTTCCGAGAAGTTCGCGTGCCCGGTTTCCGGCTTTACTATCGCCGAGATCGAGCCCCGGCTGTTCTCGTTCAACGCGCCCCAGGGGGCCTGCCCGGCCTGCGACGGCCTGGGCGAGAAGCTCCTCTTCGACCCCGAGCTCGTCGTCCCCAACGAGAATCTCTCGATCAAGAAGGGCGCCGTCGTCCCCTGGGCCAAGTCAAACCCGCCCAGCCCCTATTACATGCAGGTGCTCGGCTCCCTCGCCCGCGAGTTCGGGTTCAGCCTCGACACGCCCTGGAACGACCTGCCGGACGAGGTGCACTCGATCATCCTCTACGGCACCAAGGGCAAGCCGGTCACCCTGACCTTCGTCGACGGCCGCAAGAGCTACGACGTCCGCAAGCCCTTCGAAGGCGTGATCGGCAATCTCAACCGCCGCATGCTCCAGACCGAGTCCGCCTGGATGCGCGAGGAGCTGTCGAAGTATCAGAGCGCCGCCCCCTGCGAGACCTGCCACGGCGCCCGCCTCCGGCCCGAGCCGCTCGCGGTCAAGATCGCCGGCGAGGACATCAGCCAGTCGACCCGCCGCTCGGTCCGCCACGCGCTCTTATGGTTCAGCGCGCTCGAGCCCAAGCTCTCCCCACAGCACCAGGAAATCGCCCGCGCCATCCTCAAGGAAATCAACGAGCGCCTCGGCTTCCTGAACAATGTCGGCCTCGACTATATCTCGCTCGACCGCACCTCCGGCACCCTGTCGGGCGGCGAGAGCCAGCGCATCCGCCTCGCCTCGCAAATCGGCTCCGGCCTCTCCGGCGTCCTCTACGTCCTCGACGAGCCGTCGATCGGCCTCCACCAGCGCGACAACGACCGGCTGCTGATCACGCTCAAGCGCCTGCGCGATCTCGGCAACACCGTGCTCGTCGTCGAGCATGACGAGGACGCGATCCGCACCGCCGATTATGTCATCGACATGGGGCCCGGCGCCGGCGTCCACGGCGGCGAGGTGGTCGCGCAAGGGTCGCTCGAGGAGGTCCTCGCCAACGAGAACAGCCTCACCGCCGACTATCTCACCGGCCGCAAGTCCGTCGCCGTCCCTTCGAAACGCCGCAAGGGTAACGGCAAGAAGCTGACGGTGCGCGGCGCCCGCGCCAACAACCTCAAGGACGTCACCGCCAGTCTCCCACTGGGCACCTTCACCTGCATCACCGGCGTCTCCGGCTCGGGCAAGTCGAGCTTCACCATCGACACCCTCTACGCCGGCGCCGCCCGCGCCCTGAACGGCGCCCGCGTCGTCTGCGGCCCGTGCGAGAAGATCGACGGCCTGCAATATCTCGACAAGGTCATCGACATCGACCAGTCGCCGATCGGCCGCACCCCGCGCTCCAACCCGGCCACCTACACCGGCGCCTTCACCCAGATCCGCGACTGGTTCGCCGGCCTCCCCGAAAGCCAGGCCCGCGGCTACAAGCCCGGCCGCTTCAGCTTCAACGTCAAGGGCGGCCGCTGCGAGGCGTGCAAGGGCGACGGCCTCCTCAAGATCGAGATGCACTTCCTCCCCGACGTCTACGTCACCTGCGACGTCTGCCACGGCCAGCGCTACAACCGCGAGACGCTGGAAGTGAAGTTCAAGGGCCGGAGCATCGCCGACGTCCTCGACATGAATGTCGAGGACGCGGTGGAATTCTTCAAGGCGGTGCCGCCGATCCGCGAGAAGATGGCGATGCTGGCCGAAGTGGGCCTCGGCTACATCAAGGTCGGCCAGCAGGCGACGACCTTGAGCGGCGGCGAGGCCCAGCGCGTGAAGCTGGCGAAGGAACTGTCGCGGCGGGCGACGGGGCAGACCCTCTACATCCTCGACGAGCCGACCACGGGCCTGCACTTCGAGGACGTCCGCAAGCTCCTCGAAGTGCTCCACGCGCTGGTGGAGCAGGGGAATTCGGTGGTCGTGATCGAGCACAACCTCGAGGTCATCAAGACGGCGGACTGGGTGCTGGACCTTGGGCCCGAGGGCGGAGACAAGGGCGGCGAGATTGTCGCGGAGGGGACGCCCGAGGAGGTGGCGGCGGAGCCGCGGTCTTACACCGGCGGGTACCTGAAGGAGCTGCTCGCAAAATCCATCCGTTCCGACACGTCACCCGCACTGCCGAAGAAGAAGCGGGGTTCCGTCTCGATGCGCGAGCGAGAGGCTGCTGAATAAGCCCTGCTAGCGACGATCCTGGCAAACTTCACACACGCGCCACCACCGGAGGAAAGCCCGCGAGAGCGCAGGGTTTGCCACGAGTGGGAGACGCTAGGAGCCTCCCGCTGTTCCAGGACTCTGCTCGCTGAGAGTCGCGTCTTCTATGGGCGGAGGATCGTCGTCTCCGCCGCCTAAAGCTTCCTGCATCGGGGACTCCCGAAGGGGCTCTTCAAATGTGTCCTCGAAGGCCGTCTGAAACTTTGCGTCATCCCGCACAGGCCTAAAAACCGGGGATATCTTAAAATCTTTTTTGGTCAACTTAGTGCCGTCTTTGAACCTTGGCATTAAATCTACAACGGTATCAACATCCTTGCGCAGAGCAGCCTCTCGAATCTGAAACTCTTCCGCCGATGCTGACCAGTCGTAAGCCTTGAGGGTACTGGCGGCCGCGGGGGCCTCACCCATCAGAGATTGTGCCGTCGCAAGATTTAAGCACACGAGTTTACGGGCGTACTCACCGTATCCTTCCTTCTCGAAAGACAGAAGAAATCCTAGAATCCAAACGCCGAGTTCATGCCGTCCCGATGCGATAAACCGTTCAACTCGGCTGTTCAGCGATCTGACGCGCTCGTCAATCTCCTGCGGGTGCCTCTTGACACCGTAGGCGAAGTCGCAAAGGCAGGCAAACTCCGCAAATATGTCTAAAGTTCGCCTGAGATAGCTGGGATCGATCTGAACCCGGGCGCCCCGAAGCTGGTTACAAGTTCTACCGAACCCCTTCAAATTTCTGCAATAGGAATCATTGTATTTCTGAATTCCATGTGCCGTTAGATTTCTTCGTTCGAAAATCTCTAGATAGTCAATCTTCCGGGAATATCGATCAAGCGGATCAAATCGACAAACTTTCTTGATATAATCGGTTTGTTTCAAGTGCGAATCGCGGAGCACCTGCTCGACTTCCTGGTCGATGATATCAGATTTTAACTCTTCGAGGCTCTTTGCGGATATTACATCCCGAAGTGTAAGCTGCCGATCACTGTACGATAGGGGTTCATCTGACTCAACTATCGCTTGACGGATAAAATCTGCTAGGAAGGCATCGAAGGATGCCACAAAGGCCATCAGTAGGGCGCCGGGCACCGCTCTTGCTGCCCGCGTCACTGACGCGGCCCGCCTCACTTCGTCGAAGTAAGGCCCTATAGCAGCAAGCGGGACCTTAATGATCCGATGCTCTTTGTATTCCTCAACTGCCGCTCCAGCTTCTATGATTGCTCCGATCGACGCGTCGAACTGGCGTGCCGGGGGTATGAACAAAACCCGCTGTATGGTACGAATTAAAAACCGCTGATCTCCATTAGCAGCAAGGTATCTTTCTAGGGCGTCCTGCTCAGCGGCGTCTGGTGCGTCCGGCACCTTCTTACCACTCTTCGCATCCTGCTTCTCCTTCGTTTGATCAATGAGAAGCTTAACTTCCTCCGGCGTGGCAGCGAATTCGCAGTCTATGCCCTTGACCTTATCGCCCATTGGCGCGCCGACGAACAGATCATCAGGAAACGGATCTTGGGGAGCGGTCGATTCAGACATCAAGGATGATCCAATTGGGCCCGGTCGCAGCCGATCTAGGAGAGCTGGTGATATCGTATGCTGTTAGTTGGTAGAAGCCAACGCATTTCACTGATCCGGCGCAAGAGCGGTCCTCCTGACAAAGCTTTCCAGCACTCCGGCGCTGTGCTGGCTGACTACTGATGACCGACCAATGTGTGGTGAGTGATCGCGGTGACGTCACGTGCTCAGTGAATAGCGGGGCGCGGTGGCGGGAATTCACCGCCGCCTTACTTTGAGAGCCCCCTCTCAATCAGCCGCCTGATTGCCTCCGACCGCGAAGGCTTGGGCTCCGGCTGCTGCTCGATCCAGACGTCGATCTTCGCCTCCAGCTCCGGGGGCATGCGGACGCCGCGCATGGGGTGGACGCCCGTCCGAGGGCGGCCGCGCGGTCTTTTTTGTTTATCTGCTATTGATCTCGCCCCGTTTTCCGTTTAGCTAGAAATCAGCCGGACCAAGGCTGCCGCCTGGCGCCGGCTCGAACAAGTTTATCCTGAGCGCTTGCGACTGCAAGCAGCCGCAGGGCCCACGCATCCGAGGAGGAGGCGAAGGATGGCTGACGCGCACCTTAGTCTCACGCGGCGGGCGCTGCTAGCCGGCGTCTGCACTGTGCTGACGGGTGCAACCCGTCACCCCGGACTTGATCCGGGGCCCACCTCACTTTCGGCAGCGTCCGAGAAGAAAAGGTGGATGCCGGATCAAGTCCGGCATGACGGGAAGGATCAGGTCCGGGATGACGAGAAGTGGAAGAAGGCCCTGGCCCGCTTCCAGAAGGCCGAAGCCGCCCTGACCGCCGCCGCCCACACCCACGACGAAGCCCTCTACGACCGCCTCGGCACCCGCCACGAAGCCGCCCTCCAGCGCCTGCTGCGCACCCCGGCTCCCAATATCGCCGCGCTCGCCGCCAAGCTCGACCTCGCCCTCTATCAAGACGCCGTCGAATTCATCGGCGATGCGGCCGCCATGCGCGCCATCAAGCAGGACGCCCGCCGCCTCGCCGGCTTGGCGGGTTAGGCGCGGCAGCCAGCGCCTATCCCAAATGCTCGCACCAATGCCTATCGCAGGTGCACGCCCAGCAGGCGGGCCGTCTCCGTGCCGACCTTGCCGTCGACGACCAGGCCCTTCAGCGCCTGCAAGGCGGCGACGGCCGAACCGGTCAGCGGACCGAAAACGCCGTCGATCGGCCCCGGATCGGCTCCCGCGGCGGCAAGCGATTGCTGGATCTCGCGCACGACGTCCGGGTCGAGGCCTTGCCGGCCGATCGCATAGAGCAGCTGCGGCGGCGCCACCTGCACCCCTGCATTGGGAGCCCCATAGGTGATTCCGGGAACGAGCACGCCGGTGTCCCAGTCGCGCCCGTCGGCGGAGGCCCGGCAGACGCCGTAGGCGTGGCCGCGTGCCTCGACCGTGCCGCCATTGCCGTCGCTCACCGCGATGTGCCCCATCGTCCCGGGCTGCGGCGGGTAGCGCAGCAGCACCGCGCCCACCGTCGCCGCCGCCTGCTGCCACGGAATTCGCTGCCCCCGCCTGGCGGAATCGCTCTTCCAGGAGCCGGTATAGGCGTCGGCGGTGGCCGGCGGATCGTTGTCGTCGGTGCAGCCGTAGAGCTGCCCGGAAACCTGGTAGACGAGCCAGGACATGAACTCGGCGCAGTCCCAGGGTCCGTGCCAGTTGGCGTCGTCCTTCGGCACCTGCACGTTCACGTACGCCTCGCCGACGCGTGTCGCTGCGAGTGCGAGCATCTGTTGTCCTGTGGCCATGTGACGTTCTCCTGAATTGTTCGGATCGAAGGGCCGCGGCCACAGGGCGTGGCCTCAGCCCGCCGGCGGCTACACCTTCGCCCGCAGGATGCACTTTTGCAGCCGCGGCTGCAGTGTCCGCAGGTGGAGCAAGGTCGTGGCGACGTCGGCCTCGGTGCGGGTGGCGAGGAGGCCTTGCGCGAGGTTCAGCCGCAGCTGCCTCGCGATCGCATTCGGGCTGCCGCCGACGCCGGCGAGGCTCCGGACGATATCCGGGTTGTTGAGCTGCGCTGACCATCTCGACATGTCCTGCGGCGTCGCCGCCGCGCCGGCGGGCTTGGCCGCCTCCACCACCTGCTTGGCGTCGGCATCGGCCTTCGGCTTCTCCTTGGCCTCGGCGTCCGTCTTGGCCTTCTCCGCCTTCTCGAGCTCGGCGATCACGCCCGCAGCGTCGAATGGCGTTCCGGCCGTGCTCAGCTTCTGCGCGGCGACACGCTCGATCGAGAGCAGGGCGCCGGCGACCATGTCGAAATATTGGGCGGAGACGGTGACGCGGATCGTCGGGTCGCTGTCGTCGGCCGGACTGTCGCCGACCGCCGCCCGGACGCTCTTGCCTTGGGCGTTCTCGACCGTGCCGATCGCCTCGAGCGTATAGCCGTCGAGGCCGACCGCCTCCTCCTTGATGCACAGCATCGCGTCGAGGGCGTGATCGTAGATCTCGGCCTTGCGTTGGGGCGCATAATATTTGCCGCCGTTGGTGAAGAGCGAATTGCCCACGGTACCCGCGATGGCGACATTCGGTCCGGCGCCGAAGGCCGTAGCGGCGGCGGTTCCGATCAGCGCCAGGAAGGCGGGGATTTCCGAAGCCTGGCGCCCGTTCGCCGCGCTGTGAGCGCGGCAGCGGTACATGTAGATGAAATTGTCGATCAGCCGGCGCGCACCGGTAACGTCCTCGGTAATCGGGATGAGGGCCTGGTTCGCATCGAGCCGCTGGGTCGGCATGCACCGCTCTCCCATGCTCGAGTTGCTGCCGACGACCCTGGTCTGGTTCTCGAGATCGACGCTCGGCGGCGCGAAGCTGGTGGTGGCGCAGCCGGCGAGCGAGCCGCTGGCGAGAAGCAAGAATGCGAGGCGCATGGCGAAACCCTCCTGTTTCACCCTATAGTGGCGCCTGTTCGCGCCTCCGCGCGTGACGGGCGTCACGGACTAATCGCGAAACAATCGCTTGATGGTCGCCCTTATTGCCCGAGCCGGCGCAGCGAAGATGCGCAAGTCCAGCTCGGCAGTCGCTCATTCACTCCCGGCATTGTCGATCGCCCGCACCGCCACCGCGGTCCCGCCAAACCGCGCCCCACCAGGCGCCTCCGCCCCGAAGCCGTCGAACAGGCGCGCGTTGACGCCCATCTTGCCGAAATCTTCGCCGAGGGTGCGCCAGTGCGTGCCGCAGCCGCACACCGGGCAATGGTGGATGCCGATGCAGCGGTCGCCCCACACATAGGCCGCCGTCTCGCCCTCCACCCGCACCGCGCCGTCCGGATAATAAGCGACCAGCCAGCCGGTCCGCCGGCACAAGGAGCAATTGCACGAGGCGACCCACTCCGGCGGCGCCGGCGCCTCGAGCCGTACCGCGCCGCAATGGCAGCTGCCGGTAATCGCCATTCCTCACTCCCCGTTGGCCGGGAGGGTAACAGCCCAGGGCAGGCGCAAAAACAACTTTCCTACACCCCCCGGATCATGATCTAAGAAGGAGTGGAACAGATAAGGAACACGCGAGTCGCTGCCGTGTCGCCGAGGCCCTTCGTCCGGCAAGGCCCGGCCTCGTGGGGAAGATCCCCCCGCAATTCCGTATCATTGTCGTCTCTTTCGTCTCTTTCGTCTCCACCCGGCTGGTGTCACGCGGGCGGGGCACGATCGGGCCTGGCAGCCAAGCCTTTCCTGTCGAGCGGCCCCAGCCGCGCCCTGCCTATAGGGGCCCGCGCTCCTCGTCGACGCGGCGGCGGGCCTCGTCGCGGGCAGCGGCGCCGCGCAGCGAGGTGAGCTCGCCGGTTTCCTTGCGGAGCTGCGCATTCTCGGCCTCGAGCCGCTTCACCTCCTCGCGCCGCAGATCGGCTTCCTCGCGGTACCGCGCCTTCCACTTGCTGCCGCCGCGCAGGGCCATGCCGACGACGATGCCGAGCAGGAAGATGAGGCCGATGATGAGCCATTGGTCGGGCGTGAAATCGGGCACAGGCTTCCTCCGTCGCGAACTGCGGGACGAAGGGAATAAAGGCGACGGAGGCGGATTGTTCCGCCCCCGTGCCTTTCGCGTCCCGGCTCAGCCCTTGAGCAGGTTGTCGGAGATCGAGCAGCTCGCCGGGCCGAGGATGACGATGAACAGCACCGGCAGGATGAAGAGGATCAGCGGCACGGTCATGATCGCCGGCAGCCGCGCGGCCTTCTCCTCGGCGCGCATCATCCGCTCATTGCGGAATTCGGCCGACAGGACGCGGAGCGCGGAGGCGAGGGGGGTGCCGTATTTCTCGGTCTGGATCATCGTCGTCACCACGCCGCGGACCGATTCGAGGTTGATGCGGGTGGCGAGGTTCTCGAACGCCATGCGGCGGTCGGTGAGGAAGCCCAGCTCGATGGAAGTCAGGGCAAATTCGTCGCCGAGTTCCGGATAGGCCTTGCCCAGTTCGCGGGCGACGCGGCTGAAGGCGGCGTCGACGGTGAGGCCGGCCTCGGCGCAGATGACGAGGAGGTCGAGCGCGTCCGGCAGGCCCTTGCGGATGGCGCTGGTGCGCTTGGTGACCTTGTTCTTCAGCCACAGGTCCGGCGCCTTGTAGGCGAGGCCGAGAGTGCCGGCGACGAGGGCGTATTTCTTGAACGCGCCCCACGCCGGGAACCAGTCCAGCAGATACACGCCGACGATGACGATGGTGCCGAGCACGACCGGGAGCACGAGGCGCGCGAAGATGACGACGAAGGCGAGATCCTTCGAGCGGATGCCGGCCTGCATCAGCCGCTGCTGCGCCCTCTCGACCTGGCTGTCCTGCAACATCTTCAAGGAGCCGAGGACGCCGCGGACCTTGTCGGCCATCTCGTTCTTGTTGGTGATCGAGCGGCGGCGCTTGGAGCTGGAGGCGACGATGCCCGCCTTCAATTGTTCGCGCCGTTCGTTCAGCGCCTTGACGCGCTTGGCCATCGGGTCGCGCACCGTGGTGGCGGCGTAGATGGCGACGAGCACGGCGAAGGTGGCGATGGCGGCGAGGAAGGTCGCCACCATCAGCACGTCGATGCCCATGAGGGTCGGGCCTGTGGGGGGGGTCGCGTTCTGCATGTCAGATCTCGAAGTCCACCATCTTGGCCATGATGAACACACCGATGCCCATCCAGATGAGACCGCCGGAACCGACGATGATCAGCCGCTGATCGACGAAGAAGGTGTGCATGTAATTGGGGTTGATGAAGAGAACGAGCGCGAAGACGATGAAGGGCAGGGCGCCGACGATCCAGGCCGAAGCCTTGGATTCCGACGACATGGCCTTGATCTTCAGCTTCATCTGCGCGCGCTTCCTGAGCACGTCGGCGAGGTTCGCGAGCGTCTCGGCGAGATTGCCGCCGGTCTCGCGCTGGATGGCGAGGGTGATGACGAAGAACTGGAATTCGGCCGTGCCCATCCGGTCGGCCGATTCCTGCAGCGCCGCCTCCATGGTGCGGCCGATCTTCATCTTGTCGGAGACCGAGCGGAACTCGTCCTGGATGGGCCCCGCGACTTCGTCCGCGACGATGCCCATCGTCTCGGAGATGGGAAGGCCGGAGCGCAGGCCGCGCACCATCAGCTCCAGCGCGTCGGGGAACCGGGAGTTGAACTTGGCGACGCGGCGCTTGATCAGCTTGCCGACGACGTAATGGGGGACGCCGACGCCGACGAACACGCCAACGAGGACCGCCAGGAGGATCGGCATGCCGCGCATCTTGAGGAGCAGGGCGACGACCACGACGATGGCGATGCAGCCAAGCGCATATTGGCCGAGGGACCAGGTCTTGCCGGTCTGCTGCAGCCGCGCCTTGAGCAGCGCCGGCTTCGGGATGAAGCGCTGGGCGAGGCCGTCCATCCGGTTCTGCGAGCGGTTGGCGAGCAGGCGCTTGAGCTGCGCCTGGGTCGCCACCTCGTTCGACTTGCTGTGCCGCTCGCGCAACGCTTCGAGCCGGCGCGACTGGGCCTTCGAAGCCGAAGGTCCGCCCATCGCGGAGGCGCCGAGGAACAGCGCGCCCACCACGCCGGCGATCAGCAACAGAATCGGAAGACTCAGCACATTGCGTTCCCTGTCTTCGTGCGGCGGGGCGCGAGGCCCCGGCCGCGTGTCACGCGGTCGCCTTCGCGGCCTTGGGCGATTTGGCGAGCAGGCTCTTCAAGCTCAGCTTGTCCATCAGCGACACCGCCGCCTTGCCCTCGTCCGGAGCGCCTTCGGGCGAGTCGACGGTGGAGATCGTCGACTGGACGAGCAGCGCCAGCGGCTGGGCGACCTTCGCACCGGTCGCGACCTTGGCGAAGGGCTGGCCGAGCTTGGCCGCCTGTCCGGCCGCCTTGAGGTCGAGCGGGATCGAGACGTCGACCTTGCGCTCGATCGACTGCTCGAAATCCTTGCGGGTGATCTCCTGCTGCGCGGAGGAGACGCGGTTCGCGACCACCACGACCTTCGACTGAGGCGCGTTCGCCTTCAGCCAGGAGAGGATCCGGATCGCGTCGCGGGTCGCGGCGAGCGTATATTCCACCACCACCACCGCGACATGCACGTCGTGGACGAGGTGAGGATGCTGGACGAGCATCGAGCGCGGCAGGTCCATGACCGTGCTCTCGAACGCGTTCCGGATCTCTTCCTGCAGCTGGTAGAAGGCCGAGCCGTCGTTCATCAGCGGCTGGTTGAGCGGCGCTTCGGCCGACAGGATGCATAGCTTCTCGTTTGCGCGCACCATCGCCCGCTCAATGAACAGGCCGTCGATGCGGCTCGGATTCTCGATCGCGTCGGTAAGGCCGCGGCCCGGCTCAAGGTCGAGCGAGAGCGCGCCCGTTCCGAAATGGACGTCGAGGTCGAGCAACGCCGTTGAGCGGTTCGCCTTGTCCCCGAGCATCCACGCCAGCGACGTCGCGATCGTCGAGGCGCCGACGCCGCCGCGTGCGCCGATCACCGCCGCCACGACATGCGGCTTGTCCGTCGTCGCCTCGTTGAGGCGGGGGCCGGAGATGGTCAGCTGGGCATGGGCGAAGGTGTCGCGGAGGTGGTCGGGGGTGAAAGGCTTCAGCAGATAGTCTTGCAGGCCCGAGGCGACCAGGTCGCGGTACAGGCGGACGTCGTTGACCTGACCGGCTGCGATGACGACGGTTCCGGGTTCGCAGACCTCGGCAAGCGCATTGATGTCGTTGAGCGGGTCTCCGCTTTCGGACAGGTCGACGAACAGGATCGACGGGCTCGCCGACACCGACAGCGTCTGGATGGCGTTCCGAAGGCCGCCCTTGTTGACCTTCTCCGGCGCCCAGCCATGCTCGACCGCGATCGGCCGCAGCATCTCGGCGGTGGCGTCGTCGCAGACGAAGGCGGAGAACGGATCGCGCAGGCTGGTCGCGCGCGACGCGTTGAATGGCGCATTCATTACTTGCCACCTCCCTGAGTAGACGCCTTGTCGAGACCCTTGACGCCGCTCGGCGGGGTGTCTCTGTAAACCTTGATCGCCTTGGCGGCAGTGCCGGTGTCGCGGGTGCCGCTGCCCGCCTGGCCTAGGACCAGATCGGACGGATCGGCGATCATCGCCGCCAAATTCGAATTGGTGCTGCAGCCGTAATTGGCCGAGGTGGAGCTCGGCCCGCGATTGCCCTCGCCGAAGGGGCAGCCGGGCACGTAGGCGAAGCTGCGGCTGACGATGACCCGGACGGTGCCGGGCTGGACGTTGCCGGCGGTGACCGGAGCGCCGTCGGAGAGCAGCAGGCCGTATTCGGCGGCCACACGGGCGACATCCTGCCGCGCCGAACTCGGCCCGTAAGGCTCATCGACCCAGATGCGGTCGCCATAGCCGATGCCGAGCGAACCGAACCAGGCGTTCAACCGGCTGCGCTCGGTCGGCGACAGGCGATCGTCGCGCGAGGTCAGGTCCATCACATAATCGGTGCGCTGGACGACCGGCTGGGCCGGCGAGTCGAGCCCGTGCTCGATCGCCCGAAGCTTGTCGCGGGCAGCGGCGGGCGCCGCGAGCGTCGCGCCGGCGGCGAGGAGGGCGATCAGGAAAGTGCGGGTCGGGGTCATCGTGAAGTCCTCTTCCTGACGCTCAGAAGCTGAAGCCGGGGGCGGCCGAGTTGGACGGCTGCTGCGGCTCCGCGGGGCGAACCGCGGTGGGCCGGGCCTGCGCTTGCTGCTGGCGGACGGGCGCCGCCGGCACCGGCACCGGTGCGGCGCTGGAGATGGCCGGCGCCGCATTCGGCACCGCCATGGTCGGCATCGGCCGCCGCACACCCGCCGGATTATATTCGTTCTTGTCGAGCAGCACCCGCTCCAGCGTGCCCGCATTGCGGATATTGTCGGTGGGCAGGGCGATCTGGTTGGCGTTGACCGGCCGCACCAGATAGGGCGTGACGACGATCACCAGCTCGGTCTCATTGCGGTTGAAGGCGTTCGACTTGAACAGCGCGCCGATGATCGGCAGGCTGCCGAGCAGGGGCGCCTTGTTGGTGGTGTTGCCGCTCGAATTTTTGAGCAGGCCGCCGATCATGAAGCTCTGGCCGGAGCCGAGCTCGACCGTGGTCTCCGCCCGGCGGGTGGTGAGCGACGGGACGGCGAAGCCGTTCAGCTGGATCGAGCCCGCCGATGACAGCTCCGACACTTCCGGACGGACGCGCATCGAGATGCGGCCGCCCTCGAGTACGGTCGGGGTGAAGGCGAGGCTGACGCCATATTGCTTGAACTCGACCGAGACGCCGTTGAGGCCGCTCGACGTCGGGATCGGGAACTCGCCGCCGGCAAGGAAGCTCGCCGTCTCGCCCGAAAGCGCGGTGAGGGTCGGCTCGGCGAGCGTGTGCACGGCGCCGACCTGCTCGTTCAGATGCAGCGTCGAAAGCAGATCCATGCCCAGCAGGTGCTTTGCAAAGCCCAGGGTGGTGCCGGTCGTACCGGGCGCGAAGCTGTACTGGGTCGCGCCGGCGGGCAGGCCGGTCGTGCCGGGCGCCGTCACCGTCTGGATGGTGCCGGGATTGCCCTGCGACACGCCGAACAGGAAGCCGCCGCTATTGTCGCGGTTGAGCAGGTTGACGCCGATGTCCTTGACGAGCGTGCGGCTGACCTCGGCGATCGTCACCTTGAGCGTCACCTGCAGCGGCGTCGCAGTCTTGAGGCGGCTGATCACCTGGGTGCCGGCGCCGACGAAGCCCTGGACCAGCCGAGTCGCTTCCTCGACGTCCGAGGGCGTCGCGACGGTGCCGGTCAGCAGCACCATGCCGTTGATCGGCGTGGCGCGGACCTGCGCTTCCGGCATCGCCACCCGCAGCAGCTCGTCCAAGGAGCCCATGTTGGTGCCGACGCGGACGTTGGCGGAGAAGATGGTGCGGCCGGCCTTGTCGGTGGCGAACACCGTCGTCTCGCCCGGCGACTTGCCGAAGACGTAGATCTGGTTCGACGAGCGGACCTGGACGTCGGCGATCGCATCGTTGGCGACGAACAGGTCGGTCATCTGCCCTTCGAGGCGGACCATGCGGCCGGTGCCGACCGAGAGGGTGAGGTCGCTGGACGGCTTGACCGACGGGGCGGTGCGGTTCGGTGCCGAGACCGGACCGTAGCCCTGGGGAACCTGGGCCGCACCGGAGACGCTGGCGCCGAGCAAGGCGGCGATGGCGGTGCCGACGAGCGCGCGGCGGGCGAAGTTCGAATAGGTCATCTTACTTGGCTCCGACCGGAACGATGGTGATGGAATTGCCGCGGGCGACCCGGACGACCGGACCGGTGGGAACCGCGGGCGCAGCGGGGCCGCCCTGAGGCTTGCCGCCGCTCAGTGCGCCGGCGAACGATCCCATCGCCTTGGCCCACTGGTCCGCGGGGTTCGACTTGTCGTCCTTGCTGCCGCCCTTGGAAGGCACGGTGCTGCGCTGGAAGCGCGAGACCTCGGCGCCGACCGTGTAGGTGGAGCGCGTGTCGATCGGCTCGTTCGCCACCGGCAGCAGGACGCGGCCGCCGGGGCCCTTCTGGGCAACGGCTTCGCCAGAGGCGAGCGCCTTCTGGAGGTCGGCGCTGGTGTCGGCGAGCGAGCGCAGCGACAAGGACAGCTGGCCGATCGTCTGGGCGACGGCGATCTTCTCGGCCATTTTGGGCGAAGCTTCGAACGTCACCAGCGAGAAGGGCTCGACGACCGGCTTGCCTTCCTTGTCCTGGCTCGGGGCCATGCGCTGGTTGGTGGCGAGGACGCGCATGTTGCGCATGATCGTCTCGGACACCTTCAAGGGGAGGCCTTCGCCGCCGCCCGCAACCTGCTGGGTGAGGACGATGTCGACGCGGTCGCCCGGGAAGATGAAGCCGGCGACGCCGCTGGTCACGGAGACCGGGACCGTGACGGCGCGCATGCCGGGCGACAAAGCGGCGGCGAGGAAGCCGCGCTCGCCGGGCTTGACCACCGAACCCTGCGGGAGCGGCTGGCCGGCGCTGATCTCGTTGCGCACGACGGTGCCGATCAGCGACTGGGCGGTCGGGCCAGGCCTGCCCTTGATGAAATAGGCCGGCTGGACGAGGGCTTCCGGCCAACGCTGGTAGTGGAGCGCCTCCGCATCGATGATCGTGCCGACGGGGAGGGTTCGCGTCGCGACCAACACTTCCGGGCCGACCGGCACGGGTGCGGCGGCGACGGCGGCGGGTGCCGCGGAGCCGCTGAACATCTTGCGGGCGGTGACGGCGGTGACCGCAGCGACCACCAGGGCCCCGATCAACAGCACGAGCTTTTTCACATCCATGACGCCAGTCGCCTCCTAGCCGCTCTCAAACAGCGGCCTTGTTCATCGGACAAATTGGTTAAGAAACGGTTCGCCAAGCAGCCACAGGCCGGCAAAAGCGATTGCAATTCCGTACGGTATCTCGAGCTGCCCTTCGGCCTTCGCCATGCGGTGGCGCACGACCATCGCGAGGGTCAGCGCGCCGCCTGCCAGCGACATGATCACGACCAGCTGCACGACCGCCATCGGCGGCAGCCACAAAGCCAGCGCGGCGAGCATCTTGACGTCGCCGCCGCCCATCATGCCCAGGTGAAAGGCGAGGGCGAAGATGGCGAAGATCGCCGCAGCGACCGCAATATGGATGGCGACGTCGGGCCAGAGCGGCATCCGGGTCGCGATCCAGAAGGGGATGGCGCCGAGCGCAATGGCGGCGTTCAGCCAGTTGGGGATGATGCGGCTGCGCCAGTCCATCGCCGCCGCGGCGACCAGGCCGCAGGCGAGCAGGACGAGCAAGAAAAAGGCCATTCGCCCGATCATGGTGAACAGCCTCTAGACGGAGGGTCTTTCGAAACCGTAACCGCCCGCCATGGCTAAAACCCCCTTCGATCGCCGCGCGATTCCCGCCGGCGCAACGCTGTCCAGCTGGGCGGCACCGGACGGCTGGGCGATCCGGCGGCTCGACTGGCGCCAGCCCGAAGACGCGGCGGCGCGCGGCAGCCTGCTGTTCGCGGGCGGGCGCGGGGACTTCATCGAGAAATATCTCGAAGCCGACGCGCACTGGTTCGGCCGCGGCTGGAACGTCACGGCGTTCGACTGGCGCGGGCAGGGCGGCTCGCGCGGGACCATCGAAGGCGGCCATTATGGCAGCTTCGACCCCGTCGTCGGCGATCTCGACGCGCTGATCGCGGCGTGGCGGGCGGACACGCCGGGGCCGCACGTCGCCATCGGCCATTCGATGGGCGGGCACATCCTGTTGCGCGTCCTAGCCGATCGCCACCCGCCGCTCGACGCCGCGGTGCTGGTGGCGCCGATGCTGGGGATCAACAGCGCGCCGGTGCCTGCCTTCGCGGCCGCGGCGACGGCGACCACCATGACGGTAGTGGGGCTCGGGCGGCATCCCGCCTGGCACCAGGACGAGGCGCCGCCGCCTGCCGGCTCGCTCCGCCAGAAGATCCTCACCGGCTGCCCGGAACGCTATGAGGACGAGCTCTATTGGTGGAAGAAGGAGCCCGGCTACAGCCTCGGCGCGCCGAGCTGGGGCTGGCTCAAAGCCGCCTACGAATCGATCGCGCGGCTGACGCCGGTGAAGCTTGCTGCCGTCGACCTTCCGGTGCTGCTGGTGATGGCGGAGCGGGACCGCCTCGTCAGCCCCGACGCGATCCGCGAGGCGGCACGGCAGCTGCCGCGGGCGGAGCTGATCGCCTTTCCGGACGCCGCGCACGAAATATTGCGGGAGGCGGACCCGGTGCGGCTTGAGGCGTTCGCCGCCATCGACGCCTTTTTCGACGCCCACGCCGCTCCGTGAGCCGCCGCTACGACATCGCGATCGTCGGCGCCGGCATGGCGGGGGCGAGCCTCGCCGCCGCGATCGGCGAGGCGGCTTCGGTTGTGCTGCTCGAGGCGGAGGCGCATCCCGGGTACCATTCAACGGGCCGCTCCGCCGCCTTCTGGTCGGAAAGCTATGGCGGGCCGCTGGTCCAGCCGCTCACCACCGCGTCCGAAGCCTTCCTGCGAGACCATGGCTTCCTGAAGCCCCGCGGGGGGCTCCACATCGCCGATGCGGGCGGGGAGGGGGCGCTCGAGGCGTTGCGGGCGGAGCATGGCGGCAAGGTGCGGCTCGAGCCTCTCGGTCGCAGAGACCTGGAGGCGATGGTCCCCGGCCTCCGTCCGCGTTGGAACGCCGGCGTGTACGAGCCGACCTGCACCGACATCGACGTCGCCGGCCTCCACGCCTTCTACCTCACCGCGGCTAAACGGGCGGGGGCGGCGCTGCTCACCGACGCGGCGCTGCGGGGGGCGCAGCGGGCGGACGGCGTGTGGCGCCTCGACACGGCGGCGGGGCCGGTGGAGGCAAAGGTGCTGGTGAACGCCGCCGGCGCCTGGGCCGACCCTGTGGCGCGCCTCGCCGGCGTGCGGCCGCTCGGCATCCAGCCCTACCGCCGCACCGTCGCGCAGCTGCGGGTCGCCCCGCCCGCGCCCGCCGACCTGCCTCTGGTCATGGACGCGCGCGAAACCTTCTACTTCAAGCCCGAGGCCGGGGGCCGCATCTGGCTGAGCCCGCAGGACGAGACGCCGTGCGAGGCGGGGGACTGCGCGGCGGAGGAACTGGACGTGGCCATCGCGATCGACCGGCTGGAAAAGGTGGTCGACTGGAAGGTGCTCCGCGTCGAGCGCGCCTGGGCCGGCCTCAGAAGCTTCGCGCCGGACCGGCTGCCCGTCTACGGCTTCGACCCGCGGGTGGCGGGTTTCTTCTGGTGCGCCGGGCAGGGCGGCTTCGGCATTCAGACCGCGCCGGCGGGCGCGGACCTGGCGGCGGGGTTGGTGCTGGGGCGGCAAGCCGAGGGGCCTGGAGTAGGCATTAACCCGCAGCCGTATGTGCCCGACAGGCAAGTGCTCACGGAAGGACGGCGTCCGGCTTAGTAGCCGTTTATCTCCCGTCGCACGGTTTCAGCTTCTCGGCGTATCTCGTTTATGCGGGTGTCCAAGTCAGTGATCTCTCCTAGAACGCCTTGGACCTCTTCAGAGTAGTTTTCTAAGAGCGCGCGCTTAAGAGCGAAGCGCACGTGCACCATCATGAAGGAGTCCCCGCCTACGCCTCCTCCCGTGGCATAGCTGGTCAAACCGACGAGCTCCCATCCCTTTGAACCGAGGGCTGACAACGCTGCGGGCTCCAGATCATCATCCACCCGATACTCCCACTTTGGGGCATTCGCCGCCGCCTCAATGTCCATCATTTTTGCGGCAGCCTCTCTCTTCGAGGCGATCAAACCGTCAACGACATTCGCTTCGTTAAAAAGAGCGTTATGCCTCTCTTGCAGCAGGCGGAGTTCCTCGCGCCGAAGCGCCCGTTCCTCAGAATTTCCGAAAAGACCCATCGTCCGCCTCCTCCCGATCTGCGATTACTGAATGCGGAGCCGTCCCGTTCCAGCGAAAAGGACGTGTTTGCGTTTCCCTTCGGCGCAGGTCAGCACGGGCCGTACCAGAAAACGCCGCCATAGACCTTTGAATAGCAACCTTGCGGGTTTGGCAGATCTTTCCTGTTGCGGGCGATTTGATAGCCCCAGCCGCCGTCGAAAGAGGGCTTCACGACTATGTCGACGCCCCAGCGATAGACGGTCACATGCTCCGGCTTGAGGCTCGCGATCGCCGCAGGCCATTGCTTCTCAGGGACGTTCGCCCAATCGTTGGGAGGCTTGACTGGGTGAGTGGCCATCAACGCGGCGGCTTCGCTCCTTATCGCGTGAAGCGTCGCCGGATTCCGGGTGGGAAAGGCGCAGGCGCTCAGCGATGCCGCGGCACAGGCGACGGCGAGGACGCGCCTCACCGCCTCTGGAACAGCGCCGCCGCGGCGCAGGCGAGTTGGTCGGCGCGTTCGTTTTCGGGGTGGCCGGCGTGGCCCTTGACCCATTGCCAATCGATCGTGTGGGGCGTGGCGGCGTCGAGGAGTTCCTGCCAGAGCTCGGCATTCTTGACGGGCTTCCTGTCGGCGGTTTTCCAGCCGTTTTTGCGCCAGCCGTGGATCCACTTGGTGATGCCGTCGCGCAGGTAGATGCTATCGGTGTAGAGAATGATGGCGCAGGGGCGCTTCAGCGCCTGGAGGGCGCGGATGGCGGCGAGCATCTCCATGCGGTTGTTGGTGGTGAGGGGCTCGCCGCCCGACAGCTCCTTCTCGCGGGCGCCGGCGCGGACGATCGCGCCCCAGCCGCCGGGGCCGGGATTGCCCTTGCAGGCGCCGTCGGTGAAGATCTCGACCGCCGTTAAAGCGGGAGGCGGGGGTGCGTCAGCCAGCGGCTTCGAGCCCGCGCGGGAGCTTGAACACCATCCGCTCGACGACGCCCTCGCTCTCGATCTCGGTGACGTCGAAATGCTCGCGGAGACGGTCGACCAGCTCGCGGACCAGCAATTCGGGCGCGGAGGCGCCGGCGGTGAGGCCGAGGGTCGAGATGCCGTCGAGCCAGGCGAGGTCGAGTTCAGCGGCGCGGCCGACGAGACGGGCGCGGGCGCCCTCGCGCTCGGCGACCTCGACGAGGCGGACCGAATTCGAGCTGTTGGGGGCGCCGATCACCAGCACGGCGTCGCAGCGGCGGGCGATCTCCTTGACCGCCGCCTGGCGGTTGGAGGTGGCGTAGCAGATGTCGTCGGCGCGTGGCGCCTTGATCGAGGGGAAGCGGCGCTCGAGGATGGCGACGATTTCCGCCGTGTCGTCGACCGACAGCGTGGTCTGGGTCAGGAAGGCGAGATTGGCGGGGTCGCCGGGGGCGACGGCCTCGGCGTCGGCGGCGGTCTCGATGAGGGTCATGCGGCCTTCGGGGACCTGGCCGAAGGTGCCGATCACCTCCGGGTGGCCGGCATGGCCGATGAAGAGGATGTGGCGGCCCTGCTCGACGAGGCGTTCGGCCTGGCGGTGGACCTTGGAGACGAGTGGGCAGGTCGCGTCGAGGAAATCGAGGCCGCGCGCCGTCGCGGCGGCGGGCACCGTCTTGGGAACCCCGTGGGCGGAGAAGACCACGGGGACGCCGTCCGGCACCTGGTCGAGATCGGCGACGAACACCGCGCCCTTTTCCTTCAGACTGTCGACGACGAACTTGTTGTGGACGATTTCGTGGCGGACGTAGACCGGCGCGCCGTGCCGCTCCAGCGCCAGCTCGACGATGCGGATGGCGCGGTCGACGCCGGCGCAGAAGCCGCGCGGGGCGGCGATGTGGAGGGCGAGGGGGGGCTTCGTGGCGGTCATGGCGGGGATGGCGCAGCCTTTACGATGCCGGGCGGGCGAGGTCCATGGCAGCGGCGGTGGAATATCGGTGCAGGCGGGGCCGGCGCCCTTCCTTGTTGCCTCTCTCACCCCCCCTTCCTATGATCCGCGCCGATCCGGCCGGGTGCCCCCGCCCGCTCTCGAACAAAGATGAGGACCCAAAGCACGTGTTCAAGCTCAAGGCGGCCGGTGCCGCGACGATAGCGCTGATCCTCGCCGGCTGCAGCACGGAAGGCCAGATCCGGAACAACGGCGTCGTCGTCAACCGCTCCGCCTGCCCCGCCGTCGCCATCCCCGCCGAGACCGGCGACGTCACCCTCTTCAACCCGGAAAACAGCCGCGACCAGAACGCGATCGACGTCGTTGCCAACATCACCAACGTCCGCTCGACCTGCGACGAGACGGGGGCGAACATTGTCACCAACGTGACGTTCGACGTGCAGGCCCAGCGCCGGAACGCCACCGGCGCACGCGACGTCGTGCTGCCTTATTTCACGGTGGTGGTGCAGGGCGGCACCAACGTCCTCTCCAAGTCTGTCGGGCGGGTCGGGCTGCACTTCGATGCGGGCCAGCTGCGCGCATCGAGCCGCGGTACCGGCGCGGGTTCGATCAGCCATGCCGCCGCGACCTTGCCCGAAGACGTGCGCCAGCAGATCACCCGCGAGCGCAAGCCGGGGGACGCGTCGGCGGCGGTCGATCCGATGTCGGACCCCAAGGTCCGCGACGCGGTGCGGGCGGCGAGCTTCGAGCTGCTCGTCGGCTTCCAGCTGACCCCGGACCAGATCCGCTACAACGCGACTCGTTGACAGGGGCGCGGGGCGGCCTAAAGCGGCCCCGTCGCCGTTCCGCAACGAACGGTGTCCGTGCGGGAGAGAGTGCCGGCTTGCCGGCGCCGCCGAAGGAGCAACCGCCCCGGAATCTCTCAGGCAGGCAGGACCGCACGGGCAAAGACACTCTGGAAAGCGTTCCGCTTCGGCCTGGGCTGAGGCGGGGCCACCGAAGGTGTAACCCGCTGGCGCCACGGCCAAGGCGGGGAAAGCTCTCAGGTCTCGTGACAGAGGGGGAGATCGGCCGGACACCTTCCACTGCGGTGGACGTTGACCGGCGGCCTCTTTGCGCTGGAGACGATGCGTGGACGATAGTGAAAGCCGCCCCCTGCCGCTAGACGCCTGGCACAAGGGCCGCGGCGCCCGCATGGTGCCCTTCGCCGGCTATGCGATGCCGATCCAATATGAGGGGATCATCGCCGAGCATAAGTGGACGCGCGAATCGGCGGGGCTGTTCGACGTCAGCCACATGGGCCAGCTGATCGTCGCCGGCGCCGAGGCGGAGAAGGGGCTCGAAAGCGTCCTTCCCGCCGATCTCGCCATCCTCAAGGACGGGCGGCTGCGCTACTCGCTGCTGCTGGCCGACGACGCCGGCATCATCGACGACCTCATGGCGACGCGGCGCGGCGACCATTTCTACGTCGTCGTCAACGGTGCCACCAAGGAAGGCGACATCGCCTACCTCCAGGAGCGGCTGCCGCGCGGCGTCGTCCTCGACCATATGAAGGAGCAGGCGCTGCTCGCGCTTCAGGGCCCTAAGGCTGTCGAGGCGCTGTCGCGGCTCGTGCCGGGGGTGGAGGCATTGGGCTTCATGACCGGCGGCGCCTTCCAGCTCGCCGGCACCGCCGCCTGGATCAGCCGCTCGGGCTATACGGGGGAGGACGGGTTCGAGATTTCGGTCCCTGGCGCCAGGGTCGCCGACGTCGCCGAACTGCTCGCGTCGCAGCCGGAGGTGAAGCCGATCGGCCTCGGCGCCCGCGATTCGCTGCGGCTGGAGGCGGGGCTGCCGCTCTACGGCCATGACCTCGACACGACGACGACGCCGGTGGAGGCCGATCTCACCTTCGCCATCTCGAAGCGGCGGCGGGGCGAGGGCGGGTTCGCCGGCTGGCACCGCATCGCCCGCGAGCTGGAGGAAGGGCCGCTGCGCCGCCGCGTCGGGCTCTCCGTCGAAGGCCGCCAGCCGGTCCGCGAGGGCGCGATGGTCGTCGACGGCGAGGGCAACGAGGTCGGCAAGGTGACGAGCGGCGGCTTCTCGCCGATCCTCGAGGCGCCGATCGCCATGGCCTATGTCCCCACCGCCTCCGCCGAGCCGGGGAGCAGCATCACGCTCGCCCAGCGCGGCAAGCTCTTCCAGGCGAAGGTCGTGCCCATGCCCTTCGTCGCCCATCGTTATCACCGCAAGGGAGCCGCCTGATGACCGTCTATTATACCAAGGAGCATGAGTGGATCAGCGTCGAGGGCGACCAGGCGACCGTCGGCATCACCGATTTCGCGCAGGGCCAGCTTGGCGACGTGGTGTTCGTCGAGCTCCCTGAAGCGGGCCGGCAGGTCAGCCGCGGCGGCGAGGCCGCGGTGGTCGAGTCGGTGAAGGCCGCTTCCGACGTCTACGCGCCGGTCTCCGGTGAAGTCGTCGAGGCCAACCAGGCGCTGGTCGACGACAGCGCGCTGGTGAACAGCGATCCGGAAGGGCAGGGCTGGTTCTTCCGCCTCCGCCTGTCCGATCCGTCCGAGCTCGAAGGGCTGATGGACGCCGACGCCTATAAGAGCTTCTGCGACAGCCAGTGACGCTCAACCCCTCCTCGCGCTGGTCCCCGACGGACTATGCGTCCAACGCCGGCTTCGTGCCGAAGCTCGGCGCGGCGGCGCTGGCGTTGCTCGATCCGCAATCGGGCGAGATGATCGTCGATCTCGGCTGCGGGGACGGGCAGCTGACGCTCCAGATCATGGGGTCGGGGGCGCGGGTGATCGGGCTCGACGCCTCGGCCGACATGGTCGAGGCGGCGCGGGGGCGGGGCGTCGACGCGTTCGTCGCGGATGCCCAGGCGCTCGATCTCGAGGCGCAGGCGGGTCGCTTCGGCCAGTTCGACGCGGCTTTTTCCAACGCGGCTTTGCACTGGATGCTGGACCCGGACGCGGTGGCGTCGGGCGTCTTCGCGGTGCTGAAGGCGGGTGGCCGCTTCGTCGGCGAGATGGGCGGCATCGGCAATCTGGAGGCCCTGCGCTCGGCATTGCGGGCGGAGCTGGAGGCGCGCGGCTATCCGGTGCCGGCCGAGGATCCGCAATGGTATCCCAGCGTCGAGGAATTCACCCGGCTTTACGCCTGCGCCGGTTTCACCGGCATCGTTGCCCACCTCATTCCCCGGCCGACGCCTTTGCCCTCGGGCGTGGCGGGCTGGGTGCTGACCTTCCGCGCCGGGATGCTCGACATTGCCGGCGTGCCGGAGGGCGAGCGCGAGGCCGTCGCCCGTGCCGTCGAGCAACGCCTCCAGCCCCTTCTCCAGCAGCCCGACGGCGGCTGGAGCGCCGATTATGTGCGGCTCCGTTTCCAGATGAGGAAGCCTGACTGATGCGATACCTCCCCCTCGCCGAAGCGGACCGGCAGGACATGCTGCGGACGATCGGCGCCGCCTCGGTGGACGATCTGTTCGTCGACGTGCCCGAAGCCGCGCGGCTCACCGGCGCGATCCACGGCCTGCCGGACCACGCCAGCGAGATGGCGGTCGAGCGGGCTTTGGGCGCCATGGCGCGCAAGAACCTTGCCGCGGGCGAGGCGCCCTTCTTCCTCGGGGGCGGGGCGTACAAGCATCACATCCCCGCCTCGGTCGACCACCTCATCCAGCGCGGCGAGTTCCTGACCAGCTACACGCCCTACCAGCCGGAGATCGCGCAAGGCACGCTGCAGGCTTTGTTCGAGTTCCAGACCCAGGTGGCGCGGCTCTACGGCTGCGACGTGGCGAATGCGTCGATGTATGATGGGTCGACCGCTTGCTGGGAGGCGATCGGCATGGCGCGGCGGGTGACGCGCCGGGGCAAGGCGATCCTCTCCTCAGGCCTCCACCCGCACTACGTGTCGCTCGCCAAGACGATGGCGCGGTTCACGGGCGATGTTCTCGAGACGTCGCTGCCCGAGCTGGGAGCGGATCCGGACACGCAGGCCCTGATCGAGGCGGTCGACGGCGAGACGAGCTGCGTCGTCGTCCAATATCCCGACATCCTCGGCCGCATCGGCGACCTCTCCGAACTCGCGGAACGGTGCCATGCCGCCGGCGCCCTTTTGGTCGCGGTGGTGACGGAGCCGGTGGCGCTGGGGCTGATCCGCGCGCCGGGCGAGATGGGCGCCGACATCGTGGTCGGCGAAGGCCAGTCGATCGGCGTCGGCCTGAACTTCGGCGGGCCCTACGTGGGCCTGTTCGCGACCCGCGATAAATATGTGCGGCAGATGCCAGGGCGCCTCGCGGGCGAGACCGTGGATGCGGAAGGGAAGCGGGGCTTCGTCCTGACGCTGTCGACGCGCGAGCAGCATATCCGCCGGGAAAAGGCGACGTCGAACATCTGCACCAATTCCGGCCTCTGCGCGCTGGCCTTCTCGATTCACATGACGCTGCTGGGTGAGAAGGGGCTGCGGACGCTGGCGGAGATCAACCACCAGCGCGCCTCGGCTGCGGCGGACCGGCTGGCGCGGGTGCCGGGAGTCGAACTGGTCAACGACAGCTTCTTCAACGAATTCACCCTGCGCCTGCCGAAGGAGGCGCGGCCGGTGGTGCGTGCGATGGCGGAGAAGGGGGTGCTGGGCGGCGTGTCGCTCGGCCGGCTCTATCCGGGCGCCGAGGCGCTCGCGAACGGCCTCGTCGTCGCCGTCACCGAAACCAGCACCGAACAGGATGTCGAGGCGCTTGCCGGCGCGCTCGAGGAGGCATTGGCATGAGCATGAACCGCGAGGGACGGCCGACGCGGCCCGAGGAGGCCAGCAGCGACGGCCATAGCTGGACCGGCAACCGCGCGCTGATGCTCGAGGAGCCTTTGATCTTCGAGATGGAGGAGCAGGACGGCTGCGGCGTGGATTTCGATACCCCCTCTCCCTTTCGGGGGAGAGGGGGAGTCTCCGGAGACGATGGGGCCTCCTCGACTGCCCCTCTCCCAACCCTCTCCCCTGAAGGGGAGAGGGCTAGCCGCCTTGCCGGTCTCCAGCGCAATCGCCCCATCGGCCTGCCCGGCCTCTCCGAGCCGCAGACCGTTCGCCACTACACCCGGCTCAGCCGGCAGAATTACGCGATCGACCTCGGTCTCTTCCCCCTCGGCTCGTGCACGATGAAGCACAATCCGCGGCTGTGCGAGCGGATGGCGCGGCTGCCGGGCTTTGCCGACATCCACCCGCTCCAGCCGACCGACACCGTTCAGGGCGCGCTGCAGGTGATCCACGAATTGGGCAAATGGCTGGTGAGATTGACCGGCATGCATTCGGTGGCGATGAGCCCCAAGGCCGGCGCGCATGGCGAATTGTGCGGTCTGCTCGCCATCCGGGCCGCGCTCGAGGCGCGGGGCGATGCGCGCGAGGTGGTGCTGGTGCCGGAGAGTGCGCACGGCACCAACCCCGCCACCGCCGCCTTCGCCGGTTACCGGGTGGAGAGCATCCCCGCGAACGAACGCGGACGGGTCGATCTCGACGCGCTGAAGGGCCGGCTCGGGCCGGACGTGGCGGCGGTGATGATCACCAACCCCAATACGTGCGGGCTGTTCGAGCCGGACATGATCGCCATCTCCGAAGCGGTGCACGCGGCGGGCGGGCTGGTTTATTGCGACGGCGCGAATTTCAATGCGATCGTCGGGCGGGTGCGTCCGGGCGATCTCGGCATCGATGCGATGCACATCAACCTCCACAAGACCTTCTCGACGCCGCATGGCGGCGGCGGGCCGGGCTCCGGCCCGGTGGTCTTCTCGGAAGCGCTGACGCCGTTCGCGCCTTTGCCGTTCGTCGAGCGCCAGGGCGATCATTATGCGCTGATCGAGGAGGAGAGCGCGGGCGACCATCACGGCCAGAGCTTCGGCCGGATGACCGCCTTCCACGGACAGATGGGCATGTTCTCGCGGGCTTTGGCCTACATCCTCAGCCACGGCGCCGACGGTCTGCGGCAGGTGTCGGGCGATGCCGTGCTCAACGCCAACTACATCCTGCGCTCGCTCGACGGCGTGCTCGACGCGCCGTTCGGGGCGAGCGGGCCGTGCATGCACGAGGCCTTGTTCAGCGACAAAGGCTTTGGCGGGGGGCTGACGACGCTCGACCTCGCCAAGGGCCTCATCGACGAGGGCTTCCACCCGATGACGATGTATTTCCCGCTCGTCGTCCACGGCGCGATGCTGGTTGAGCCGACCGAGA
The DNA here is from genome assembly GCF_036403745.1 of Allosphingosinicella sp. GTDB lineage: Bacteria > Pseudomonadota > Alphaproteobacteria > Sphingomonadales > Sphingomonadaceae > Allosphingosinicella. The sequence goes on from NZ_DASWQI010000055.1 coordinate 91,885, forward strand.
CCGAATCGAAGGCGACGCTCGACCAGTTCATCGGCGCGCTGCGCTCGGTGGCGGAGCGGGCGAAGGCGGGGGACCAGAGCCTCAAGGCGGCCCCCATTTACGCGCCGCGTCGCCGGCTCGACGAAACCCAGGCTGCGCGCCGGCCGATCCTCGTCTATCAGGAGCCGAAGCAGGCCGAAGCGGCCGAATAAGGGGAGCAAGGCATGCAAGGCAGCGCGGGCACACCGACACCGGTGATCGGCTACGTCATCATGGCGGTGGTGCTGGTGGTCGTTCTTGGCCTCCGGATGCGCAGCGTCGGGCGCGAGAGGCCCTTGAAGCTCGGCCAGCTGTGGATCGTGCCGATAGTTTATGGGGTGCTGACGACGGCTTTCTTCGTTTTCACGCCGCCGGCCCGGTCCGTGGATTGGGCGATCGCCCTGGCCGCGCTCGCGATCGGCGGCGCGGTGGGCTGGCAGCGCGGACGGTTCATCCACATTTCGGTCGATCCCGAACGGGGCGAGGTGCGGATGAAGCAGTCGCTGATGGGCGTCCTGTTCATCGTCATCATCATCGCCTTGAAGCTTGGCATGAACGGCGTGGCGCGGAACGGCGCCACGGGCTTGTTCGGAATGCCTCCCCAGACGCTCACCGATATTGCGCTCGCCTTCATGCTCGGCGTGTTCGGCGTGCAGCGGATCGAGATGTACCTGCGCGCGCGCCGGCTGCTCGGGGAGGCGCAGGCGCGTTGACAAGCGGGGCGGCGCCGGTGCCGTTCGTCCTTGGCCGGGGCGGCGGAGATCCGCGCCGGTCCGCGCCGCATGTGGCGCGCAATGCCGAGCCAATCGCCGAGATTCTGCGCGCGGTCTTGCCGGAGCGGGGCTTGGTGCTGGAGATCGCCAGCGGCACCGGGGAGCACGCCCTCCATTTCGCGCGCGCCTTTCCGGGTCTGACGTGGCAGCCGAGCGATCCTGATCCGGTGGCCCTCGCTTCAATCGGCGCGTGGCGCGAGGCGGCCGGGGCGGCGAACCTGCTGGCGCCCGTTCAGCTGGATGCGGCGGCGGAGGACTGGCCTGTGGCGGCGGCGGACGCGATCCTGTGCATCAACATGGTCCATATCAGCCCGTGGAGCGCGACCGGGGGGCTGATCAGCGGGGCGGGGCGCTTGTTGCCGTCCGGGGCGCCGCTGGTCCTCTACGGGCCTTATCGGCGCGCTGGCGTGGCCACGGCGCCGAGCAATGAGGCGTTCGACGCGTCGCTCAGGTCCCGCAATCGGGAATGGGGATTGCGCGAGCTGGAGGCGGTTGAGGCTGAGGCGAAGGGGCACGGGCTCCGGTTCGACCGGCTGTGGGAGATGCCGGCGAACAACCTCACCTTGGTGTTCCGCCACACTTGATCGTCATCCCCGCGGAGGCTGGGATCCCAGCGGGTGAAGAACGCCGGCGCCTTTCACCCCCTGGGGCCCCAGCCTTCGCTGGGGCGACGCGGGTTACTTCTCGTTGAACCTCGGCAAGTTCGCCTGCTCGGGCTTGTCGCTGTCGCGGACGCGGGTGACGCCGTCGCCGTCGCCCACCTCCTCGTGGAGCTCGTCGCGGGTGCCGATGTCGCGCTGGAGGTTGCCGCCCCGGGCGATGGCGAAGGCGGGGGCGTCCTCCATGCTGTCGATGAGGTCGCTGTCGTCTGTCCGGCGGGCGGTCTCGGCGCGATCTGCGCCCCGGTCGTTGCGGTCGGTCATCATGGTCTCCTTGTCAGGAGATCAATGCAGACGCAGCGAGGCCGTTCCCGCGGCCAGCCGCACCAGGAGCAAGGTCCACCCCGCCCCGAAGGCCCAGCCGCCGATCACGTCGCTCGGCCAGTGGACGTGGAGGACGAGGCGGGTGAGGCCCACCGTAACGGCGAGGAGGACGGCGGCGGCGACGGCTGCCGTCCGCCGCGCCGGCGGGGCGAGGAGCAAAGCGAAGGCGAGCCAGGTGATCATCGAGTAAGCGGCGTGGGCGCTCGGAAAGGAGAGGCTGGTGACGTGGGCGAGGCGACCGGCAATGTCGGGCCGCTGCCTGGCGAGCTCGATCTTCTGGACCTCGACCAGCAGGCGGCCCGCCAGGGTGATGGCGAGGAACAGGACGGCCCGCCGCGGCGACGTGGCGAAGATGAGAATGAGGGTCGCGGCGGCGGTCAGCGGCAGAAGGATTGGCCAGTCGCCGAGCCAGGTTACGACGCGCGCCGCCGGGACCAGCGCCGGATAATGGAACAGCGCCGCGAGCGACGCGTCGGCGGCGGTGTGGGGACCGCCGAGCAGCAGCATGGCAAGCCACAGCCCGAAGAGGATTGCGGGGAGGGACCAGGGGGCGCGCGGCAGCGTCACCGGCGCGCTCTTCCGCGTCTCTCGGCATCCTGTCCAGCACGAAGCGGCGGGGCGTGTCGGCTGGCCGTGCACGGCTTGCGACGGACCGGATTCGACTCTGCGCAAATCCATGTTAGTCCTCGTCTCGGGGAGCGGGACATCGCGATGGAAAGCAACGAACGATATTTCGCGCGCCGGGCCAGCGAGGAATTGCGGGCGGCCGCGCGGGCGATAACTCCGGAAGCCCAGGCGCGGCGCCGGGCGCTCGCCGAAGCCTTTGCGATGAAGGCAAAAATCTCCCTCGGCGAAAGTGGGCGCGAGCTGATCCTCGGCTGATTTCCCGACCATGAAGCGGCGGGATTTCCTGGCTGGGAGCGCCGCCTCCGCGGCCGTCGCGGCCGCCGCTCCGATTCGCAGCCGTAACATCGCCCCACCATTCGCGCCGACATGGGAATCGCTCGCCGGCGGCTACCGCGCGCCGGACTGGTTCCGCGACGCCAAGTTCGGCATCTGGGCGCATTGGGGCCCGCAATGCGTGCCGGAGGCGGGCGACTGGTACGCGCGCATGATGTATCTCCAGGGCAACCCGGCCTACGCGCACCACCGCGAGCATTACGGCCACCCCGCCGACACCGGCTTCCTCGACATCATCGGCCGCTGGAAGGCGGAGGCGTGGGATCCCGACGCGCTCGTCCGCTTCTACAAGGAGAACGGCGCCCGCTATTTCGTGGCGCTCGCCAACCATCACGACAATTTCGACTGCTACGCCTCGTCGCACCATGGCTGGAACAGCCTGCGGGTGGGGCCGCGGAAGGATCTAATCGGCGGCTGGGCGCGGGCGGCGCGGAAGGCCGGGCTGCGCTTCGGCGTCAGCAACCATTCGGCCCATGCCTGGCACTGGTACCAGCCGGCTTATGGCTACGATCCTGTGGGGCCGCGCAAGGGCGAGCGCTACGACGCCTTTCGCCTGCGGACTGCCGACGGGGGCGGCACATGGTGGGCCGGGCTGGACCCGCAGGCGCTTTACGTCGGGCCGAGCTTCGTCCTGCCCGACGGCGTCGACAGCATCGCGGCAATGAACGCGTGGCACGACAGCCACGACGGCCAGTGGCTCGAAACGCCGCCGCCGGCGCATCCGGAGTTCGCCGCCCGCTGGCTCGCGCGCTGCAAGGAACTCACCGACCGCTACGATCCGGACCTGCTCTATTTCGACGACACTGGGCTGCCGCTGGAGCGCTACGGCGTTGAGGCCACCGCGCACTTCTACAACCGCAACATGGCGCGGCGCGGCGGCCGGCTCGAGGCGGTGGTGACGGGCAAGCAGCTCTCCGACCCGCAGCGGCGGGGCATCGTCGAGGATGTCGAGCGGGGCTTCAGCGACCGGCTGCGGCCGGAGCCGTGGCAGACCGACACCTGCCTCGGCGACTGGCACTATAATCGCGCCCGCTTCGAGCAGCACAGCTACGTGCCGGCCAAGGCGGTGGTCCAGCGGTTGTCCGACACGGTGGCGAAGAACGGCAACCTGCTGCTCAGCGTGCCCGTGCGCGGCGACGGCTCGATCGACGCCGACGAGCGGCGCATCGTCGGCGACATCGGCGCGTGGCTGAGGGTGAACGGCGTGGCGATCTACGGCTCGCGGCCCTGGCGGCGCTACGGCGAAGGGCCGACCAGGCCCGTCGCGGGGATGATGAACGAGGGGCAGGCAAAGCCCTTCACGTCCCGCGACATCCGCTTCACGACCGGCGGCGGGGCGCTCTACGCAATCGCCCTCGACACGCCCGGTGACGGGCGCCTGCGCATCGAAAGCCTTGGGTCGGACGCCGCCGGGCCTGTCGAGCGCGTCGAACTGCTCGGGGGAGGACCGCTGCCGTTCCGCCAGGAGCCTGCGGCGCTGGTGGTCGAAGGGGTGATCGGCGGGCAGCTTGGAATACCGAGCCTGAGGGTGCGCGGCGCCGGCCTCGGGTCCGTTCGATAACCTGCCGCATTGACGGCATGGAAGTCAGACACTTACACTCCCCTCCTCGCGTTGAGTAGGAGCGTAGCGTCGGGTGGAACGGGGGAGCGGGGATCGCTTGGCGATCGAGCATGAGCGGCCCGACCCGAAATTAGCCCCCTACGTATCCGGCTATCACCGCTACACGATCAGGATCGATGCCGGCGAGCGCATCACGGACGTGCTCTTTCCCGGCTGGGCCAATCTGCGGTTCAGCGTTCAAGCCGATCCGTGGCAGGTGCGGCTGGGTCGCCGAACCTTTTCACCGGTGCCCGAGGCCGCCCTGTTCGGCCCCAGCAGCCATGCCGGCTATGTCGAGGCCGGCAGCGGCACGCTGATCGGCGCGGGCATAACACCGATCGGCTGGGCTCGGCTGTTCGCCGAGGAGGCGTCCGCCTTTGCGGACCGTGTCGTTCCGCTGGAGCGGTTGATTGGACCTAATGCCGAGCGGCTCGCTTTCGAACTGGGCGGCGGCGCCGCGCCTGCGGCGGTTTTCGACGCCTTCTTCCTCGCGAGGCTGGAGCAGGCGCCGGCCGAGCCTCCGGAGGTGGCGGCCTTGCTCGCCGCTCTGGGCGACACCCGCATCGACACCGTCACCGCACTGGCGGAGCGACTGGGAGTTCCGCTCCGCAGCGTCAGCCGCGTCAGCCGCAGCGCCTTTGGCTTCACCCCGAAGCGGCTTCTGCGCCGCGCGCGGTTCATGCGCGCCTTGCTGGCCGCCCTGGCCCTGGGGCGGGGCAGGTGGTCGGAGGCGCTCGGGCCCGCCGGCTATTACGACCAGTCGCATCTCCTCAAGGACTGCCGGCTGTTCCTCGGCTGCTCGCTCGGCGCCTTCGCGGCGTACCCGAAGCCGCTGGCCGAGCTCAGCATCAAGCTGCGGGACCAGGCCCTCCACCCAGGCGCCGAAATACCGCCCGAAATGGTCGGGTTGTAAGAATTTCCCCTGTCTGAAGAACGCTCAAGCCAATATGCTGAAGAGTGTGAGGGGGAAGTCTCGCGGAAGCGGCTTTACCTGAATTATATTTGATCGGCCGGCGGCCGGTTCGTTGGGCGTTCGCTCGCGGACCGGCCCGTCCCGGCGAAAGGGAGCGGACCATGACCGTCGGAACCGAGGGCAACGACCAGCTGACCAACGACACCAGCAAGCAGACCGAGACCGTCTCGGCGCTCGGCGGCGACGATGTGGTCACGATCAATTCGCCCCGGGTGATTGCCTCTTCAGCCGATATCAGCGTCGACGGCGGCAGCGGCTACGACATCCTGGCGGTGAGCGCGCTACAGTTCCGGTCCTTCGCCAACACCGGCGTCGACGGTTCGCTCGCCGTTCGTGACAGCAGCCAGTTCAACTATTTCGTCTCCTGGGCAGGCATTGAGGAACTGCATCTCGACGGCGATCTGTTCCAGCCCGGCACCTACAGCCTTGGCGGCACGGTCGACATCCTCCACCTCGGCACCATTTTTGCCGGTAGCTACCTGCTCCAGACGAACGGCGGCAACGACCAGATTTACTGGCAGCACAGCGGCAGCGGCACCAACATTACGATCGACGCCGGCGCGGGGAACGATCTCATCGATTTCACCGGCTCCGGCCAGGGCGCACAGACCGGCCAGGGCGGCGATGGCAACGACACCCTAATCGGCAGCGCCGGCAACGACCGCCTCGAAGGTGGCAACGGCGACGACGTCATCGACGGCAAGGCCGGCGGCGACACCATGCTGGGCGGCGCCGGCAACGACATCTATTATGTCGATATGCTGCCGAGCGGCGGTCTTCCCGGCGACACCGTGATCGAAAACGCCAACGAGGGGACGGACGAGGTCCGCACCGCGCTTGCCGCCTACGCGCTGACGGCAAATGTCGAAAACCTGACGGGCACGTCCAGCTCCGGCCAGGCGCTGACCGGCAATGGTCTCGACAATCACATCGTCGGCGGCGTCGGCAACGACACGCTGACGGGGGGCGACGGCAACGACATCCTCGACGGCGGCGCCGGTGCCGACGCGATGGCGGGCAGCCTCGGCAACGACATCTATTATGTCGACGATGCCGGCGACACCGTCACCGAAAATCCGGGCGAGGGCACGGACGAGGTCCGCACGAGTCTTGCCAGCTACACGCTCGGCCCGAACGTCGAGAATCTCACCGGCCTCACCGCGGGACAGACTCTGAGCGGCAACGGGCTCGCCAACGTCATCACTGCGGCGCCGGGAAGTGCGGTCCTCCACGGCGCGGCGGGCGACGATGTGCTGAAGATCGCCGGCTCCGGCCAGGCCTTCGGCGACACCGGCAGCGACACGCTGGTCGCCGATTTTGGCGCAGCGACGGGTTCCGTCACCGTCTCGACCAGTGCGAACGCCACCGACGGCGGCTCCGATCTCGTGATCACCGACGGGGCCCTCACCGTCTCGGGCTATTCGATCGAGAACCTCGTCCTCACCACCGGCAGCGGCAACGACAGCTTCTCCGCGACGCAAGGCGACGACGTCGTCAATCCCGGCTCGGGCACCGACAGTGTCAGCACGCTCGGCGGCAACGACACGATCAGGATCACCGCTTTCGGGGTGAAGACGGTCAATGCGGGCACCGGCAACGACTTCCTCCTCATCGACTGGAGCAACGCTACCGCATCGGTGACCAGGCCCAGCGGACCGACCGTCAACGGCACGGACGGCGGCTGGGATGGCCAGTATCGCAACAACATGGACGGCAGTACCGTCACCTACTCCTCCGTCGAGCGGTTCGACATCAGCACCGGCAGCGCCGGCGATTTCATCACGACGGCCAGCGGCGACGATGTCGTCCACCTCGGCGGCGGCGACGATTATGTGAATGTCGGCAGCGGCAATGACACCGCCGACGGCGGCGCCGGCATCGACGCGATCTCGGCCAATCTCTCCGCCGTCACGGGAGCGGTCCTCTGGAACCTGCAGACCGGCAGCTATTCGGGTCCCATCGGAAATTTCGTCAACTTCGAATATTTCGGGACCCTCCAGACCGGATCCGGAAACGACGTGATCGTCACCACCAGCTTGAATGCGGGCGAGACGATCATAACCGGCGCCGGTGACGACAGCGTCACCATTGCCGGGGGCGGCGACTCGGTCGATGGCGGTCTGGGCACCGACACCCTCATCGTCGATTATTCCGCCGCCACGCAGTCGGTTACCGAATACGGTCCGACGGCGAACGCCTCCGGGGGGTATGACGGGCAGTTCCACAATTTCGGCGAAGGCGCATTCGTCAGCTACTACTCGATCGAGAAATTCAACATCACCACCGGGTCGGGTGCCGACACCATCGTCACGAAGGACGGCGACGACGTCGTGCACCTTGGCGGCGGCGACGATTTCGTTGATGTCGGCACGGGCGGCGACACCGCCGACGGCGGGGCGGGCGTGGACGGCATTTCCGCCAACCTGCTCGACACCGCCGGCGCGGTCGTCTGGAACCTCCAGACCAACAGCTTCTCGAACCCCGGCGGGCCGGACAGCTTCGTCAATTTCGAATATTTCGGCACGATCATCACGGCCGGCGGCAACGACGTCATCACCACCGCCGCGGGCGGCCACAACGAAACCATCACCACGGGGGCCGGCAACGACACCGTCACCGTCCTCGACGGCGCCGACCATGCCAATATGGGGATCGGCACCGACACCCTCGTCGTCGATTATCATGCGGCGACGCAGGGCGTGATCACCAACATCGGCCCAAGCGCCAACGGCGTCGACGGCGGCTGGGACGGCGAATATTACAACAACACCGACAACAGCCACGTCGACTACAATTCCGTCGAGCGGTTCGTCATCACCACCGGCGGCGGCAACGACAATATCGTCACCAAGGACGGTAACGACGTCGTCACGCTGAACGGCGGGGACGATTTCGTCGATGTCGGCACCGGAACCGACAGCGCCGACGGCGGCACGGGCATCGACGGCATCTCGGCGGACCTCAGCGATGCCACCGGCGCAATCGTGTGGAACCTCAAGACCAACAGCTTCTCCGGCGGGCCGGACAGCTTCGCCAATTTCGAATATTTCGGCGCGGTCACCACCGGCGGCGGCAACGATATCATCACCACCGCGAGCGGCGGCCATAACGAGACGATCAACACCGGCTCCGGCAACGACATCGTGAAGGTCGTCGATGGCGCGGACCAGGTGAATGGCGGCAGCGGGATCGACCGGCTCGTCATCGACTATACCGCGGCGACGCAAAGCGTGATCACCAACGTCGGCCCGAGCGCCAATGCGGCGCTCGGCGGCTGGGACGGCGAATTTTACAACAACACCGACAACAGCCGCGTCGATTACAGCTCGATCGAAGGCTTCGACATCGCCACCGGCAGCGGCAGCGACAGCATCACCACCGCCGATGGCAACGATCTCATCCTCACCGGCCTCGGCGACGATGTCGTCCACGCAGCGGGCGGCGACGACTGGGTCGAGGGCGGCGGGGGCAACGACACCCTCGACGGCGGCACCGGCATCGACACCTTGTCCTACGCCTCCGCCGGCTCCGCGGTGACCGTCGACCTTTCGAACGCGGCTCAGCAGGATACCGTGGGCGCCGGCCTCGACACGCTCAGCAACTTCGAGATCCTGATCGGCTCGGCCTATAACGACACGCTCACGGGCAACGGCGGCGCGAACCGGATCGACGGCGGTGCGGGCGCGGACTCGATGACGGGCGGCGCCGGCGACGACGTCTACATCGTCGACGACAATGGCGACAGCGAGCACGAGCTTGCCGGGGGCGGCTTCGACGAAGTGCGCTCCACGGCGACGATGACGGTGCTCGGCGCCGAGGTCGAGAAGCTCACCGGCCTTCTCGCCACCGGCCAGTCGCTGATCGGCAACGCCAGCGACAACATCATCACCGGCGCCGCCGGCGACGACACGATCTTCGGCGGCGCGGGCGCCGACGCGATGACCGGCGGCAAGGGCAACGACACCTACGACGTTGACAATGCCGGCGACACGGTGGTGGAGATCGACGGCGAGGGGACCGACACCGTCCGCACGTCGCTCGCCTCCTACCTTCTCGCCGCCAACGTGGAGAAGCTCGTCGGCACCGCCTCCTCAGGGCAGGCGCTGACCGGCAACGGCCTCGACAACGACATCACCGGCAGCACCGGCAACGACACGATCGACGGTGGCCTCGGCGCGGACCACATGGCCGGCGGCAAGGGCGACGACATCTATTATGTCGACAGCCTCGCCGACGTCGTCGTCGAGCAGGCCGACCAGACGCTATTCTTCCCCGGCGTCGGCACGATCGGCCAGCCCGGCTACTTCCCGCCCAGCTCCAGCACGATCAGCTACGGCGCGAACGACCAGATCATCACCGGCCTCGCCGTCTATACCCTGCCCGACAATGTCGAGATCCTGACCGGCACGTCGAACGCCGGCCAGAAGCTCACCGGCAATGCCGGCGGGAATGCCCTTTACGGCGCCGACGGCAACGACGTTCTGGCCGGCGGAGGATCGACCAGCGGCGACTATCTCGACGGCGGCGCCGGCGACGACCGGCTGGTGATTTCGACCGGGCTCAACTCGATCGTCCATGGCGGCGGCGGCACCGACACGATGGTCGTCCAGCTCGGCGGCCAGAGCGTCGACATCAGCCTCGGCACGCCCGAGGCGGACCCGGACGGCGGCTATACGGGGCAGCTCAGTGGGGCTGGCGACAGCGTCGGCATCTACTTCGACGGCGTCGAGAAATTCGATATCACCACCGGCAGCGGCAACGACACGGTCGTCACCGGCGGCGGCGGCGACATCATCTCGACCGGCGCGGGCAACGACGTCCTCGACGGCGGCGCGGGCGCCGACACGATGACCGGCGGCACCGGCGACGACGTTTATTATGTCGACGACGCCAACGACGTGGTGGTCGAGAATGCCGGCGAGGGGACGGACGAGATCCGCACCACGCTGTCGAGCTACACGCTGACGACGCCGAACGTCGAAATGCTGACCTATGTCGGCAGCGGCGACTTCCACGGCACCGGCTCGGGCGGCAGCGACACCATCACCGGCGGCAGCGGCAACGACGTGCTCGAGGGCATGGACGGCAACGACTATCTCGACCTGTCCGCCGGGGGCAACGACCGGGCCGTGGCGGGCGCCGGCAGCGATGCCATCTATTTCGGCGGTGCTTATGCTGCGGGCGACATCGTCGACGGCGGCACCGGTACCGACACGGTGGGCCTGCGCGGCGACTATAGCGGCGGCGTGACCATCGCGGCGGGCACCTTCTCGAACGTCGAGGTGCTGAGCCTGATGACCAGCCTCACCGCCACCCCGACCGGCTACGACATTACGTGGGAGGACGGCAATCTCGCCGCCGGGCAGAGGATGGCGATCTACGCGGGCAACCTCCAGTCGGGCGAGAACGTCACCTTCGACGGCTCGGCCGAAACCCACGGTTACTTCCTGATGTACGGCGGTCTCGGCGACGACGACCTCACCGGCGGTTCGGGCAGCGACGGCTTCTACTTCGGCCCCGGCAAGTTCACCCAGGCGGATCATGTCGACGGCGGCGGCGGCACCCAGAACCAGCTCGGCATCGACGGCAGTTACGATTTCTCGGCCGCATCCGCGCTGGGCACGTTCGGCGGCAATTTCGCCAACATCCAGACGATCGTCCTCTACGCCGGGGACCCGCGCGACGCGGCGAACCCCAGCCCCAACGTCTATCATATAGAAACCAACGACGCCGCGGCCGCGGCCAACCAGACGCTGACCATCTACGGCACGCCCGTGACCACCGACCTCTATTTCGATGGTTCGGCGGAAACCGACGGCGCCTTCAAGATCCTGTCCGGCACCGGCAACGACACGCTGATCGGCGGCGACGGCAACGACTGGATGTACGGCAATCTCGGCGCCGACACGCTGACGGGCGGACTGGGCGACGATACCTTCGCCTACACGGCGGTTGGGCAATCGGCGGGGACGGCGATCGACACGATCACCGATTTCGGCACGGGCGACCGGTTCGACCTCTCGCAGATCGATGCCGACACGACACAGGCCGGCGACCAGGGCTTCTCCTACATCGGCGCCAGTGCGTTCGGCCACCATGCGGGTGAGCTGCGCGTGGAGTTCGACCAGGCCAACAACGTCTGGAACGTCGAGGGGGACGTCGACGGCGACGGCGTCGCGGACTTCATCCTCCACGTCGCGACGGCGGGCGGCCACCAGATAGTTTCGACCGACTTCGTTGCCTAACGCATTGGCTTCGGCTGATCGGGTGGCTGAGAGGAGATGCCTGTAGCCGCGGAGACTTGTGCTCCTGCACCGTCGGGTGTGGGAGTCGACAGGTCGATGTGTGGGAGCATATGCTATCAGTCGCGATCGTGGAGTATCGATATGGGCTCGTCGAGCTACGCGCTGGTGCTGGCGGTTACTCTGTCTCTGTCTGGGCCGGGCCTCGCGCAGAGCCCGGCGGAAAGGGACGAGTCACCAGACGGCGGCCCGGGGCAGATCGTCGTGACCCGGCAGAGGGAGCGATATTCCGGGGCGTCCGCCGATGTGCGCAGCATCACCCGGGCTCCGGAAGATGTCGTCGCCAGGTTCGAGACTCCCATATGTCCCCTCGCCCTCGGGCTCCCGCCTGAGACTGCACGGGCCATCGAGGCGCGGGTTCGAGCGGTAGTGCGGAGCCTGAACCTCGGGGCGGCCCCCAGTGGCTGTCGCCCCAACCTCACGCTCGTGGTGGCGGACGACGGCATTGGCACCATCGCAGCCCTTCAAAAACAGCGGCCAAACCTGTTCCAGACTTTGTCGGGCGCCGAGTTGAGGGCGCTCAAGTCGGCCTGAGGACGGGTTTGGACGTGGTACGAATACGACCAGAAGCGGCGCGATGGCGGCCCGGTCGAACACATCACCCTGCTCGACGGCAATCCTCCGCGGCCGCTGTCGCCGCACGCGTATATTGCCACCAACGCGCAGCTGTCCCGCCTGGCGAGCTCGATCCGGGTCGATCTGATGCTTGCCTTCGTCGTCATCGACACCCGCGCCGTCCGGGGGCTCACAGTCCAGCAACTGGCTGATGCCACTGCCGTTCTCGGCCTCTCGATGATTGATACCCGCCGGGCGCAGAGCCTGAGCCACGCCTCCGCGCTGCAGCTGTTGCGAGACCCCGCCAGCCGAGGGCGGATAACCGGCTTGCGCTTCGACGGCACCTACCTTCACGCCCTCTATTCGGGGGATGCCGGACTTACTTCCGGCCAGCGTACGGCGCTGATGGCACAGGAGATCGTGCGGACGGGGCAGGGGCGGGGCGCGCCGGCGAAGAGCCCTGTTCAGCCTCCCGAGCGCGACGAAAATTGGTGAGCCCTGCTGGATTCGAACCAGCGACCTACTGATTAAAAGTCAGTTGCTCTACCGACTGAGCTAAGGGCCCTCGCCCGGCCCATGCCCTCAGCGGGAAGCGCGGTCAACCGGGCGGGGGTGGCGCAAGAGGTGGAGGAGCTGGGCGATCGTGGCGCCGCTCAGAGGGTCGGGCCAGCCGGGGGCGACCTCGGCCAAAGGCTCGAGCACGAAGGCGCGGGTGCGGAAGGCAGGGTGGGGCACGATCAGCCCCGGTCCCGCGAAAGCGCCTTCGGACCACAGGATGATGTCCAGGTCGAGCACGCGCGGCCCCCAGCGGCGCCCGCCGCGGCGGCCGAAATCGCGCTCGGTCTGCTTGAGGAGGCGGAGCAGGGCAGGGGGGTCGAGGTCGCTCTCGAGGATGGCCGCGGCATTGGCGAAGCCGCGCCCGGCGGGGCCGACCGCCTCCGTACGGAGGATGCGCGACAGGTGCACGACGCCGAGCGCGTCGGCCGCCGCACGCACGGTCTGGGCGGGGGAGCCCCGCCGCCCGGGCCGGTTGGAGCCCAGCGCGATCGCATAGCTTGTCAGCGCCATCGGGTGGGCCCTAGACGCTGCCGATGCTCCACGTCACCTCCCCCGTTCCGGCCCAGGAAGCGCCGCGCGACTGCCCGCTCTGCCCGCGCCTCGTCGCTTTTCGGCACGCGCTCAGGGCCGAGCATCCGGACTGGTGGAACGCACCGGTGCCGCATTTCGGCGACCCGGAGGCGTGGCTCGCCATCTGCGGCCTCGCGCCGGGCAAGCAGGGGGCGAACCGGACGGGGCGGCCCTTCACCGGAGATTTCGCCGGTCTGCTGCTCTACGAGACGCTGGCCAAGTTCGGACTCGCCGAGGGGGCTTACACGGAGCGGCCGGACGACGGGTTGACCTTGCGCGGCGCCGTCATCGTCAATTCCGTGAAGTGCGTCCCGCCCCAGAACAAGCCGACGCCGGAGGAGATCGCGACCTGCACCGCCACCTATTTCCGCCCGTCGCTGGAGGCGCTGCCCAATGTGCGGGTGCTCGTCGCTTTGGGCCGCATCGCCCATGACGCCGCGGTCCGTTCCGCTGGGGGGCGCCTTGCCGCCTTTCCTTTCGCCCACCTCGCCGAGCATCGCCTGCCCGACGGCCGCCTGCTCATCGATAGCTACCATTGCTCGCGCTACAACCAGAACACGAACCGCCTGACGCGGGCGATGTTCGAAGACGTGTTCGCCCGGGCCGTGGCCGTCAGGACCGACGGTCGGTAGTCGAAACTTGGCTCAGGCGGCAGCGCCTGCGGCCATCGCAATTATGGATGCCGTGCGCGCCCTGACGGCGGGATCCGCAACGCAGGTCGCGACGGCTTCATAGCCACGCCCGCCCGGCTGCAGGCTCGCGTGGAAGGGTACGGAATGATTGGCGGGGCAGTAGATTACCGTCTCGCCGGCGCCCGCCAGATCCAGGTCGAGGACCGCGGAGGAACGCGTCATGAGGAACACGGCGTCCTTCCGACCGGGCTTCACCCGCAGGAATGTCATCACCGCGCGCTGACTGGCCTCGCACAGCCCCTCTTCGACCATGTCGACGACGAGAATTTCCGGGGACTCGGTCTCGATCGCGATCACCAGCGCCCGCAACGACGCCGTCGGCACGGCCCCTTCCTCGACCAGCCAGCCGGTCGTGCGTTCCACACGCGCGGCAAGATCGGCATCCTGTTCGACCCGCTCCGCCCACGCCGGGTCGTGCTGCCGTTCCGGCCCTAGAAAGTGCCCGCCGGGAAGCGCGAGTGCGAGCCGCTCCGCGAACCGCGTCTTGCCGCTTCCCAAAGGGCCGGTGATGAAATTGAGCGGTGGAATATCGCGAAGCTCGAACCACTCCCCCGCCCACGGCCACGGCAGCTCGAAGCCGGCCCGGATCGCAGGCTCGCGCCGGAGAGCGTCGTCCACGGCAGCAGCGTCGAGGGCCTTTCCGCAGCGAATATCCTCGCGAAGGCTCCGCAACCTCCTCAGCGTTTGATCGAGATGCCCTGCCTGCCGCGTCAGCCGTTCCTCGTGGGCCGCGAGCGCGGCGTCGATCGCGCTCGCGTCGCCGCTCAGCACCCGCGCGACCTGTGCGAGGCTGAGCCCAAGCGCCCGCAACGACAGGATCGCAGCGGCCCGCTGCAAATCCGCCGGACCGTAGAGCCGCCATCCCCCCGGGGAGCGCCCGGGGGCGATCAGAGCCTGCTCTTCGTAAAGGCGAAGCGCCTTCGCCGACACGCCAAGATGGACGGCCGCCTGCGACGGGGTGAGATTGCGGGAGCCTGGCGGGTTCATGAGCACCTCGAATGCATTGGACCCGCTTCCTGTAGAGTCGGACCCAAGGTCCGGATCAAGGGAAATATCGTGCCGCGATCCTCGCGGCATCGGCTCCGCGACGGCCGCCTGCTCATCGACAGCGACCTTTGCTCGCGCACCAACCGGAACACCGACCGGCTGACCCGCACCATCTCCGAAGCGGGTACGCTGCGGCCACGGCGGTGCGGAGCGGCGCAAGTTTCGAACTTTCCTGAAAAATAAAAAAGTTTCGCTCACCGCCTGTCTCGCGAACGCGTGCGGCGATAGGTGATTCCACGCCGCGGCGTGAAGCCGAAGAAGCGGTCGCGCGCCTCCGCCCCCTGGGCGACGTGCTCCGCCGCGCGGGCGGCGAGCGCCTTTTCCTCGGCTTCCGAGAGCGGCCGGGCGAAGCGCGGATCGGCGGGATCGCCGTCATGATCGCGAAAGCCCGGCGGCGGCGGAAAGCTCGTCCACCAGCGCCCGCCTGCGTCCCGCCAGACGCGGAAGCCCCCTTCGAGGGCGCCGGTCTCGAGCCGGTCGAGGGTGCCCTGCCAGTCCGCGGCGCACGCCTCGCTCTCGGCCGCGCCAGGGCCGGCGAACAGCCCCTCGGCCTTTTCGAGCAAGGCGAGGAGCAGCCTCGGCGAGCGCACCCGCTCCTCGGAGACCAGCTCGCCATGATAATAGCGGCGGACGAGGCGGCCGTTCACCGCCTCGTCGATGATGGCGGCGCGGCCCTGCTCGCCGAGCCCCTTGCGCAGCGCCGCGTCCCAGGCCGCCGCGAAGCCCTCGGCGCCCGCCCGGCGGCGCAGCGCGCGGGCGCTCTGCGCGGTCATGCCGACGAGCGCCGCTGCCGCGTCGACCGACAGCGTCTCCGCAAGATGCTCGACGAACGCCCGCTGCCGCGCCGGCGTCCACCCGTCTACGCGCGCGCGCACCGGAACGGGGGTGAAGGCGGGGTGGGTGCGCGCATCCTGCTGCGGCGGGAGGATGGCCGGTGCGCCGGCGGGCGCCTCCTGTACCAGTGCCGGGTCGCGCGCCGTATCTGACGCACATGGCCCCTCCGGAGCCTGCCGATTCGCTTCCTGTTCCACCCTGTAGGCTAAACCAGACGAACTCCTACATTGCAACCCCCTTTTGTTCCACCTTCTGAGGTTGAGTGCGCGGCGGGTGCGAGCGCCGGTGAGGCGGTGCCGGGCCGCTGCCGTGTCAATGCCGGGTTGCTGCCGGGTGAGTACCGTCCCGGTGCCGGGTCTTAACCGTGCGCTTGCCGGGTGAGCACTGGGTGATTGCGGGGCGGGAACGGTAGACGTGCGCGCGAGGTCCAGAATTCTGCGGCATTCGGGGTGCCTGAATATGGCTTTCACGTACCGACTTGACGCGGCTTGCCGGGCGAAGTCGAACGAAGATTCAACTTACGGAGCCGTAGCTTTGGCCGCGGTGCGAGTGAAGCCTCTAAAGGTAGTCGGCGAGGACGAGGGTGACGGTCGTGACCTTGCCGTTGCGCTCCACGGTGAGGGGAACGGCCGAGCCGGCGGGGCCTTCGAGGCGGTCGAGCAGGTCCTTCCAGACGGCGCCCTCGATGCGATCGCCCACCTCCAGACCGGCGGCGCCGGCAGGGCTCGCGGGGGCGACGGCGCCGATGCGGATGCCGTTGCCGGCGCGGTCGAGCCACAGGCCCGCGCGGTCGTAGCGTTCGGGCTGCGGCGGCAGGGCGTTTGGCTTCAGCCACAGCGCGCTGCGGTGGGCGTCGACCGCCAGGTTGAACCGGCGCAGGACGGGAAGGCCGAGCAAGCCGTCGCCGTAGACGCTGCGTTCGATCCCCGAGGTTTGGAGGTCGACGAGCGGGCGGTCGAGGGTCAGGCCGGCGAGATCGAGCCGGGTGGCGCGGACGAGGCGGCCCCGTCCTTGCGGCGCGGCGGGCGCCCATCGCTCGCTTGCCAGGAGGCCGCTGCGGCGCGTGGCCTGAGGGAGCAGCCGGGTCGCGGTCGGCATGCCGGTGTCGAGCGCGAGCCGGAAGAGCCGCCCGTCGATGGTCGCGCCAGCGTAAAGATAGGGGCTGCCGGCGACGATGCCGCCGTCGATCCGCGTCCATCCGTCCATTGACGGCAGGCCGCCGGCGTAGAAGCGCCAGGCGCCTCCGTCGAGATCGAGGATATGGTCGTGGCCGCGCACGAAAGGCCCGCCCAGCGTTCCGTCAATGCCGTCGCCAAGCTCGGTCTCAGGGCCGGCGAGGGCGAAGCGCTGCGGGCCGATGCCGATGGTACCGTCCAGCGCAATCTGTCGCGCTTCGACGACTTCGAAGGCGCCTGCGCGGCCGCCCGTGTGTAGCTCGCGCTGGCCGACGGTGGGCAGGCGCAAGGCGCGGGCGACGTCCGCGCGAAGCAGGCTGTCCGAACCGCCCGTGTCGATGGCGAGGGTCAGGCGCGTTCCGCCGACCGCGGCGCGGACGGCGAGGCGCCGGCCGACGGACTCGACCCGGGCCGTGGCGGCGGGCGCAGCCTGTGCCGAAGACTGCGTTCCGCGCAGCAGCGCGGCGGCGGCGAGCCCGTGCAGGACGGCTCGACGCGTGGGGTCGGCGGGTGTCACGCGACGAGCTGATGGGTGAGAAACAGTGATGGCGCAAGAGGTTGATCCCGGATCCACCTCCTCGGCCTCGACCCGTGCGGGCAGCGCCACAGAAGCCGGCCGCGCCCCCCGTTCGCTATCGGCGCAGGAGGGCGGTGATATCCGGCCAGGCGTAGGCGACCTCGTCGTACGTCGCTCCGGCCTCCGTGACGGTCTTCTCGCCGGCGGGTGTGCCGCCGAGGGCCTCGTAGAAGCGCCGGGCGGTGGCGTTGGCGCGGAGGACCCACAGACTTGCCGCCTGCCGCCCCTGGTCGAGAAGCCGCAGCGCCATCAGGCGCATCAGCGCGCGGCCGATGCCGGCGCCCTGGTGGGCCTGGAGGACATACACGGCGCCGATCTCGCCGTCGATGCCGCGCGCCGCAAGCGCTTCGTCGCGCTGGGCGAAGCAGGCGCCGAAGCCGACCATCGCGCCCTCGCTCTCCGCGACGAACAGGGCGGCGTCGCCATAGCCGGACGGGTCGTCGAGCACGGCGCGCCACATGGCCGCCGACCGGTCGGCGGACAGGCTGTCGAGGAGAGAGGGTGGGAGGATCCCGGCGTAGGCCTCCCGCCACGCGGCGACGTGGAGTGCGCCGAGCGCCGCGGCGTCCGGCGGCTCCGCTTCGCGCAATCGAATCGTGTCCATCTGCTCCATCTGTCCCTAAAAGCGGGTCTCCTCCGCGTCCAATTCGCGGAGGATGTCGCCGCGTTCGTCGCAGACGAAGGCGTGGCGGTAGAAATGCTGCCCGTGCCTGCCCTCTCCGCCCTCGGTGCCGGAGCGGAGGTCCTCTCTAAGCGCCTCATCCGTAACGCGTTCAGTGGAAATGCGCTTGCGCGGCTGCCACATTTGTAGCAGCACTTCCGACCTTGCGACGGGAGTATTGTGAATGCGCGCCAGCGGATCTTCGGCCTTTGTCGGCGCCGCTCTGTCGATGATATCCATGCCGGCGATCGCGCAATCGACAGGATCGGGTGCCCCTGGGGGCGGGCAGGCGAACGCGACGGCGGCGGCCAAGCGTGTCTACACCGCCGCTGACTTCGCGCGCTTCGCACCGAAGACGGCGTTCGACATGCTCACCCAGGTCCCGAGCTTCAGCATCCAGACCGCCGATACGAGCACCCGCGGCCTCGGCCAGGCGTCCGAAAACGTGCTGATCAACGGGCAGCGGATCACCAACAAATCGGGCGGGGCCGTCGACCAGTTGCAGCGAACGGCGGCATCGAATGTCGAGCGTATCGAGATCGTCGACGCGGCGAGCCTCGGCATTGCGGGGCTGTCGGGACAGGTCGCCAACGTCGTCCTCAAGCAGACCGCCAAGGCGTCCGGCCAGTTCGAATGGGATCCGACGATGCGCGCGCATTACGCCCGCCCCGAGTGGCTCGGCGGATCGGTGAGCTATTCCGGAAAGAGCGGGCCGCTCGATTATACCGTCTCGGCGCGGAACGGCGCGGGCCGGGGCGCCTATGGCGGCCCAGTCCTCATCTTCGACCGCAACGGCGTCCTGACCGAGAGCCGCAACGAGATCTACCATGGCGAATATGACGAGGCGAACGTCCAGGCGAAGTTCGGGCTCGCCGGGCCGGGATCGTCGACCGGCAACCTGACCCTCGGCTACACGCCTTACTGGAGCCCGGGCGACCTCAGGGACAGCCGGGTCCTCGCCGGCGGCGAGATCCGGCACCGGACCAACGTGCAGGCGGGCAACGGCTATCTGGCGGACATCAACGGCAATTACGAGTTCGCCCTCGGCCCCGGCCGCCTCAAGGTCATCGGCCTCACCCACTGGGAGCATAATCCGTCTGTCGCGACCCAGATCCTCACCTTCGACACGAGCGGCGCCGCGGCCCAGGGCAGCCGCTTCACGCGCGACAGCCACGTCCGCGAGACGATCGGACGCGGGGAATATCACTGGAGAAGCGGCAGGAACGATTGGCAGCTTTCGTTCGAGCGGGCTTTCAACTCGCTCGACCAGGTGGGCGGCCTGTACGGCCTCGACGCGAGCGGGTCGTTCGTCGCCGTGCCGTTTCCCGAAGGCACCGGCAAGGTGACCGAAACCCGTTACGAAGGTCTCGGCACGTTCAGCCGGGCGCTGCGACCGAACGTCAACCTCCAGGTCGCGGCCGGAGCGGAGACGTCCACCCTGGGACTGGTGGGTGGCGTCCAGCCACCGCGTCAATTCTTTCGTCCCAAGGGGAGCATCGACCTCGGTTGGCACCTCGCGAAGACATGGGACCTGAGCCTCAAGCTGCGCCGGCGGGTGGGGCAGATCAACTTCTCCGACTTCCTGTCCCAGGCGGTGCTGAGCCAGGACCGCACCAACGCGGGCAACGTGAACCTCGTGCCGCCGCAGAGCTGGGAATTCGAGACCGAGGTTACGCACGACCTCGGCCGCTGGGGCAAGACGCGGCTCAACCTTCATTATTATCGGGTGGAGGACATCGTCGATGTCATCCCGATCGGCGCGGACGGGCAGGGGATCGGCAATTTGCCACGCGCCGACCGGCTGGGGTTCGAGAGCAACAGCACCTTTCTGCTCGATCCGATCCATTGGACCGGCGCGAAACTGGACCTCACCCTCGGCGCGGAGCGGACCCGGGTGCGTGACCCGCTGACCGGCGGGGGACGAGAGATAAGCGGGGTGCGCGACCGCTGGATGAGCGCACAGGTGCGGCACGATGTTCCGCACACGCGGCTGGCTTGGAGCGCCTATGTCCAGTACAACCACTATTCCCGATATTATTACCTGACGGAGGTCTTCCGCAGCCTGGATCTGCCGTGGATCGCCGGCTTCTATGTCGAGGACAAGAACGTGCGCGGCCTCACGGTGCGGCTGTCGGTCGACAATGTGTTCAATGGCCGGCACCTGCTCGATCGGACGGTGTTCAACGGTTTCCGGGACCGCGCGCCGATCCTGTTCATGGAGAAGCACGACCAGCTGGTCGGACCGCTGTTTCGCCTTTCGGTGAAGGGCACCTTCTAGGATTCGGCGATGAGACGAGCGGCCGGGCCGAAGTCGGGCCGGCCATGGGCTTCCCGCCCGCGCCGGGTGGCTTAGACGTCCTGCGCCAAACGGCCGTACAGATCCGGCCGGCGGTCGCGGAAGAAGCCGAAGGCGGCGCGGTGTTTCTTTGCCTGGGTGAGGTCGAGCACGGCGTCGATGACGCCCGTCTCTTCGGCTCCGAATTCGGCGAGGATGTCGCCGCGTTCGTCGCAGATGAAGGAGTGGCCGTAGAAACGCTGCCCCGCGCCGTCTTCTCCCCCTTCCGTGCCGATGCGGTTGGCGGCGACGACGGGGACGACGTTCGAGACGGCGTGGCCGATCATGGCGCGGCGCCACATCCGGCTGGTGTCGAGGTCCGGATCGTGCGGCTCCGTGCCGATCGCGGTCGGGAAGAGCAGGATTTCGGCGCCGTCGAGCATGAGGGCGCGGGCGGTCTCGGGATACCATTGGTCCCAGCAGACCGCGGGGCCGACCTTGCCGTAGCGGGTCTTGTAGGTCTGGAAACCGGTGTTGCCGGGGCGGAAGTAGAATTTCTCGGAATAGCCCGGGCCGTCGGGGATATGGCTCTTGCGGTAGACGCCCATCACCTTGCCGTGGTCGTCGATCATGGCGAGGCTGTTATAATGGTGGTGGCCTTCCGCCTCGAAGAAGCTGGTGGGGATGTAGACGCCAAGCTCCTCCGCCAGCGCCTGCATGGCGAGCACGGCGGGGTGCTCGCCGACGGGCAGGGCTCGCGCGAAATGGCCCTCGTCGTGGCTGCGGCAGAAATAGGGGCCCTCGAACAATTCGGGGGGCAGGATGAGCTTCGCGCCGCGGCCGGCGGCCTCGCGCACAAGCTCGGAGACGGCGGCGATGTTCGCGTCGATGTCGTCCGTGAAGGCGAGCTGGAGGGCGGCGGCGTGGATCCTGGTCATGACCGGGCGCTCATGCGGGGACTTGCTGGCTGATGCAATGGAAGCTGCCGCCGCCGGTCAGGACATGGTCCGCGCGCAGGCCCACCGCCATCCGGTCCGGGAAGAGTTCGCCGATCGCGCGAACGGCTTCGGCGTCGTTTGGCGCGCCATATTGCGGGACGACCACGGCGGCGTTGCCGATGTAGAAGTTCATATAGGAGGCGGGGATGATCTCGCCCTCGCGGATGACGCGGCCGGGAGAGGGGATCGGCGCCACGTCGAGGCCGAACGCCCTGGCGCGTGCCCAGGCGTCGAGATAGGCGGCGGTGTTCGGATCGTCCTCGCCGGCCGGGGCGGGGATGGCGACTTTCCCTTCGGCGACGAAGCGGGCGAGATTGTCGACATGGCCGTCGGTATGGTCGTTCTCGAGGCCTTCGCCGAGCCAGAGGATGCGCCCGAGCCCGAGATCGTCGCGCAGCCGCGCCTCGATGTCCGGCTTGGACAGGCCCGGGTTGCGGTTGGGGTTCAACAGGCATTGCTCGGTGGTGACGGCGAGGCCGGTGCCGTCGACGTCGATCGCGCCGCCTTCGAGGATCCAGTCGTAGCGCGCGGCGTCGAGGGCGGCGGTTTCGGCGAGGCGGAGGCCGACGCTGTCGTCGCCTTCCAATTCGTACTTGCCGCCCCAGCCGTTGAAGCGGAAGCTCGCCGCGCTGCGGTGCGCGCCCTCCGTGACGACGATCGGCCCGGTGTCGCGCAGCCAGATGTCGCCGAACGGCTCCTGGACGATGGTGGCGAACGGCGCGAGCGCCCGGGCGGCGCGGGCCGCTGCGGGATCTGCGGCGACGAGGCGCACTTCCTCGCCTTGGCCGTCGGCCCAGATTGCGGCGGCGAAGGCGGCCACCTCTTCGCGGGCGGGCGCGAGATCGTCGACCCAGAGGTCTTCGTGGGTCGGAAAGCCGATCCAGACCCATGCATGGCGGGCCCATTCCGGCGGCTGGCGAAACGGCATGAGAGGCGGCTCCAACGGGGTCGGCGCGCCCGTAGCAGCGCCGCGCGCGCGAGGCAAAGGCTGTTGCGGGCGCGGTGACGGCGGGGCGACTTCGCGCTTGCGCGGCGGCCGGGCCTCTGCCAGCTTCGGGTGAGGGGGCTCCCGGGCGGGAGCTGAAGTCTTTGGGGCACATCATGAAAATGCTTTTCGCCGCGGCGTCCATTCTTGCGCTCGCTTGCCCGCCGGCCGCCGCGATGGCGCAGGCGCCTGCGGCCTCTCCCGCGCGCGATTCCGCCGCCCTCTTCGGCGCGCGCGAAGGCGTGCAGCAGATCAGCCTGTCGCCGGCGGGGAGCAAGATCGCGTTCATCGCGCCGCGCGAGCGCGGCCGGGGCAACGTCCTCTACGTCGTCGATGTGGCCGCCGGCGGGGTGCCCAAGGTGGTGATGACCTCGACCGGCGATCCGGAGCAGCTGACTTCGTGCCACTGGGTTTCGGAGCAGCGGCTGGCCTGCAACGTCTACATGCTGGTCAAGAGCGCGACCGACTTGCTGCCGGCCTCACGGCTGGTCGCGGCCGACATCGACGGCGGCAATTTGAAGCTGCTCAGCAACCCGATGCGGTCCGACGACCTGTCGGTCTCGCTCGGCGGCGGCCAAGTGATCGACTGGTCGACCGGAGACGACGGCACGGTGCTGGTCGGCCGCTATTTCGTGCCGGCCGAGCGCACCGGCTCGCACCTTTCCGACAGCCGCGAGGGCTATGGCGTCGACCGGCTCGACACGCGGACGCTGAGCGCCCACGCGGTGGAACCGCCCAAGACGAATGCCGCGGAATATATCACCGACGGGCGCGGCACGGTCCGCATCATGGGCATGGCGAAGGTGACCGGCGACGGCCAAGACAAGGGCATCGTCGACTATTCCTACCGGGCCAAGGGCTCGCGCGATTGGAAGCGGCTCTCCACCTACGATTCGAACAACGGCGAGGGCTTCAATCCTTATGCCGTCGATCCCGACAAGGACCTCGCCTACGGGCTCAAGAAGAAGGACGGGCGCGTCGCGGCCTATTCCGTGGCGCTTGACGGCAGCGGCACGGAAACCTTGCTCTACGCCCACCCGGTGGTCGATGTGGACGGCTTCGTGCGGATCGGGCGCAACCGCCGAGTGGTCGGCGTCACCTTCTCCACCGACAAGAGGCAGGCCGTCTATTTCGACCCGGCGCTGAAGGGCCTCGCAGCCGCCCTGTCGAAGGCGCTGCCCAATTTGCCGCTCGTCGAGTTCGTCGATTCAAGCGCCGACGAGAGCAAGCTGGTGCTGTGGGCGGGGAGCGACACCGATCCCGGCCGCTACTATTTGTTCGACAAGGCCAGCAAGCATCTGGGCGAGCTGATGCTGAGCCGGCCCGAGCTCGAGAATGCCAAGCTCGCGGCGGTTCGCCACATCACCTACAGAGCGGCGGACGGCACCGAGATTCCGGCCTATCTGACCCTGCCGCCGGGCAGCGACGGCAAGAAGATCGCGGCCATCGTCATGCCCCACGGCGGACCGGCCTCGCGCGACGAATGGGGCTTCGACTGGCTGCCGCAATATTTCGCGAGCCGGGGCTATGCGGTACTCCAGCCCGAATTCCGGGGCTCGACCGGCTATGGCGACGGCTGGTTCGAGAAGAACGGCTTCCAGTCGTGGCGTGTGGCGATCGGCGACGTCGACGATGCCGGCCGCTGGCTGGTGTCGCAGGGCATCGCCGATCCGGCCAAGCTCGCCATCCTCGGCTGGTCCTATGGCGGCTATGCGGCGCTGCAGGCCAACGTGCTGGATCCCAACCTGTTCAAGGCCGCTGTGGCGATCGCGCCGGTCACCGACCTCGCCATGCGCAAGGCGGAATGGGCGGGCTTCAGCATCCACAAGATCGTCTCGGACGAGGTCGGCTCAGGGCCCCACGTGCGCGAGGGCTCGCCCGCCCAGAATGCGGACAAGATTACGGCGCCGGTGCTGATCTTCCACGGCGACATGGACCGCAATGTCGGCGTCCAGCAATCGCGCGTGATGGCGGACCGCCTGCGGAGCGCGGGCAAGAGCGTCGAACTGGTCGTCTATCCCAAGCTCGACCATCAGCTCGACGATGCCGACAGCCGCGCCGACATGCTGCGCAAAGCGGACGCGTTCCTGCGGGCATCGATGAAGATGCCGTAGGGGAGCACCGGCTTTTTTAATTAAGGTTGCGACGGAATGGGACGTCTGCCAGCGTGGCGCCGGGATATTGGGTTCAAGCCCTTGGGGATCAACATGAAAAGGCTTCTTTCCGCGGTTTCCGCACTCGCCTTGCTGCCGCTCGCCGGCGAGGCTTCCGCGCAGGCGCCCGCGGCCGGCGCGCAGCGCTTGGACGACGCCAGCTTGTTCGGCGCGCGGCAGGGCGTGCGGCAGATCAGCCTCTCGCCAGGCGGCACGAAGGTGGCCTTCATCGCCCCCGGCAAGGGGCAGGGCAACGCACTCTACGTGGTGGACGCGGCGGGCGGAAAGGCGCCGACGCCGGCGCTGGTCGCGAGCGGCGATCCCGACCACATCGAAACGTGCGGCTGGGTGTCCGAGGATCGGCTCGCCTGCGACATCCACATCCTTGTCAAAGGCGCCATCGAGATCATGCCGGCGAGCCGGGTCGTCGCCGTCGATGCGAACGGCGAGAATAGTAAGCTGCTCAGCAATCACGAGAGATCCGATACCGTCGACAATCCGGTACTCGGCGGCGGAGCAGTGATCGATTGGCTGGGCGGTGACGGTGCCGTATTGATCGGCCGCCTCTACGTCCCGCTGGAGCGGCTCGGATCGAACCTCAAGGACAATCGCAGCGGCTATGGCGTCGACCGGCTCGACACGCGCAGCCTTGCGACGAAGGAGATCGAGCCGCCAAAGCCCGCCGCCGTCGACTATTTGAGCGACGGACGCGGCAACATCCGCATCATGGAAACGGCGACGAGCCCCGGCGCCACCGGGCAGGTGACGGGCATCTACGATTATTTCTACCGCAAGAAGGGTTCGCGAGAGTGGTTGAGCCTCAGCACGTGGGACGACGTGCGCCGCGAGGGCTTTCAAGCCCAGACGGTCGATGTCGACAAGGATGTGGTCTACGGCGTCCGCAAGAAGGACGGCCGCCTCGCCGCTTACGCGATCACGCTCGACGGCGGCAAGGCGGAGACACTGGTCTACGCCCACCCGCAGGTCGATGTGGACGGCTTCGTCGGCATCGGCCGCAGCCGCCGCCCGGTCGGCGTCACCTTCGCCACGGACAAGCGCCGCGTCGTCTATTTCGACCCGCAGCTCCAGAGTCTCGCCAGGAACCTGTCCAGGGCGCTGCCGAACCTGCCGTTGGTCTATTTCCTCGACTCCTCGAGCGATGAGACGAAGCTCCTGCTTTGGGCCGGCAGCGATATCGATCCGGGCCGCTACTACGTGTTCGACAAGGCTACGAAGCACCTTTCCGAGCTGATGCTGACACGGCCGGAGCTGGAGAACGCCAAGCTCGCCTCGGTGCGCCACATCATTTATCGCGCCGCCGACGGTACTGAGGTGCCCGCCTATCTGACGCTGCCGCCCGGGAGTGAGGGGAAGAAGCTCGCGGCGCTCGTGATGCCGCACGGCGGGCCGGAGTCACGCGACGAATGGGGCTTCGACTGGTTGGCGCAATATTTCGCCAGGCAGGGCTATGCCGTGCTGCAGCCGGAATATCGCGGCTCGCAGGGTTATGGGGACGCCTGGTTCAAGAAGAACGGCTTCAAATCGTGGCGCGCCGCAATCGGCGACATCAACGACGCCGGGCGCTGGCTGGTCGCGCAGGGCATCGCCGATCCGGGCAAGCTCGGCATCTTCGGCTGGTCCTATGGCGGCTATGCGGCGCTGCAGGCCAACGTGGTCGATCCCAAGCTGTTCAAGGCGGTGGTGGCGGTGGCGCCGGTCGCCGACCTGCCGAGCCTCACCGAGGAATGGCGCAACTGGACGAACCACCGGATCGAGGTCGAGCGGATCGGCACCGGCTCCGAGCCGCGCGAAGGTTCGCCAGCCCAGCATGCCGACGCGTTCATCGCGCCCGTCCTGCTCTTTCACGGCGACCGCGACCGCACCTTCAACGTTCACCAGTCGCAGTTGATGGCGAGCCGCCTCAAGGGCGCGGGCAAGAGCGTCGACCTCGTCGTCTATCCCAAGCTCGACCACCCGCTCGACGACAGCGAGGCGCGCGCCGACATGCTCCGCAAGGCGGACGCGTTCCTGAAGGCGAACCTGCACAACCAATAGGGGCGAGAGGGGGACAGTCTATCTGACTGTCCCCGTTCAGGCCGCGGCGGGGACAGCCAGATAGGCTGTCCCCGAAACCGCAAAAAAGGGCGGCTCCCGCTTGGGAACCGCCCCTTTTCTTGGCCGCTAAGGCCGCCGGATCAGCGCGAGTAGAACTCGACGACCAGGTTCGGCTCCATGCGGACCGGGTAGGGCACCTCGTCGAGCGTCGGCACGCGGACGAAGGTGGCGCGGGCGGTGCCGTCCGGCGAGACGTAATCGGGAATGTCGCGCTCGGCGAGGCTCTGCGCTTCCATGACCAAAGCCATCTGCTGGGCCTTGGGGCCGAGCTCGATGAGGTCGCCGACGTTGACCCGGCGCGAGGCGATGTTGCACTTGACGCCGTTGACGCGGATGTGGCCGTGGCTGACGATCTGGCGGGCCGCCCAGATGGTCGGCGCGAACTTGGCGCGGTAGACGATCATGTCGAGGCGGCGCTCGAGCAGGCCGATGAGGTTCTGGCCGGTATCGCCCTTCATCCGCGCAGCCTCGGTGTAGGTGCGCTTGAACTGCTTCTCGGTGACGTCGCCGTAATAGCCCTTGAGCTTCTGCTTGGCGCGCAGCTGGATGCCGAAATCGGACATCTTGCCCTTGCGGCGCTGGCCGTGCTGGCCGGGGCCGTATTCGCGCTTGTTGACGGGGCTCTTGGGCCGTCCGAAGACGTTCTCGCCCATGCGGCGGTCGAGTTTGTACTTGGCGCTGCTGCGCTTGCTCATGTCGGGTCCAATCTGCTTGTTATGCTGCTTCCCGGAACCGCACCGCCTGGACAGGTTTCCAGACGCGGCTGCCGCTTCACCGGGGTGCGGAGCCAATTGCGAAGGCGGCGACATGGCCGCTGGAGCCCGATAAGTCAACCTCGACAGGGGGCTTTGCCGCGCTAAAGAGGCCCCATGGACGAAGAGCGGGTGAAGCCGGCGGACTGCCGGACCATGGCCGAGGTACGGCACGGGGTGGACCGGCTGGACGAGGCGATCGTCGCGCTGATCGCCGAACGCTTCCGCTACATGGACGCCGCCGCCCGCATCAAGCCCGAGCGCGGCCATGTCCGCGACGAGGCGCGCAAGGCTGAGGTGATCGGTAACGTCGTCAGCCGCGCAGAGGCCGAGGGTGCGCCGCCGCCGGTGCTGGCCGAGGTGTACGAGAAGCTGGTCGAGGGCTCGATCGCCTACGAGTTCGACCAGTTCGACACGATGCGGGGGTAACTTCTGCCTCCCCATGCGCAGCATGGGGAGGGGGACCAGCGAAGCTGGCGGAGGGGTATTTCCAGCCGCCGAGTTGGAGGATCGCTGGTCCCGCCGCCGATCTTGCCAATACCCCTCCACCACCTTCGGTGGTCCCCCTCCCCATCGTTCCGATGGGGAGGCAAGGAGGGTCACCGCGGCCGCGGGTTGACGAGGGCGCGGATCATGCCGCGCAGGGCCTGGACCTCGCGGTTGGACCAGCCGGCCTTGGTGAGGATGGTGCGCATCGTGTTCTTCGTCGCCGGGATGCGGTCGGGCGGGTGGTAATAGCCGGCGGCCTCCAGGGCGCCGTCCAATTGGCCGATCAGCCCCTCGAGCTGGGCCTGGGTCGCCCGCGGCTCGCGCTCGTCGCCTTCCGTCGGCACCATCAGCGCCTCGTGCTTCGACCATTCGTAGGCGACGAGGATCACCGCCTGGGCCAGGTTCAGCGAGCGGAATTCGGGGTTGATCGGCACCGTGAGGATTTTCCCGGCGATTGCCACCTCGTCCGTCTCCAGCCCCGAGCGCTCGGCACCGAACAGGAAGGCGGAGCGCTCCGGCCAGGTGCGGATCTCGCGCGCCGCTTCCTCCGGCGTCACCACCGGCATGACGAGGCCGCGCTTGCGGACCGTGGTCGCATAGACGTGGGGGATGTCGTGCACGGCCTCGGCAACGGTGTCGAACACCTGCGCCCGTTCCAGCACCAGGTCCGCGCCCGAGGCGGCGGGGCCGGCGGACGGGTTCGGCCAGCCGTCGCGCGGAGACACCAGGCGCAGGTCGGTGAGCCCGAAGTTCAGCATCGCCCGCGCCGCCTTGCCGATATTCTCGCCCAGCTGCGGGCGGACGAGGACGATGGCGGGGGCGGCAGCGGTCATGGCGAGGCGCCTAGCGAAAGGACGGCCGAAGAGCCAGCAGGCTAACCCCGCAGGGCGAAGCGCTGGAGCTTGCCGGTGGCGGTCTTGGGCAAGCCGGCGACGAACTCAAGGTCGCGGGGGTATTTGTAGGGCGCGATGGTCGCCTTGACGTGGTCTTGCAGGGTGCGGGCGAGGGCGGGCCCGGGTTCGTGGCCGGCCGCGGGGACGACGAAGGCCTTTACCCGCTGGCCCCGCTCTTCGCAGGGGATGCCGATCACCGCGCATTCGGCGACGGCGGGGTGGGCGTAGAGGGCGTTCTCCACCTCCGGCGCGGCGATGTTGTAGCCGGAGGAAACGATCATGTCGTCGGAGCGGGCGACGTACCAGAAATAGCCGTCATCATCCTCGCGGTAGGTGTCGCCGGTGAGGTTCCAGCCGCCTTCGACATAGGCCGACTGGCGCGGGTCGTCGAAATAGCGACAGCCGGTGGGGCCCTTCACCGCGAGGCGGCCGGGGGCGTGGAGAAAAGGCTTGCCGTCCGGGTCGAGGACGCAGGCGCGGTAGCCCGGCACGGCCTTGCCGGTGGCGCCGGGGCGGATGGCATCGCCGCTCGCCGAGATGAAGATGTGCATCATCTCGGTCGCGCCGATGCCGTCGACGATGCGGACACCGGTCGCGCCCTGCCACGCCTGCCAGGTGGCGGCGGGGAGGTGCTCGCCGGCGGAGACGCAGGTGCGCAGGGACCCGATGTCGTGCTCGGGGAGCATGGCGAGCATAGCTTTGTAGGCAGTGGGGGCGGTGGCGAGAATGGTGACGCGGTGCCTCCCGATCGCCTCCAGCAGGACTTTGGGCGACGGTTGCTCGACGGTCACTGCGGTCCCCCCGAAGCGCCAGGGGAAGACCAGCGACATGCCGAGGCCGAAGGTGAAGGCGATCGGCGCCGAACAGGCCCAGCGGTCCGCAGGCCCCGGCCGGAGGATGTGGCGGGCGAAGCTGTCGGCGGAGGCGAGGATGTCGCGGTGATAGTGGACGCAGCCCTTGGGCTGGCCGGTGGTGCCCGAGGTGAAGGCGATCATCGCCACGTCGTCGCGGTGGGTGTCGGCGGCGGGGAAGCCGGCCTGGATGCGCTCCAGCCGGGTTTCGAGGGCGCCGCCGCCCGTGTCGCCGCTATAGGTGAGGAGGGAGCGGATGAGGCCGGTCGCGTCGGCGGCGGCGCGGAAATCGTCGAGGCAGCGTTCGTCGACAATGGCGTGGTGGACCTGGGCGCGGTCGATGAGCGTGGCGAGCTCGCCGGCGCGGAGCAGCGGCATGGTGGTGACGAGGATGCCGCCCGCCTTCAGCACGCCGAGCCAGGCGGCGAACAGCATCGCCCCGTTCGGACCGCGCAGCAGCACACGGTTGCCGGGCACGAGCCCCTCTTCCTCGACGAGGAGGCAGGCGATGCGGTCGGAGAGGGCGCGCATCTCGCCGTAGGTCCAGGCGCCGGCGTCGTTGACGAGGGCGAGGCCGTCGCCGGGTGCGCGGTCGATCAGCTCGACCGCAGCGTTGAGGCGGTCGGGATAGCGGAGCTCCGGGAGGTCGAAGAGGAATTCGGGCTGCGCCTCCGGCGGCGGAAGGCGGTCCCGGACGAAGGTGTCGATGTGGGCTGTCACTCGGGCACCACCGCCATCGCTTCGATCTCGATGCGCGCGGCCGGCTCGACGAGGCCGGTGACGCCGACCACCGCCATGGCAGGATAGGTGCGGCCCATCGCCTCGCGCCAGATCGCGCCGATCTCGGGCAGCGCGGCGCGATATTCGTCGAGGTCGACGACGTACCAGGTCATCCGCACGACATGCTCAGGCCCTGCGCCGGCTTCGGCGAGAATCTCGAGGATGTTGGCGAGCACCTGGCGCAGCTGGGCGGGCAGATCGGGCGCGACGATCCGCTCCGCCGCGTCCCAGCCGATCACGCCGGCGGTGATGACCAGCCGCCCCTTCTCCGTCACCCCGTTCGAATAGCCCTTGGGCCGCGGCCAGCCGGGGGGGAGGAGCGTCTTCATGGCCTGTGCTCCGCAAGGTGGTGGCGCGCGATGATTATCTTCTGCACTTCGGAGGCGCCCTCGTAGATGCGCAGCGCGCGGATCTCACGGTAGAGCCGCTCGACGACCACGCCTTTGGTGACGCCGAGGCCGCCGAACATCTGCACCGCCTTGTCGATGACGCTCTGCGCGCTGTCGGTGGCGTGGAGCTTGGCGAGGGCCGCCTCGCGGCTGTTGCGGCGGCCCATCACGTCCCTGAGCCAGGCGGCGCGGTAGACGAGGAGGGCAGAGGTCTCGACGTCGAGCACCATCTCGGCGAGTTTCGACTGGGTGACCGGATTGTCGGCGAGGGTGCCGCCGCCGAGCGGGCGGGCGAGGGCGCGGTGCGTCGCCTCCTCCAGCGCCCGCTTCGCGAAGCCGAGCGCGGCGGCGCCGACCGTGGTGCGGAAGACGTCGAGCGTCGCCATCGCCTGCTGGAAGCCGCGGCCGCGCTCGCCGAGGACAGCGGTGGCGGGAAGGCGCATGTCGGAGAAGCGCAGGGTGGCGAGCGGGTGCGGGGCGAGGGTGGCGATGCGTTCGCTGTCGTCGAGGCCGGGCGTCCGCTGGTCGACGACGAACGCGGAGAGACCCTTCGCTCCCGGCGCCTCCCCGGTGCGGGCGAAGACGACGTAGAAATCGGCGATGCCGCCGTTGGAGATGAAGGTCTTGTCGCCGTTCAGCACATAGGCGCCGTCCGCCGCCGGTTCGGCGCGCGTGTCGATGCGGGCGACGTCGGAGCCGGACTCCGGCTCGGTCAGCGCGAACGCGGCGATCATCTCTCCCCGTGCCACGGCCGGGAGATAGGCGGCCTTCTGCGCGTCCGTGCCGAACAGCGAGATAGCTCCGGAGCCGAGCCCCTGCATCGCGAAGGCGAAGTCGGCGAGCCCGTCATGGCGGGCCAGCGTCTCGCGGATCAGCGCGAGCGAGCGCACGTCCATCCGGCCCGCGTCGTCGGGGATGCAGTGCCGGAGCCAGCCGCCGTCACCGAGGCGCCGCACCAGGCTGCGGCAGGCGGCGTCGACATCGTCGGGCTCCTCGTCCGTCAGCTCCGCCTCGCACCAGGCCTCAAGCTCCCGCGCCAACACGCGATGCCGCTCCTCGAAGAACGGCCAGTCGAGGAAGTCCTTCATGTCAGTCACCTTCGAACTCTGGCGTCCGTCTGGCCGCAAAGGCTTCGTAGGCGCGGCGGAAGTCGTTGGTGGCCATGCAGAGGGCCTGGGCCTGGGCCTCCATCTCGATCGCGGTTTCGAGGCTGACGTTCCACTCCTGGTTGAGCTGGGTCTTGGTGATGCCGTGCGCGAAATTGGGCCCCTTCGCGAGCTCCCGGGCGAGGGCGTGGGCTTTGGCAAGGAGGTCGGCCGGTTCGACGAGACGGTTGTAGAAGCCCCACCGCTCGCCCTCCTCGGCGCTCATGAAACGGCCGGTGAAGAGCAGTTCGGCCGCCCGACCCTGCCCGACGATGCGCGGCAGGATAGCGCAGGCGCCCATGTCGCAGCCGGCAAGGCCGACCTTGGAGAACAGGAAGGCGGTGCACGCGGCAGGGGTGGCGAGGCGGAGGTCGGAGGCCATGGCGACGATCGCGCCGGCGCCGGCGCAGATGCCGTCGACGGCGGCGACGATCGGCTGCGGGCAGGCGCGCATCGCCTTAACGAGGTCGCCGGTCATGCGGGTGAAATCGAGCAGCTCGGGGATCGCCATGCGGGTCAGCGGCGCGATGATGTCGTGGACGTCGCCGCCCGAGCTGAAATTGCCGCCGGCCCCCCCGACCACCACCGCCTTCACAGCCCGCACCGAGATGAGGGCGCGGAAGGTGTCGCGCAGCTCGGCATAGCTTTCGAAGGTGAGCGGGTTCTTCCGCTCCGGCCGATTGAGCGTGATCGTCGCCACGCCCTCCTCGAAGCGCCAGAGGAAGTGGGTGGGGGCGAAGCTGTCAGGGTCCATCGGCGGTTCCGATCCGGGGGGCGTGGGAGAGGGAGAGCTTGAGGCGGCCGAGGCTGTCGTGGAGCGCGCGCCGGTCGCCGGCGTCGAGGCCGGCGAGGAGGGTCTCGATCCAGCCATGGTGGGCGGTGGCCATGGTTTCGAAGGCGGCGGCCCCCTTGTCGGTGAGGCGGACCCGGGTGGCGCGGCGGTCGGAGGGGAGGGGCTCGACCTCGACCAGGCCGTCGGCCGCGAGTCCGCGGACGAGGCCGGTGACGTTGCCGTTGGAGACGAGGAGGGCGCGGGAAAGCTCGCCCATCGTCATTCCGTCCCGCCGCCGCTCGAGCGCCGCCAGCACGTCGAAGCGGGGGAGGGTGGTGCCGAACGTGCCCGCGAGGCCGCGCTGGACCTGCTTCTCGATCGCCATCGTGCAGCTCAGCAGCCGCAGCCAGACGCTGACGCTCATCGGGCCGCCGAGGGCGCCGTCATGCTTCTCCGGGATTGGGAGCGGATGGTTCATGCCGGCTCGCTCCCGTCGACGACGATCGCCTGGCCGGTGACGGCGGCGCTTTCGGGGAGGCACAGGGCGAGGACGGCTGCGGCGACCTCCCGTGGGGTGACGAGGCGGCCGGTGGGGTTGAGCGCCGCCAGCGCCTGGCGCGCCGCGTCAGGGGTTCGCCCGGTCTTGTCTGTAATCGCGGCGACGGAGCGGTCGAGCAGGGGCGTATCGGTGAAGCCGGGGCAGACGGCGTTCACCGTCACCCGCGTGTCCCTGAGCTCGGCGGCGAGGGCGCGGGTGAGGCCGAGGGCGCCGTGCTTCGCGGCCGTATACGCGGCGGCATAGGCGAAGCCCTCGAGGGCGGCGGTCGAAGCGATGGTGACGATGCGCCCGGCGTCTGCTGCGAGCAGGTCGGGAAGCGCCGCCTGGCAGCAATGGAGGAGGGCGTCGAGGTTCACCGCCATGGTGCTGCGCCACAGCTCCCGGGTGAGCTTCGCGAAGGGCGCGGTGTCGGCGGTGCCGGCATTGTTGACGAGGATGGTGACGGGGCCGTGGGCGGCGCGGGCGGTGGCGAAGGCCGCTTGCACCTGCTCGGCATCGGTAACGTCGGCTTCGGCGAAGGCGGCGGAGGAGAGGGCTTTCGCCGTTTCCTCCAGCGGTTCGCGGCGGCGGCCGATGAGGGTCAGCTTAGCGCCCTCCGCGGCCAAAGCCCCGGCGATGGCGGCGCCGATCCCCGTACCGCCGCCGGTGATGAGGGCGTGGTGGTGGCGGAGCCTCACGGCTTCAGCTCAGCATCCCGCGCCATGTTGCGCGCCAGTTGCGCCATGCCGCCGAGATAGGGCGGGGGGACATGGACGCCCCGGTGGCCGTGCTGGGCGGCGGCGCGCAGCGTCCACATCGGGTCGATCAGGTGGGGGCGCGCGAGCGCGACGAGGTCGGCGCGGCCGGCGGCGAGGATCGAATTGACGTGGTCCGGCTCGTAGATGTTGCCGACGGCGATGGTTGCGACGCCGCCTTCGTTGCGGACCTGGTCGGAGAAGGGGGTCTGGAACATGCGGCCGTAGACGGGGCGGCTGTCGGCCCAGGTCTGGCCGGCGGAGACGTCGATGAGATCGGCGCCCGCCTCGGTAAAGGCGCGGCCGATCTCCACCGCTTCGTCCGGCGTCACGCCGGCCTCGCCCATCCAGTCGTTGGCCGAGATGCGGACCGACATCGGCCTTCCCGCCGGCCACGCCGCGCGCATGGCGCGGAAGACTTCGAGCGGGAAACGGAGGCGGTTGGCGAGGCTGCCGCCATAGTCGTCGGTCCGACGGTTGGTGAGCGGGGTGATGAAGCTCGACAGGAGGTAGCCGTGGGCGGCGTGGAGCTCGACCATGTCGAAACCGGCCCGATCGCCGCGGCGGACGGCGGCGACGAACTGTTCAACCACGGCATCCATGTCCTCGCCCGTCATTGGCCGCGGCACCTGGTTCTGCGGCGACCACGCCGTGTCGGATGCGGCCATGACGGGCCAGTTGCCGGTGTCGAGCGGGACGTCATAGCCTTCCCAGCCGACTTTGGTGCTGCCCTTGGGCCCCGAGTGGCCAAGCTGCAGGCAGAATTTGGCGCGGCTGTGGGCGTGCACGAAATCGACGATCCGCCGCCAGCCGGCGGCCTGTTCCTCGCTCCACAGGCCCGTGCAGCCGGGGGTGATCCGCGCCTCAGGCGAGACGCAGGTCATCTCGGTGTAGAGGAGCCCGGCGCCGCCCTGGGCGCGGGTGCCGTAATGAACGAGGTGGAAGTCGTTCGGCACGCCGTCCGTCGCCGAATACATCGCCATCGGCGAGACGACGACGCGGTTGTCGAGGATGAGGTCGCGCAGGCGGAACGGCGCGAACATCGGCGGCGCGGGGTCGTTCACCGCGCGGCCTGCCGCCTTCGACTGGAACCAGCGCTCGACGCCTTCCAGCCAGGGCTTGTCGCGCAGGCGCAGATTCTCGTGGCTGACGCGCTGCGAGCGGGTGAGGAGGGAGTAAGCGAACTGGATCGGCTCGAAGTGCAGGTAGCGCTCCAGCGTCTCGAACCATTCGGTCGAGTTGCGGGCCGAATTCTGGAGCTTCAGCACCTCGAGGTTTCGCTCCGCCTGATATTCGTCGAGCGCCTGCTCGCGGGACAGGCCGGGGCGGTTCAGCACTTCGGCGAGCTTGATCGCGTCCTCGAGCGCGAGCTTGGTGCCGGAGCCGATCGAGAAATGGGCGGTGTGGGCGGCGTCGCCGAGCAGGACGAGATTGCGGTACGACCAGCGGTCGCAGACGATGCGGCGGAACTGGAGCCACGCCTGCGGGCCGGGCAGGTGGCGGGCGTTGGACTCGAGCGGGTGGCCGTCGAGATAGCGCGCGAAGATGCGCTCACACAGCGCGATCGCCGCGTCCTGCTCCATCCGGTCGAGGCCGAGCTTCGTCCAGGTCTCCGGCGCCATCTCGACGATGAAGGTCGAGAGTCCCTCGCCGAAGCGATAGGCGTGCGCCCACACCCAGCCGGCTTCGGTGTCCTCGAAGGCGAAGGTGAAGGCTTCGAAGACCTTGGTCGTGCCGCACCAGAAGAAGCGGTTCTTCCGCAGCTGGATGTCGACCCCGAAATGCTCTTCATAGGCGGTGCGGATGCGGCTGTTGGCGCCGTCGGCCGCGATGACGAGGTCGTAGCCCGACCAGGCATTGAGGTCGGCGCTCGCCTCCTGGTCGAAGTGGAGGTCCACCCCCAACTCGCGCGCCCTTTCCTGCAGGATGGCGAGCAGGCGCTTGCGGCCGATGCCGATGAAGCCGTGGCCGGACGAGCGGATCGTCTCGCCCCGCAGATGGACCTCGATATCGTCCCAATGGGCGAATTCGTCCCGGATGGCGGTGCCCGAGACGGAGTCGTTGGCCATCAGATTCTCGACGGTCTGGTCGGAGAAGACGACGCCCCAGCCGAACGTGTCGTCGGCGCGGTTGCGCTCGAAGAGGTCGATCTCGTGCGCCGGATCGCGCAGCTTCATCGAAATCGCGAAATAGAGCCCGGCGGGCCCGCCGCCCAGGCAAGCGATCCGCATCGCCCTCTCCTTTCCGGACGGGGTAGGGCGACGGCGCGTGGGAGGCAACCACCCTCCGTCATCGCGGCGGACGCCGGGATCTCGTGGGGTGAAGAACGCGGCGCCTGTGTCTCCCTGAGATCGCGGCGTTCGCCGGGATGACGGAAGAGGGGGATGGGGCTAGAATGGACACTTCGAGTGGGAGGCCGAGGGTGAAAAGCGCGATCTTTGCCGGTGCGGCG
>NZ_DASWQI010000056.1:0-1711 GCF_036403745.1 Allosphingosinicella sp.
GCCGCGGAGGTGCCGAGTGCTGTGGCCGATGCGATCATGAAATTGCGCCGGGCGACGCCGTCCATGTCGAGGTCCTTTCTGACATCTTCGGGCATTTTGCGTTCCTTTGCGGCGGACCAGACATACTGGCCGCCGCCACAGGACGGCGGTAGGGCAAGGGGCATGCGTGACCCTATCCGACAGGCCGAACGGCTGATGGCGATAGTGCCCCGCGGGGTGGTGTAAGAGCGCCGATCCTCGGAGAGGTTCGAGACTGATCAGGCCGCCACGGCGGGCAGCCTGACGGTGTCAGTATGGGTGAGGCGGGCCAGGGTTTCCAGGCTCATGTAGCGGCGCGCGACGGCCCACTCGTCGTTGGTCTCCAGCATCAGGGCGCCGACAAGCCTGATGATCGCTGCGTCGTTCGGGAAGATACCGACGACATCGGATCGACGCTTGATCTCTTTGTTGAGCCGCTCGAGAGGATTGGTGCTGGAGATCTGCGGCCAGTGGTCCTTGGGGAAGTCCATGTAGGCCAGCACGTCCTCGCGCGAGGCATCCATCATCGCGCTGAGCTTGGGCTGCTTCTCGCGAAGCGCGTCAGCGACGACATTCCACTGCGCCGCGGCCTCGGCCTTGGTCTCCTGGGCGAAGATGGTCTTCAGCATGGCGGCGACAGCGGCACGCTGCTTGGCCGGGGCATGGGCAAGCGCATTGCGCATCCAATGTACACGGCACCGTTGCAGGCCTGCATTGAAGACGCGCCGGGCGGCGGCGCGCAGGCCCTTGTGGTCGTCGGCGATCACCAGCTTGATGCCGCGTAGCCCGCGATCGGCCAGGGAGCGGAGAAAGTCGGTCCAGAAGGTCTCCGCCTCGGACGGGCCGGTGGCGATGCCCAGCACCTCGCGCTTGCCGTCGCTGTTGACCGCCACGGCGACTATCACGGCACGGCTGACGATGCGCCCACCCTCGCGGACCTTGATGTAAGTGGCATCAAGCCAGAGGTAGGGCCAGGCGCCTTCGAGCGGGCGGCTCAGGAAGGCGTTCACCCGGATGTCGATCTCGGCGCACAGCCGCGACACCTGGCTCTTCGACATACCGCCCGCGCCCATCGCCTTCACCAGGTCGTCGACCGAGCGGGTCGACACGCCGTGCACGTAGGCCTCCTGTATCACCGCCACCAGCGCCTTCTCCGCCGTGCGCCGGGGCTCCAGAAAGCTCGGGAAGTAGGAGCCCTTGCGCAATCGCGGGATCGCCAGCTCGATCCGCCCCGCACGGGTATCCCACTCCCGCGCGCGGTAGCCGTTGCGGTGCGCCTCGCGCAGCGGCTCGCGGGCGCCCTTCGCCGCCCCCGCCGCTACCTCGGCCTCCGCCTCCATCATCCGCTCCGCGGCGAAGGCCAGCATGTCGCGCACCAGGTCGCTGTCGGCGTCCTTCTCCACCAGCTCGAGAAGCGCCATTCTCTCATTGGTCATCGTCGGTCTCCGGTTCGGTCACAGGTCTCGCAACCCGAACCCTACCGAAGATTGGCGGTGGCCGCCCACGGTGCCCCCGGCCGCGCGCTGCGCTACGCTAGGGGCTCCGCGCGCGGCCTCTTACACCACCAGCTGGGGCACAGCCCAACGATGCCGACGCGGGTTCTAAAAGCATCCGACGTCTTACGCCATTGTGCGTCTTGCGGCCGCTTGGGCCACGCGGCAGCGTCTAATGCCAAACATGGAGATGGCCGTCG
>NZ_DASWQI010000057.1:0-35482 GCF_036403745.1 Allosphingosinicella sp.
CCAGCACGCCCGCACCATCGTCCAGAAGATCATCGACGCCGCCGCCGCCCGCGAGGCGGCCCGCAAGGCGCGCGAGCTCACCCGGCGCAAGGGCGCGATGGACATCGCGTCCCTGCCCGGCAAGCTCGCCGACTGCCAGGAGCGCGATCCCTCCAAATGCGAGCTGTTCCTCGTCGAGGGCGACTCGGCCGGCGGCTCCGCCAAGCAGGGCCGCGACCGCAACGTCCAGGCGATCCTGCCCTTGAAGGGCAAGATCCTGAACGTCGAGCGCGCCCGCTTCGACCGGATGCTGTCGTCAA
Organism: Allosphingosinicella sp.; assembly: GCF_036403745.1. Taxonomy (GTDB): domain Bacteria; phylum Pseudomonadota; class Alphaproteobacteria; order Sphingomonadales; family Sphingomonadaceae; genus Allosphingosinicella. The sequence goes on from NZ_DASWQI010000057.1 coordinate 300, forward strand.
AGGAGGTCGGCACCCTCATCCAGGCGATGGGCACCGGCATCGGCCGCGACGACTTCAACATCGAGAAATTGCGCTACCACAAGATCGTCATCATGACGGACGCCGACGTCGACGGCGCCCACATCCGCACCCTGCTCCTCACTTTCTTCTACCGGCAGATGCCGGAGATCATCGAGCGCGGCCACCTCTACATCGCCCAGCCGCCGCTCTACAAAGTCGCGAAGGGCCGGTCCGAAGTCTATCTGAAGGACGATTCCAAGCTCGACGATTATCTCGTCGACGCCGGCATCGGCGCGATGGTGCTGGAGACCGCCGAGGGCCCGCGCTCGGGCGAGGATCTGCGCAGTCTTGCCGAGCATGCCCGCCGCATGCGGTCGCTGATGCGCTACGTGCCGCGCCGCTACGACCCGGCGCTGATCGAGGCGCTGGCGCTGGCCGGGGCGCTCGATCCGGAACTCAACGCCGCCCGTCGCGCGGCCTCCATCGCCGCCGCCGCGGGGTGGCTGCAGGCGGGCGATGCCGAGGCGCGCTGGACGGGGGAGATCGGCGCCGACGGCGATTATGTCATCCGCCGGCTGTGGCGCGGCGTCACCGACCATCATGTCGTCGACCGAAAGTTCGTCGCCTCCGCCGAGGCCCGCAAGCTCCACGGCCTCGCCACCGAGCAGGCGCCGGCTTATGCGAGCCAGTCGCGGCTGGTGACCCTGCGCTCCTCCGCCGCGACGGCGGAGGAGTCCGAGCAGGAGGAGAACACCCCCGGCGCCGCCCTCGATCCGGGCGAAGGCCGCGCGCCGGAGCCCGGCAAGGGCGCCCTGGTCCGCCGCCCGTCCGAACTCCTCGACGCGATCCTCGCCGCGGGGCGCAAGGGCCTGTCCGTCCAGCGCTACAAGGGCTTGGGCGAGATGAACGCCGAGCAGCTCTGGGAAACGACGCTCGATCCCTCGAACCGCTCTTTGCTCCAGGTCGAGGTCGAGCAGGCGGACGTCGCCGACGAGATCTTCACCCGCCTGATGGGCGACGTCGTCGAACCGCGCCGCGAGTTCATCCAGGAAAACGCCCTCAACGTCGCCAATCTCGACGTTTGAGGGGCAGAGTTCGGCAACGTCGTCTTACCCTTGCGTCGATCGCGCCTCCACGGCAGGAAGTGCCTGTGGGGACGGGGATAGTGATGAAAAAGCTTCGATTCTTTCTGCTGGCGCTCGCCGGCCTTGTGGCCTCTGCGGCGGCCGGTCAGGCCGTCGAGACCGGTACCGCACCGTGGGACACGCTGCCGCGGGCGCGGGTCAGCGACGCTCTCGAATATCCTCTTATGTACGGCTGGGCAAAGCAGTTGCTCGCGACAGACTCCTGCCGAAAAGCCGGATACAGGCCGGACCGTTTCAACATCGACACCCGCTACGCGGTGCTGGTCGCCCCGGACGGCGACGTACGTCGGATCGTCATCGAGGAAAACAAGGCCTGCCCCGGTGTCGACTTGGTCGTCGGGCTGGCACTGCAAGGCCTCTCCCGCACCCATAAATTCCACCGGACGGGCGAGGATCACCCGCGCTGGTATGCGGGCCGCATAACCTTCTCCGGCTCCCCCCAGTCGCAATAGGCGAGCAGTCTGCCCCTGTTCGGGCCGGCCTTCTAGAAGTGGCCTTTATGCGCTATCCTGCGCCTTCGGACTGGCTCGTGAACAGAGAGGAAGCCGATGAAGACCCTGGCATGGCTTATGATTCCTATAGCCGCCCTCGCCTCATCCGCGACGGCGCAGAAGGTCGAGACTGGCAGCACCGAGTGGGACAAGCTCGCCCCCGCCAGGATGGGCTCCGACGATCTAGACTATAACCGCCTCGTCCGCTGGGCGACGCAGGAACTGCAGAACCCCGCCTGCCGGGTCAACGGCATGCGCCCCGACAAGTTCGACATCGATGAGCCCTATGCGGTGCTGCTCGAGCCGAACGGCAACGTCTCGCGCATCATCGTGCGGGAAATGGGCTGCCCCGGCCTCAACACCATCGTCGGCTCGACGGTCGCGGAGATGGCCAAGCGCGGCAAGTTCCACCCGACCGGCGAGAAGACGCCGCTCTGGTATGGCGGCCGGCTGAGCTTCGCCGCCGCCAACTCGACGCCGCACTGACGCCTGCCGCGGCTACACGCCCGCCCGTCGCAGGGGCGGGTCCGGTGGCCCCGTGGCCGGAACCCGAAGCGTTAACATGGGTTAGTGCATGCGGCGGACGGTGCGTTCCGTCCTGTACGGAGTAGTCGCCATGGCCAAGGCCCACGGGCGTTTTTCGGAACTCGGCTGCTGGTTTTCCGGCAAGGTCGCCGAGATCGCCGCCAATCCTTACGCGCAGATCGCCGTCATCCTTTTCTGCGTCGGCTGGTTCGCGATCGGCTGGAGCGAAAATGCGCTGACGGCCGCTTTGTCGATCATCGCCATCACCCTCACCCAGATGGTGCTCAACACCCAATACGCCCGCGAGGCCGAAGCCAGCCGCCGCGACATCGCCCTCCACGCCAAGCTGGACGAGCTGATCATCGCGTCGAAGGAAGCCCGCAACGAAATCGCCGGCGTCGAGGAGCTCGAGGTCGAGGAAATCGAGGCCCTGAAGGAAGGCGCCGTCGTGACCCCACTGGTGCGGGCGCGGCGCAAAGCGGCGGGGCGCTGAACCGCGGTCAGCCCCGATACCAGTCCCGCTCCAGGCGCCGCGCCGCGAGGAAATAGAGGCCGGAGCTGAGGAGGTAGAAGACGAGGCCGTAGAGGATCGAATATTGGAGGGAGTCGGTGCCGTGCGCCGCCTTCATCCGGTCCGACAGCCAACCGAGGAAATAGATTCCGAAGGCGATCCCGATCAGATTGTTGATGAACAGGAAGCTCGCCGAGGCGGTGGCGCGCATCGACGGCGGGACGATGTGCTGGACGGCCGAGATGACGGGACCGAGCCAGGCCAGCGCTAGCATCTGGCCGATGGCGAAGAGCAGCCACGCCGCCCACAGGTTCGGCGCGAACAGGCCGAGCGCGAAGGCGGGCGCGGTGCCGAGGAAGCAGAAAGCGGGGATCAAGGCATAGCCGGCGGGCCGGGCCGGACCGATGCGGTCTGCAATCCAGCCGCCAAGCCAGGTCCCGGCGCCGCCGCCCACCAGCACGATCGACCCGTAGAACCAGCCGACCTCGCCCAGCGAGAGGCCGAAACTGCGATTGAAGAAGCTCGGCAGCCAGAAGATGAGGCCGTAGCCGAGGATCGAGCCGGAGGCGGCGCCGAAGGAAAGCAGCCAGAAGCTCGGATTCGCGGCCAGCGTCCGCGCCACGACCCCGAGCGGCGGCGAGGGCTGGGCGGCGACGCCCGGCGTGTCGAACTGCCCGCGCGGCGGCTCGGCGATGAGCAGCTTGATGGCCAGCGCCGGCGGAAGGCCGACGAGGCCGATGATCAGAAAGGCGCTGCGCCAGCTGAGGTGCGAGGCGAGCCAGCCGCCGAAGAACACGCCGAGCGCCGAGCCCAGCGGGATGCCCAGCGAGAAGAAAGCGAGCGCGCGGCCGCGTTTCTCCTTCGGGAAATAATCGGAGATGAGGGCGTAGGAGGGGGCGATTCCGCCCGCCTCGCCGATAGCCACCCCCATCCGCGCCGCGACCAGCTGGCCGTAGCTGCCGACGAGGCCGCAGGCGGCGGTGAACAGGCTCCACAGGGCCACCGACGCGGCGATGATGTTGACCCGGCTCCTGGTGTCGGCGAGCCGCGCGATCGGAATGGCGATGACGGCGTAGAACAGGCCGAAGACGATGCCGAGCTGGCTCAGCGCCGTGTCGGAGAGGCCGAACTCCTTGCGGATCGGCACCGCGAGGACGCCGATCACGTTGCGGTCGATGAAGTTGAAAATGTAGGCGAGGAGCAGGACCGTGAGGACGGTGCCGCCGCGGGATGTCCGTGGGTTCATGCCCCTCGCCTAGCGCCTCCGAGTTAGAAGTTCAGCCCGAAGCTGACGAACACCTGCCGCGGGTTGCCGTAGAAGACGGTGAGCACGCCCTCCTTGCCCAATGCGGAGATGTAATTGCCCTGCGCGTTGCGCAGCAGCTCGCCGGTCGTCGGGTTGGCCGAGAGGAAGGTGTAGCCCGAGGTGATGTAGCGCTTGTTGGTGAGATTCTTGCCATGGACGCCGATGTTCCAGCGGTCGCCGTTCGAATGGTAGACGAGGCTGGCGTCCCACGTCGCATAGGCCGGCTGGTCGAGGAACGGGTTGGCGATCTCGAACTGGTAGGTCTTCGACTTGTAGGCGACCGTGGTGTTGAAGTTGAGCTTCCCGTCGGCCACCGGCGTGTCGTAGGCGAGCGTCGCCGATCCGGTCCATTCGGGGGTGTTCTGGACGTGGCGGAACGCGGCCACGTCGGTCGGCTTGCTGGCGATGTTGGTGATATACTGGCGGAACTTGGCGTCGATATAGCCGACCGTCGCGGCCACCGACAGCACATCGCCCGGATGCATCATGTCGCGGGCGAGCTTGGCGCTGCCCTCGAACTCGACGCCCTGGTAGCGCGCCTTGCCGGCATTGGTGGTGACGCCGCAGAATGTGGCGAGGCCGCCCGAGGTGCAGGCCGCGGAGCCTGGGATCTGCACGTCGGTATAGTCGGCGCGGAACAGGGCGATGGCGACGTTGGCGCGCCGGTCGAGCAGCGAAGCCTTGTAGCCCAGCTCGTAGCTGTTCACCCGCTCCGGCTTGAAGGCGAGGAACGCGCCGACCTCGTTCGGCTGCAGGACCTTGTCGCCATTGAGATCGGGCGCGTTGCTGCCGACGCCGCGGGGATCGAAGCCGCCGCCCTTGAAGCCCTGGCTGTAGCTTACATAGAGGTTCTGGGTCGGGGTCGGCTTGAAGCTCAGCGACGCGCGCGGCGTGAATTGCTTCCACGACGCGCTGCCGTTGAAGTTGGTGCTCGGCGCGCCGAACGGGATCGCGGCGCCGCCGAACAGGGCCGAGCCGCCGCCGAGATAGTTCTGCCGGAGGATGTTGGCGTGGCGCTTATCCCAGGTGTAGCGGCCGCCGGCCGACAGGCTGAGCTGCGGGGTCAAGTCATAGGTGAAGTCGCCGAACACGGCCGAAGTGTTGGTATGGGCGATCGCGTTCGTGAAGGCGGAGAGGCCGGCGACCGTGGTGAACAGGCGGACGTCGAACGGCGTCGCGGCATTGGCGTCGAGATAATAATAGCCGAGGATGCCGTTCAGATGGCCGGTGTGGAGGAGGAACTGCAGCTCCTCGCTGGTCTGGCTGTTGTTGTAGAGGCCGAGCACGTCGACGTCGGCCGCGGGCAGCGCGTCGAAGTCGATCGGCGTCGAGCTGTCGTCCTTGCGGTAGGCGGCGATGTTGCGGATCGTCAGGAAATCGCTGATCTTGAACTCGCCGAACAGCGACACGCCGTAGGATTTCACCTCCTGCTTGGGCGTGTTGAGCCCGCCCCTGGTGTCGTAGACGTTGGGCAGCGGCGGCGTGGCGGTGAAGAAGCTGGTCAGCACCTGATGGCCGCCGCGCGGGCTGGACGTGTCCTTGGTATAGTCGCCGGCGAGGCGAACGAAGACGTTGTCGTGGTTGTTGATCTCCATCGAGACCCGGCCCGCCCAGATGTCCTGGTCGTAATTCTCGCGGCCGGTAGTGAGGTTCTTGCCGAAGCCCTGGTGCGACAGCCGCGCCACCGAGGCGCCGACGCGCAGCACGTCGCCGATCGGCAGGCTGCCGGAGATGATCCCGTCCGCCTGGCGGTAGGTGCCGAGATTGCCCTTGAAGTGGAACTCGGGCGTGTCGCCGAGGCGCCGCGTCACATATTTGATCGCGCCGCCGATCGTGTTGCGGCCGTAGAGCGTGCCCTGCGGCCCGCGCAGCACCTCGATCCGCTCCACGTCGTAAATGGCAAGCACCGCCGCCTGCGGGCGGTTCAGGTAGACGTCGTCGATGTAGAGGCCGACGCCCTGCTCGAAGCCGGCCACCGGATCCTGCTGGCCGATGCCGCGGATGAAGGCGGAGAGGGTCGAGTTGGTGCCGCGGCTCGGCTCCAGCGTCACGTTCGGCGTCGTGTTGGCGACATCGGTAATGTCGATGGCGCCCTGGTTCTCGAGCTGCTGGCCGGTGAAGGCCGTGACGGCGATCGGCACGTCGAGCAGGGTCTCCGCGCGGCGGCGGGCGGTGATGACGATGGAATTCTGGTCGGGCACCACGTCCTCGGCCTGCTCCGCCGCCTGGCCGGCCGCGGCGTTGGGCGGCGTCGCCGGGGTCGGCGGCGTCGTCTGGGGATTGTCCTGCGCCCAGAGCGGCGCGGCGCCGGCGAGGGCGGCCAAAGCGGAGCCGAGCCTCAGGGCGGTGAGCAGATGCTTGCGGGTCATGGCGATGGTCTCCTGGCTCAAAAGGTAAGTTCGCTGGTGTGGACAGGCGGCAGGCTGGCCGCGAAATCGCGAAGCGCGCGGTTGAAGCGCTCGGGCTGCTCGAGGTGCGGCGAATGGCCCGAGCGGTCGAACTGCATGTCGCGCCCGTTGGGCAGGGCCGCGACGATGTGAGCGGCGGTCGCCGCGTCGTAGAGATGGCTGTGGGCGCCGTGGACGACGAGGGTCGGCTGGCCGATGCGGCCGAGGGCGCCGCGGAAATCCTCGGCGACCAGCGAGCCCCACAGGGACGCGACCGCGCCTGCGTCGGCGCGGACGAACTCGGCGGCCGACCAGCGCGCCATCGGCTCGGTGCGGTCGTCGAGCGGCTGCGCGAAGATCGCCGCGCCAGCGGTCGCCGCAAAGGCGGGAAAATCCTCGGCAAGGGCCTGGCCGCGGGCGTCGCAATGGTCCCGGTCGAGGCCCAAGGTCCAGTCGCCGTCATTTTGCACGCACGGCGTCATGTCCACGACGACGGCGCCGGCGAACCGTTCGGAGGCGGGGCCGGTCAGGAGCCGCCAGAGCACCGATGCGCCGAGCGACCAGCCGACGACCAGTGCGTTCCGCAGGTCGAGCGCGCGCGCCAGTTCGGCGACGTCGTCCGCCAGCCGCGCCACCGTCGGCGGGGTGTCGCCGCGGGCGGTGCGGCCGTGGCCGCGCAGGTCGATGAGGATGACGCGAAAGCCGTCAACAAGGGCGCGCTGCGGCTCGAAGAAGGCGGAATTCGCCATCAGCCCGTGGAGCAGGACGAGCGGCCGCCCCGCGCCTTCGTCACGATAGGCGATTGCGGCACCGTCGGATGCGGTAAAGACGTCCAAGCCCCTCTCCGTTGCCGCCCGCACCTCCCCCGGCGCGCTGTCACGGCGGCGCCACACTCGCATTCTCCGAAACCTGAGTCAATGTTCAAGTTGGGAGATGGCATCCTCACCCTGTCTGCATTGCCGCTGCACGCGGCTCGCGCATGAGGCCGTGGCAGGGGTGAAAAAGGAAGACCATCCGTGGGAACGACAGACCCGGGCCTGACGATAGTGCGGACGCTGCGTGCCTCCGCATTTGGCGCGCTTGCGGGTTCGGCGGTCTTGGGTTCGACCGTCTGGATCGAGGCCCTCGATCGGGGGGACTTCACCCCCTGCTGGTACATGCTTCCGTTCGCGCCCTTGCTGGTGCTGGCGACCACGATTTGCACCCTCTTCGGCACGATCATATTCGGGCTGCCCGTGATGGCGCTGCTCCGCAAGGCGGGCGCGGAAAGCCTCCCGGCCTACCTCTTCGCCGGAGCGCTCGCCGGCACGCTCCTGGTCATGATGAACGGCTCGCCGTACCAGAGCGAGTTCCCCTATTTCCTAGCCTATCCGATGGCGACGGCGGCGGCCTTCTGGCGGGAAGTCCGCGTGCCGGCGTTGCTGGAGCGGATGGACCGCTGAGCCGCCGCTTGCCGCGCCCCTCCCCCCGCCTTAGGGTCCCGCCTCCTCCGCCAGTTTTCGGGAATTCAGGCCCATGCATCTCGACCGCCGCCAGCTCCTCGCCTCCGCCGCCGCAGCGGGCTTCGCCGGCCTCGCCGGCCCCGCCTTCGCAGCGCTCGACCCGCGGCTGGCGCCGGTGCTGGACGCGATCTCCTGGGACGTTCTTCCCCACTCGCCGGAAGGATTGAGCCAGCTCGGCCTCGACACCGGCGCCCATGCCGCCGCCCGCGGCCAGCTTGGCGACCGCTCGCCGCGCGCCCGCGCCCGCACCATCGCCGACATCGCCAAGCACCGCCGCATGCTCGCCGCCGTCAATCGCGCCTCGCTCAAGGGCCACGACCGGCTCGTCTACGACAGCGTCGCCTGGTCGCTCGCCAACGCGGCCGAGGGCGCGCGCTTCCCCTATGGCGGCCTCGGCGATTTCGGCGGCGGCAACCCCTACGTCATCAGCCAGCAGGACGGTGCCTATCAGGGCATCCCGGAATTCCTGGACTCGGTGCACCGCGTCGAGAACCGCGCCGACGCCGAGGCCTATCTCGCCCGCCTCGCCGCCTTCGCCGTCGCGCTCGATCAGGAGACCGAGCAGGCCCGCCACGACGCCGGCATGGGCGTCATCCCGCCGGATTTCATCCTCGACACCGCGCTCGGCCAGCTGCGCGACCTGCGCGCCACACCGCCCGCCAAGGCGCGCCTCGTCACCTCGCTCACCCGCCGCACTTCGGAGCACGGCATCCCCGGCAATTGGGCGGCCCGCGCCGAGGCGATCGTCACCCGCTCGGTCTATCCGGCCCTCGACCGCCAGATCGCCGCCCTCGCCCGCAACCGCAGCCGCGCCCGCCCCGAAGCCGGCATCTGGAAGCTGCCGCAGGGCCCGGCTTATTACCGGTGGCTCCTCGAATATTCGACCAGCACCAACCGCAGTCCGGACGAGATCCACCGCATGGGCCTCGACCAGGGCCGTGAGCTCGATGCGCGTATGGACGCCGTCCTGCGGTCGCAGGGTTTGACGCAGGGCTCGGTCGGCGAGCGCCTCCAGGCCCTCACCCGCGACCCGCGCCAGCTCTTCCCGGACACTGACGCCGGCAAGCGCGAGGCGGTCGCCTATGTGGAATCGAAGATCGGCCAGCTGCGCTCGATGCTGCCGATGGTCTCGCACATGCACATGGCGGCGCCGCTGCAGGTGAAGCGCGTGCCGCCCGACATCGAGTCCGGCGCCGCTCTGGGCTACATGAATTTCGCCTCGCTCGATGGGAAGCGGCCGGCCATCTATTACATCAACCTCAAATCCACCTCGAACTGGCCCAAATTCACCATTCCCTCCCTCTCCGCGCATGAGGGCCTGCCCGGCCACACCTGGCAGGGCGCCTATGTCGCCGAGCACCGGGAGGACGTGCCGCTCATCGGCTCGCTGATGGGCTTCAATGCCTATACCGAAGGTTGGGCGCTCTATTCCGAGCAGCTCGTCGACGAGCTCGGCTATTACAAGGACGATCCGTTCGGGCAGGTCGGAGCCTATCAGGCGCTGCGCTTCCGCGCCTCCCGGCTTGTCGTCGACACCGGCCTCCATTCCAAAAAATGGACCCGCGGCCAGGCCGTCGACTACATGATCGCCACCACCGGCCGCTCCCGCGCCGCCTGCACCAGCGAGGTCGACCGCTATTGCGCCTCCCCAGGCCAGGCCTGCGGCTACAAGGTCGGCCACACCGAGATCGTCCGCCTCCGCGACAAGGCCAAGGCCGCGCTCGGCTCCCGCTTCGATCTTCGCGCCTATAACGACGCGGTGATCGAGGCCGGCGCCGTGCCGCTCGCCGTGCTCGCCACCGCCATCGACGATTATATCGCCCGCGCCAGGGCCTGAGCGCAGGTGGCGGCGGCGCTGCACGTCCCGACGGACCCGCGCCTCCACCTCCTCTTCGACGTCCTCGCCTGGGCGTCGGGAGGCCTCCTCGCGCGGTTCCTCTACAAATGGCGCCTGCGGGACGCGGCCGAGCGGGTCGCGGCCCGCGCCGGGCGGCTCTATGTCGCGGCTCTGGTGGTCGGCGTCGTCGCCGGCGCCTGGGGGTTCGGCTCGCTCAACACCGGCCTCACCGCCATCCCGCACCCCTCGCACAGCATCGCCGGCGCGCTGGCGGGCGGCATCATCGCCGTCGAATTGTACAAGCTCGCCCGCGGCATCACTGGCTCGACCGGCACGATGTGGGTGGGGCCGCTGGCGCTCGGCATCGCCATCGGCCGTCTCGGCTGCTTCTTCGCCGGCCTTCCCGACGAAACTTTCGGCACCCCCACGGCGCTCCCCTGGGCGGTGGACCTCGGCGACGGCGTGCCGCGCCACCCCGTCCAGCTCTACGAGAGCCTGGCGATGCTCGCCTTCCTCGCAATCTATCTCGCCGCCCTCGCCCGCCGCGCCGCCTGGACGGGGGAGCGGGCCTTCTACCTCTTCATCCTCGTCTATGCCGCCCAGCGTTTCGTCTGGGAGTTCTGGAAGCCCTATCCGCGCCTGCTCGGGCCGCTGGATCTATTCCAGCTTCTCGCCCTCTTCATGATCGCTTATGCTTTGATCTATGATGCACGCGCCCGCCGACGAGGCTGAGCCGCTCCGCAAGGCGGTCCCGTGGCTGTTCTACGGCCAGACGACGAGCCTGTGCGAAACCTGCTGGGAGCTGGTCCCCGCCAAGATTATCGGCGAGGAGGGACGGGTCTACCTCCAGAAACGCTGCCGCGAGCACGGCGTCATGAAGACGCTGATCGAGGAGGATGCCGATTATTGGCTCTCGACCAAGCAATGGCTGAAGCCGGGCGACCGGCCGCTGTTCAATGCCAGCCGCACCGAGCGCGGCTGCCCCTGGGACTGCGGCCTGTGCCCCGATCACGAGCAGCATAGCTGCCTCGCCATCGTCGAGATCAACGACGCGTGCAATCTCACTTGCCCGGTCTGCTTCGCTGACAGCGCCGTCGGCAAGGGCGGCCATCGCCCGCTCGCCGAGGTGGAGGCGATGCTCGATGCGGTGGTGAAGGCGGAAGGGGAGCCGGACCTCGTCCAGCTCTCCGGCGGCGAGCCGACCATCCACCCGCAATTCTGGGAGATCCTCGCGGCCGCCCGCGCACGGCCGATCCGCCACTTGATGATCAACACCAACGGCGTCCGCATCGCCACCGAAGTAGGCTTCGCGGACCGCCTCGCCGCGCTCGGCCCGGGTTTCGAAGTCTATCTCCAGTTCGACAGTCTCTCGGACGAGGCGCTGATGAGCCTGCGCGGCGCCCGGCTCGGCCGCATCCGCCGCCAGGCGCTCGAGCGGCTCGACGCGGCGGGCGTCTCCACCACCCTCGTCTGCGCGGTGCGGCAGGGGGTGAACGACCATGAGGCCGCCGCCATCGTCGAGCACGCCCTCGGCTGGACGTGCGTGCGCGGCGTCGTCTTCCAGCCGGTGCAGGATGCGGGGCGCAACGAAGGCTTCGATCCCGCCCTTCACCGCACCACGCTCTCCGGCCTGCGCCGCCGGATTGCGGAAGGGGGCCGCTTCGGCCTCAGCGACCTCGTTCCTCTGCCCTGCAACCCGGATCAGATCTGCATCGGCTACGGCATCCGCGCGGGGGCGGACGTGATCCCCGTTACCCGCCTGATGCCGCGCGAGGAGATCGTCGCCGCCGCGCCGAACACGATCAGCTTCGAGCGCGACCCGGCGCTCAAGAAGCGCATCTTCGACCTCCTGTCCCTCTCGACCAACGAGGCGAACGGCGAGGACCGGCTCTCCAGCCTGTTCTGCTGCCTGCCCGGCATCGAGGCGCCGGCGAGCCTCTCGTACAAGGACACGTTCAAGGTCGCGATCATCCAGTTCCTCGACCGCTACAATTTCGACATCGGCACGGTGAAGCGCAGCTGCATCCACTTCGCGACGCCCGACGGCCGCATGATCCCGTTCGATACCTACAACAGCTTCTACCGCCCCGGCGCGCCGGGCCGCGCCAAGCTCGAGTCCATGGGAGGCGTGGGGGCATGACCGAGGAACCGCGGGGGTCAAGCGCCGGGGCGATCATGACCGGCATCTTCCTGTGCCTGTTCGGCGCCTGCATGGTGCTGGTCGGCGGCGCCTGCACGGCGGTCTGGCTGGTGTTCGGGATGCGCGGCATGGGGACGTTCGGCCCGCTGCTGTTTCTGCTCAGTCTCGCCCTCCTGGGGCTCGGCATCTTCATCATCCGCACCGGCGTGAAGGCGTTCGCGGCCGGCGACGCACGGCCGCCGCCTGTGGACGAGCGGAGCGACGACCTTGGCTGAGGAGCCCTGGGAGCCGAACAGCAATTTCAGCCGGCCGCCGGAAACATCCTTCCTCGGCTGCCTGATGGTCGGCTGCGGCGTGATCCTCGTCCTGACCGGCGGCTCCTGCGCGTTCCTCGCTTTTTTCAGTCAGGACTGGTCGATGACGCTGATTGCGCTGCTGATCTTCGGCGCCGGAGCGGCGGCGATCGCCTACCGCCGCTGAGCCGCGCTTCGGTGCGGGGCTGGAACGACCTTCGCGCTGCGGACGTTCGACGTTTTCAACGAGAGGGGAGCGATTCATGGGCGCGCCGAGGCAGGGATTTCTGACGTTCACGCGCATCGGTTTCGCGGCCCGGGGCGTCATGTACCTGCTGGTCGCGTGGATGGCCGTGCGGCTCGGCCGCGCCGAGGATGCCGGCCGGGCGCTCGGCTACCTTGGCAGCGGGCGCGGCCGGTTCCTGCTCGCGGCGATGGCGGCGGGCTTTGCCGCCTATGGCCTCTGGCGCCTCGCCGACGCCGGCTTCGATTTCGAACGGCGCGGCGACGAATGGAAGAAGCTGGCGGTGCGCGCCGGCGGCGCCGGGAGCGGCCTCATCCACCTCGGCCTCGCCTTCACCGCCGCCCGCCTCGCTATCGGCAGCGGCGGCGGCGGCGGCGGGTCGAGCCGCAAGGCCGAGGCCGGCGCGTCGATGGCGCTCGGCCTTCCCGGCGGCAGCGTTGTCCTCCTGATCGGGGCCGCCATCCTTCTCGCCGCCGCCGGCTTCCAGGTCGCGAAAGCGGTGCGCCGCAAGTTCCTCGACCATCTCCGCCCCGACGTCCGCGACCGCTGGTGGGTGCTCGCGGCCGGCTGCGGCGGCTACGTCGCGCGCGGTGCCGTCTTCGCCACCGCCGCCTGGCTCCTCTTCCGCGCCGGCACCGACCACCGTGCGAGCGAAGCCGGCGGCCTCGGCGACGCGCTGCGCGCCCTCCCGTCCGCGGCCGAGACAGCGGTCGCCGGCGGCCTGGCCCTCTTCGGCGCCTTCTGCCTGATCGAAGCGTGGTACCGCATCCTCCCGGACCCGTCGGTCCCGGACAAGCTCAAGCGCAAGCTACCTGGGCGGTAACCAGTTCCTCCCCGGGACGGGGAGGGGGACCGGCCGAAGGCTGGTGGAGGGGGCTCTCCGCCACGCGGCCCTGTCCTCCTCCCCTCCCTGGAAGGGAGGGGCCGGGGGTGGGTAGCCGAGCGAAGCGAGGCTTTACGGCGCGGGTCGCCAGGGCGACGAAGCGTAGCTTCGCGAGCCCCGGCGCTTGCTAGCGCGGCGACGCTGGCGGCAATTATAACGGCAACGCCCCAGCAGTCGCTCATGTCGCGCGATCTCATCCCTGGGATGAAGCGCCGTTGACCGAGAGGGTTAGGGGTCTACGCGCTGGAGCACGAACGTGCCTTGGCTCTCGTCGAGCTCAATCACCCGCATCTTCAAATTCGGCTGGGGGAAGCAGCGCTCAATGGATCGAGGCTGCGCATCCTCGTCCTTTGCTTTCGCAATGATGACGTGAACGCGACCTTCCGCGTTCGCTCTCGCCAGAACGAGGTTCTCGATCAACTCGACAAATCCGGGACGCGACTTCCACTCGCCAGGCCGGTCTGTGTTCCAACTCCGGTAAATGCGGCCTCTGTCCTCGAAACGATCCTGCCAGAGAGTGACCGCCACGTCCCGTCCGTCGTCGCTCCGCCCGGACCAGCTCCAAAAGATATTCTTCGGCTTCACACCGAAGTATTCGAAACATTGTGAGTGGTTATATTTTTTCGGCACGAAGCCTCCTCTTGCGGCAAATTAGCAGGCGGACGAACCGGAGGACGCTGGTGATAGTGCCTCGGACCGTTGCTGACAGGAAGTCCCCCTACAGCACCTCCAGCTCAACCCGCCCCGCCGCGTCCCCCGCTTCGGGATGCGCCTCGACCCTGATCACGACATGCGCCCCCACCCGCGCCACTGCGTCGAGCAGCTTGTCGGTGGACATGCCGTCCAGCTTGCCGCTGTAGAGCTTGGAAAGGCGGGGCTGGGGGATGCCGACGAGGCGGCTGAACGCGCTCTGGTTGAGGTCGCGCTCCTGCTGGGCCCGGTAGAGCACGCCGACGAGATCCGCCTTGTAGGACAGCCGCGCCGCCGTCGGCGCGTCGAAGCCGATGTCGGCAAAGACGTTGCCGCTGCTCTCCTCAAACTCGATGTGCTCCGTCTCGCTCATGATTGCGTTCTCTTGCGGCCGCCCTTCCGCCTGCTGGTGGCGCGTCCGTTTGCGCGGATGCGCGGGTCCATTGGGTGATACACCAGGGTCCCGCCCGGTTAGAAGCCAGCAGTGACCCGGCACTCACCCGGCAGTGACCCGGCACCCACCCGGCAACGACACGGTAGCCACACGGTATGCACCCGGCAACGACCCGGCAGCTGCTCACCCTGGAACGCCCATCCGCTCGGCAACTTTAAAGTGAATGCGCGGCTGGCGCGCGCCGTGCTGTTTATGCTATGTTCCATCGGTGGCTTCGGCTGCACGGTCTTTGACATCGCTGGGGAAGAAGGATGCGACTCGGGGCTCGCCGCGGCCCGGGCAGCAGGGGTCGGTTCGAAAACCGGTCACAAGCGGCCGCAACGGGAGCCCGAACTTTTTTTCTTATCGGGAAAGTTCGAAACTTCCGCGGCGCCGGAGGCCTCCCGCATCGGGTCTTACGGGGGGCGCAGGGCCCTTTGCGGCAGGACTTGCCGGGACTTGAAAACCGGTTCAACCTTGCCGCGTTTGGGGGAGGGTGCATGGCCTATGTGAGCGACGCCGCCGCGGCGAAGGACAAGGAGCCGCGGACCGAGCGCGGCCGCAAGACGGTCCGCAAGCTGATCGACGCCGCCGCCGCCGAATTCGGCGAGCGCGGCTATCACGACGCCGCCATCACCGGCATCACCCAGCGCGCCGGCGTGGCGCTCGGCAGCTTCTACACCTACTTCAACAGCAAGGAGGAGGTGTTCCGCGCCCTCGTCCGCGAGATGAGCCGCGCGACCCGCGCCTATGTCGCCGAAGCGGTGAAGGGCGCTCCCGACCGGATCGCCGCCGAGCGCCTGGGCCTCGAAGCGTTCATCGCCTTTACGCGGCAACATCCCGAACTTTACCGCATCGTCGAGGAGGCCCAGTTCGTCGCCCACGACGTCTACCGCGAGCATTATCTCACCTTCGTGGAGGGCTACCGCCGCAACCTCGCCACCGCCCGCGAGCGCTACCAGATCTCGGCCGGCACCGGCGACATCGACGAGACGGACGAAGCGCGAGCCTGGGCGCTGATCGGGATGAGCGTCTTCCTCGGCATGCGCTACGGCGTCTGGGATCAGAGCCTCACCCCCCGCCGGGTCGCCGACATCGCCATCGAACTGGTCTCCGAGGGGCTGCGACGGCGGTGATGCACGCGGTGCCCGATCTCCTCTCCCGCCGGGCCGAGCTTTCCGGAGACGCCGTCGCGCTGGAGGAAATCGCCACCGGCCGCACCCTGACCTACGCGCAGCTGCACCGGCGGGCCGGGCAGGCGGCGGCGCTGCTCGCCGCGCGCGGCATCGGGGAGGGGGACCGGGTGGCGATCCTCTGCCGCAACCGCGTCGCCTTTTTCGAACTGCTGTTCGCTTGCGCCCGGCTGCGGGCGATCCTCGTGCCGCTCAACTGGCGCATGCCGCAGGCGGAGCTCGACACCCTCATCGCCGACTGCGCACCGGCCCTGCTCTTTCACGGCCGGGAGGATGGCGGGAAGGCGGGCGGCGTCCCGGCCATCGACCTCGACGCCGACTATGAGGGGCTGGTTGCGGCCGCCGAGCCGATGCCCGTCCGCGCCTCCTGGCCCGCCGACGGCATCTGGTACCTCCTCTACACCTCCGGCACGACCGGCCGGCCCAAGGGCGTCATCTACACCCACCGCATGGCGCTCGCGAACCACGTCAACATCGGCACCGCGATCGACCTCGCCTCCAGCGACACCACATTGAACTTCCTGCCGCTGTTCCACACGGCGGGGATCAACCTCTACAGCCTCCCAACCCTGTTCCAGGGCGGCAGGGTGCTGATCCTTCCCGGTTTCGACGCCGACGCGGTGGTGGACGTGCTGGAGGCGCGGCGGATCGACACCTTCTTCGCCGTACCGACGGTATACCAGACGCTGCTCGACCGCCCCCGCTTCGCGCGGGCGCCGCTCGGCCACGTCCGCCACTGGGGCTGCGGCGGCGCGCCCCTCGCGGAGGCGACGGCGCGGCGGGCGCGGGCGGCGGGGATCCGCGTTTGTGCCGGGATGGGCATGACCGAGACCGGTCCGACCGCCTTTCTCGCCAGCCCCGACGCCGCGTGGGAGCGGCCAGGTTCGGTCGGAAAGCCCCAATTGCTGGTCGGCGCCCGCGTGGTCGGCGAGGACGGTCGGGAGCTTGCCGACGGCGCGGTGGGGGAGCTTCAATTCTCCGGCCCCGGCGTGACGCCCGGCTATTGGAACGACCCGGAGGCGACCCGCGCCGCCTTCACGCCCGACGGCTGGCTGCGCTCGGGCGACCTCGCCCGCCGCGACGCCGACGGCTTCTGGACTATCTGCGGGCGGCGGAAGGAGATGTTCATCTCGGGCGGCGAGAACGTCTATCCGGCCGAGGTGGAGAAGGTGCTCGCCGCCCATCCGGCGGTGGCCGAAGCGGCCGTCGTCGCCGCCCCGCACCCGCATTGGGGCGAGGTGGGGCGTGCCTTTCTGCAGCTTGCCGCGGGTCGCGCGCAGCCTGCCAGCGCGGAGCTCGACGCCTTCTGCCGCACCCGCCTCGCCCCCTACAAGGTGCCGACCAGCTTCCACTATGTCGCCGATTTCCCGCGCACCGCGGCCGGCAAGGTGCAGAAGCACCTGCTGCCGCTATGAATTTGCGTCAGGCGAGCGGCACCCTGCGGCGGGAGACGCCGGGGCAGGGGCTTCACGACATCACCCGGGAGGTCGCTCAGTGGGTGGAAGCGCAGGGAATGGCGCAAGGCCTCCTGACCCTGTTCTGCACCCACACCTCCGCCTCCTTGCTCATCCAGGAGAATGCCGCCCCGGCGGCCCGCGCCGACCTGGAGCGCTATTTCGCGCGCATCGCGCCCGAGGACCCGACCGCCTACGCCCATGACGACGAAGGCCCGGACGACATGCCGGCGCACCTGCGGGCCGCGCTGACCCAGGTCCAGCTCACCATCCCGCTCAACGCCGGCCGCCTCGCCCTCGGCACCTGGCAGGGCATCTACCTCTTCGAACACCGCCGCCGGCCGCACCGGCGCACGCTCGCGCTGCATCTGATCGGGGAATAGCACGTCACCCGGGCGAAAGCCGGCGACTCAGGGAGACCTGGCACGGGTGCCTTTCACCCGACGAGATCCCGGCTTCCGCCGGGATGACGGGCATTGGTTACGCCCCCGCCGACGCGAGCTTGAGCTCCACCTCGTCCTTGATCCGCGCGTTCGGGACGGAGGCGGCAATGGCGCCGGTAAGCTGGTCGGCGGTGAAGGGCTTGGCGAGGACGAGCACGTCCTCGGGCCGACGCGAGATGGACTGGGCGTCGGCATAGCCGGTGATGATGATCGCCGGCAGCCCCGGCTTCACCGCCCGCGCCTGGCGGATCACCTCGGCGCCCGAGACGTGCGGCATGGCATAGTCGCTGATCAGCAGCTCGCAGCAATCGGGATCGGCGCGGAGCAGCGACAGGACGCCGGCTCCGTCCGTCGCCTCGACGACATTGTGGCCGAGGTCGCGCAGCAGCGCGGCGGTCGTGGTCCGCACGCCGTCGTGGTCGTCGACGAGGAGGACGCGGAGCGGGCGCACCCGGGCGGTGCGGCGGCGGTCGGCAGTGTCGTTCTGCTCCGGCGCCACCTGCGGCGCCCGCGGCAGCCAGATCTGGGCGCGGGTGCCGGTGCCGACCTGGCTTTCGATGCGGAAGGCGCCGCCCGATTGCTTGGCGAAGCCGTAGACCATCGACAGGCCGAGGCCGGTGCCCTTGCCGACCTCCTTGGTCGTGAAGAAGGGCTCCATCACCTGCTCGAGCATCGCCGGCGAGATGCCGCAGCCGGTGTCGGTGACGGTGAGGACGACATAATCGCCGGGTGTGAGCCCGTCGGTGCCGGAGCCGACCGTCCGGTTCGCCGCCTCGATGGCGATGGTGCCGCCGTCGGGCATGGCGTCGCGGGCGTTGATGATGAGGTTCATCAAGGCGAGCTCGAGCTGGGACTGGTCGGCGAAAGCGGACCACAGGCCCTTCTCCGCCACCCGCCAGTCGAGGGCGACGAGGCCTCCCAGGGTGTGCGCGAGGAGATCGGAGACGGCGCCTGACAAGGCCGTGATCTCGATGGCCGCCGGGGCCAGCTGCTGGCGCCGCGCGAAGGCGAGCAGGCGCCCGACCAGGTCCGAGCCCTGCTCCGCGGCGCGGCGGGTCATGGTGAGAATGCGCGCCTGGTCCTCGGCCAAGGGCACCTTGCGCTCGATCAGGGTCAGCCCACCGAGCACCGCGGCGAGGAGGTTGTTGAAATCGTGGGCGATGCCGCCGGTCAGCTTGCCGATCGCGTCCATTTTGCGCGCCTGGACCAGCTCGCTTTCGAGCGAGCGGCGCTCGGTGACGTCGGTCAGGGTGCCGGCGAACTCGACCGGCTGCCCGCCGCCGTCGCGCAGCAGCACGGCCTGGTCGTGGAAATGCTTCCAGCTGCCGTCGGCGCATTGCCAGCGATATTCGACCGAGAAGCGCCCGCTCGCCTTGCGTGTCGCGAGTGCGGCGAGGACTCGGTCGCGATCCTCCTCGTGCAGCCGCTCCGCCCACAGCGTCGGATGCTCGGCAACAAAAGCATATTCGTAGCCGGTCATCGCGACGAGATCGCCGCTGATGAAGGCCGGCCAGCGCGGCTCGCACTCCAGCGGCTCGAGGTAGAGGATGATCGGGAGCGACTGGATGATGGCCGCCTGGCGCTGCTCGGCGCGGCGCAATTCCTGCTCGGCCCGCAGGCGCTCGGCGTTGGCGCGCAGGTTCGCGTCGAGCAGCGCCTGCTCTTGGCGGGCCTTGCGCTGGATCTCCTTGGTCATCGCGAACAGGTCGACGAACACCGCCACCTTGGAGCGCAGGACGATGGGGTCGACCGGCTTGAACACATAATCGACCGCGCCCATCGAATAGCCGCGCATCAGATGCTCGGTCTCCTTGTTGACCGCGGAGAGGAAGACGATGGGGATGCGCTTGGTCTGATCGCGGTTGCGGATGATCTGGGCGGTCTCGTAGCCGTCCATGCCGGGCATGTAGACGTCGAGCAGGATGACGGCGAACTCGCCCTTCAGGAGGTGGCGCAGCGCCTCCTCGCCGGAACGGGCCTCGACGATTTCGGCGACGTCCTCCAGCACCGTGCGGACGGCGAGCAGGTTGCGCTCGTCATCGTCGACGACGAGGACGCGCGGCGTCTCCGCCGGCTCCCCCGCCGCGGGCAGGGCGAGCCCCGGCACCGCCGCTGCGGGCTTCGCCTTGGGGGTACGTTCGGCCATCGTTACTCCGCCGCCGCCGCTTCATGCTCGGGGACGGCGGCGACCGACCCGTCGCGGGCGCGGGCGATCCAGACGCGGAGCAGAGCGAGCAGCAGATCGATGTCGACCGGCTTGGCGATGTAATCGGACGCGCCGGCGTCGAGGCACTTCTGCCGGTCGCCCTTCATCGCCTTGGCGGTGACGGCGATGAGCGGCAGCTCGGCGAGCGTGGGGCGCTGGCGGATCTGCTGCATCGTCTCGTAGCCGTCCATTTCGGGCATCATGATGTCGATGAGGGCGATGTCGATGCCGGGGGTCTGCTCGAGGATGAGGATGCCGTCCTTGCCGCGCTCGGCGTGGAGAACCTCCACGTCGTAGCTCTCGAGAACGCTCGTCAGCGAGTAGATGTTGCGGATGTCGTCGTCGACGATGAGGATCTTGGCCTTCGCCAGCTCCGGCACGCCGCGGACGGCGGGCATGTCGCCGGCCTCTCCCTGCGGCACGATCTCGAGCAGCGGCGCGGCGTCGGTGATGTGCGTGGCAAGGTCGCGGAAGACGCGGCTCAGCGCCTCGCGGTCCGCCGGTTTCTCGGTGACGCCGAACGCGCCCATGTCGACCACCGAGGCGAGCTTGTCCGCGCCGGAGATGACGTGGATCGGCACGTGGCTGGTCTGCGGGTCGTGCTTCAAGAGGTCGAGCAGCACGAAGCCGTCGATATCCGAGAGGCCGAGATCCAGCGTGATCGCGTCCGGCTGGAGCTTGCGCGCCATCGCCAGCGTGCCGGCGCCGGCGGTCGAGACGACGCCTTTGAGGCCTGAGGCGCGAGCGATTTCCAGCAGGATCGACGCGAACGTCGGGTCGTCTTCGACGATCAGCACGAACGGGTCGTTGCCGAGCGCATCGCGGTCGTCGCTGACGTCGAAGGGCGCCGGCAGCGCGTTCGGGACGACCGCACCAGTATTGTCGTAGCGTGCGGTCGTGGCGGCGATCGACGCGGCAGGCGCCGCCGACTGCAGCGGCACGAACAACGTGAAGGTCGAGCCTTCGCCCGGCCGCGACCGGACCTGCAGCTCACCGCCGAGCAGGCGCGCGATCTCGCGGCTGATCGAGAGGCCGAGGCCGGTGCCGCCGTACTTGCGGCTGGTGGTGCCGTCGGCCTGCTGGAACGCCTCGAAGATCAGCTTCTGCTTGTCCTCAGGGATGCCGATGCCGGTGTCGGTGACGGCAATCTCGATCGCCTGCTCGGCCGACCGGAGCACCGGGTGGTTCGGGCTCCACCCCTTGCTTGCAGAGCGCACCGCCAGGGTGACGCCGCCCTGCGACGTGAACTTGAAGGCGTTGGAGAGGAGGTTGAGGACGATCTGCTGCAGCCTCTTCTCGTCGGTGCGGATCGCCGGCGGCAGGCTCTGGTCGAAGGCGACGTCGAACTCGAGGCCCTTGTCGGCGGCGAGCTGGCGGAAGGTCCGCTCCATGTGCTGCTTCAGGGTGATCATCGGCATCTCGCCGACCTCGATCGAGACGGTGCCCGACTCGATCTTCGAGAGGTCGAGGATGTCGTTGATGAGGCTGAGGAGATCCGAGCCGGCGCCGTGGATGGTGCGGGCGAATTCGGTCTGCTTCTCGTTCAAGTTCCCCTGCGGGTTGTCCGCCAGCAGCTTCGACAGGATGAGCAGCGAGTTCAAGGGGGTGCGCAGCTCGTGCGACATGTTGGCGAGGAATTCGGACTTGTACTTGGAGGTGAGGGCGAGCTGCTCGGCCTTCTCCTCGACGGCGCGGCGGGCCATCTCGATCTCGATATTCTTCGCCTCGACCTGCTTCTTCTCGTTCTCGAGCAGCTGGGCTTTCTCCTGCAGCTCCTCGTTGGTGTTGTGGAGCTCCTCCTGCTTGGTGGTGAGCTCGGTCTGGCGGGCCTGAAGCTCCTGGGTGAGGAGCTGGGACTGCTTCAACAGGCCCTCGGTACGCATGGTCGCGGCGATCGTGTTCAAGACGATGCCGACCGATTCCATGAGCTGGTCGAGGAAGGTCTGGTGGGTCTCGTTGAACTTGCTGAACGAGGCGAGTTCGATCACCGCCTTCACGTCGTCCTCGAACAGAGCGGGGAGGATGTGGACGTTGGCGGGCTTGGCGTGGCCGAGGCCGGAGCCGATGCGGATGAACTCGCCCGGCACCTCTTCCAACAGCAGCGGGCGCTTGTCGGCGGCGCACTGGCCGACGAGGCCTTCGCGCAGCTTGAAGCTGGGCTTCAGCTCGTCCTTCCCTTCCGCGCCGTAGCTGGCGACGAGGTCGAGCACGGTGTCGTTATCTTCGCGGCGGGTGACGTAGAAGACGCCGTACTGGGCGTTCACCAGCGGCGCGAGCTCGGACATGATGAGGTTCGACACGGTCGCAAGGTCGCGCTCGCCCTGCAGCATGCGGGAGAAGCGCGCGAGGTTGGTCTTAAGCCAATCCTGCTCGGCATTCTTCAACGTCTGATCCTTCAGATTGCGGATCATCTCGTTGATGTTGTCCTTCAAGGCCGCCATCTCGCCCGAAGCTTCGACGGCGATCGAGCGGGTGAGGTCGCCCTTGGTGACGGCGGTCGCCACGTCCGCGATCGAACGCACCTGGTTGGTGAGGTTCGCCGCGAGCTGGTTGACGTTGTCGGTGAGGTCGCGCCACAGGCCGGCGGCGCCCGGCACGCGGGCCTGACCGCCCAATTTGCCCTCGATGCCGACCTCGCGGGCCATGTTGGTCACCTGGTCGGCGAAGGTAGCGAGCGTCTCGATCATGAAGTTGATCGTCTCGGCCAGCGCCGCGATCTCGCCCTTGGCGTCCACCGTCAGCTTCCGCTTGAGGTTGCCCTGCGCCACCGCGGTCACGACTTCGGCGATGCCGCGCACCTGATTGGTCAGGTTGGTGGCCATAAGGTTCACGTTGTCCGTGAGGTCCTTCCAGGTGCCGCCGACGCCCGGCACCTGCGCCTGGCCGCCCAGTTTGCCCTCGGTGCCGACCTCCCTCGCGACGCGCGTCACCTCGGAGGCGAAGCCGTTGAGCTGGTCGACCATGACGTTGATCGTGTCCTTCAAGGCGAGGATTTCGCCCTTCACGTCCACGGTGATCTTCTTGGACAAATCGCCGCGCGCCACGGCGGTGGTCACGTCGGCGATGTTGCGGACCTGCCCGGTCAAGTTCGCGGCCATGAGGTTGACGTTGTCGGTCAGGTCCTTCCAGGTTCCGGCGACGCCGCGCACCTGCGCCTGGCCGCCGAGCTTTCCTTCGGTGCCGACCTCCCTCGCCACGCGGGTCACCTCGGAGGCGAAGGAATTGAGCTGGTCGACCATCGTGTTGATGGTGTTTTTCAGCTCGAGAATCTCCCCCTTCACGTCGACGGTGATCTTCTTGGACAAGTCGCCCGACGCCACCGCGGTGGTCACCTCGGCGATGTTACGGACCTGGCCGGTGAGGTTCGCGGCCATGGCGTTCACATTGTCAGTGAGATCCTTCCACGTGCCGCCGACGCCCGGCACCTGCGCCTGCCCGCCCAATTTGCCTTCCGAACCCACTTCGCGGGCGACGCGGGTCACTTCGGACGCGAAGCCGTTTAGCTGGTCCACCATGACGTTGATCGTGTCCTTGAGCTCCAGGATCTCGCCGCGCACATCGACGGTGATCTTTTTGGAGAGGTCGCCGCGCGCGACCGCGGTGGTCACGTCGGCGATATTGCGGACCTGCGCCGTCAGATTGCCGGCCATGAGGTTCACCGAGTCCGTCAAATCGGCCCAGGTGCCGGCGACGCCTTCCACCTTGGCCTGACCGCCGAGCTTTCCTTCGGAGCCCACCTCGCGCGCCACGCGTGTCACTTCGGAGGCGAAGCCGTTCAGCTGGTCCACCATCGTGTTGATGGTGTTTTTCAGCTCGAGGATCTCGCCCTTCACCTCGACGGTGATCTTCTTGGACAAGTCGCCCTTCGCCACCGCGGTGGTCACGTCGGCGATGTTGCGGACCTGGCCCGTCAAATTCGCGGCCATCAGGTTCACGTTGTCGGTCAAGTCGGCCCAGGTGCCGGCGACGCCCGGCACCTGCGCCTGGCCGCCGAGCTTCCCTTCGGTGCCGACCTCCCTCGCCACGCGAGTCACCTCGGAGGCGAAGGAGTTGAGCTGGTCGACCATGACGTTGATCGTGTTCTTGAGCTCGAGAATCTCGCCCTTCACGTCCACGGTGATCTTCTTCGACAAGTCGCCCGAGGCCACCGCGGTGGTCACCTCGGCGATGTTGCGGACCTGACCTGTGAGGTTGTCGGCCATCAGGTTCACGTTGTCGGTGAGATCCTTCCACGTGCCGGCGACGCCCGGCACCTGCGCCTGACCGCCCAGCTTGCCTTCGGTGCCGACCTCCCTCGCCACGCGAGTCACCTCGGAGGCGAAGCAGTTGAGCTGGTCGACCATGACGTTGATGGTGTTCTTGAGCTCGAGAATCTCGCCCTTCACGTCCACCGTGATCTTCTTGGAAAGGTCGCCCGAGGCGACGGCCGTCGTCACCTCGGCGATGTTACGCACCTGGCCGGTGAGGTTGTCGGCCATCAGGTTGACGTTGTCGGTCAGGTCCTTCCACGTGCCGGCGACGCCTTCCACCCGCGCCTGGCCGCCCAATTTGCCTTCGGTGCCGACCTCGCGCGCCACGCGCGTCACTTCCGATGCGAACGAGTTGAGCTGGTCCACCATGGTGTTGATGGTGTTCTTTAGCTCGAGGATTTCACCCTTCACCTCGACGGTGATCTTCTTGGAAAGGTCGCCCGAGGCCACCGCGGTGGTCACCTCGGCGATGTTGCGGACCTGCGAGGTGAGGTTGGTCGCCATCGCGTTGACGTTGTCAGTCAGATCCTTCCAGGTGCCCGCGACGCCCTTCACGTTCGCCTGACCGCCCAATTTGCCCTCGGTGCCCACCTCGCGCGCCACGCGCGTCACCTCCGAGGCGAAGGAGGCGAGCTGCTCCACCATCGTGTTCACGACCTTGCCGATGCGCAGGAATTCGCCCCTGAGCGGCCGCCCGTCGATCTCGACCGTCATCGACTGGGAAAGGTCGCCCTTCGCCACCGCGCCGATGACGCGCGCCACTTCGGCCGTCGGCTGGACCATGTCCTCGATCAGCTCGTTCACCGAGCGGATCGCCGTCTCCCACCCCCCGGTCGCGCTCTTGACGCGCCCGCGCTGGCCGATCTTGCCTTCCTTGCCGACGACCTGGGAGAGCCGCTCGAACTCGCGCGTCATCTCCTGATTGAGCGACACGACCTCGTTGAACAGGGTGGCGATCTCACCGTCGACGCCGTCGACATCCTCGGCGAGGCGCACGCTGAAGTCGCCCCTGCGGAGGCTGCGGAGCGCGGTGGCGAGGGTACGGCGGTCGAGGAATTCGCGCGGGGGCTGGGCGTTCACTCGGGGGTACTCCTTCGAAGCTTTCTCTCCCCCCACCCGTTGATCACAACCGGCCCCCCGGCCGGCGCGCGACACGCGCGAAGCTCCCCATTGGAGCCTCAACTCTGCCTTCGCATAGAGAACCTTAAGCCGAGATTGCCGAATCGCAAGAGGGCATGCGTTGGGAGCCGGCCGCACGCAAAACGCTGCGGCCGTCTACCAGGCCCGTCTGAGCGGCTGCCCCTGTCTCAGCAGACCTCGGCCGGGGCGAGGCGCGGCGTCAGCAGGTGCATGATCGCAAGCGCGATGAGGTATACCGATCCGGCGACGTAGAAGATGAGGCTGTAGGTCCCGAGCCGCTCCAGCACCTGGCCGATGTAGAGCGAGAAGATCATGCCGCCGATCGCGCCGGCGGTGCCGCCGATGCCGATTACCGACCCGACCGCCTTGCGCGGAAACATGTCTGACGGGAGGGTATAGATGTTCGCCGACCAGGCCTGGTGCGCGGCCGTGGCGAGGCTGATGATCGCCACCGCGCCCCACAGGCTGTCGACATATTGCGCAAAGACGATCGGCGTCACGGCGATGGCGCAGAGCAGCATCGTCGTCTTGCGGGCGCGGTTGATCGACCAGCCGCGGTGGATGAGCCGCGAGGACATCCAGCCGCCGAAGATCGAGCCCAGGTCCGAGACGATGTAGATGACGACGAGCGGCGGCCCGAAGGTCTTCAAGTCGAGCCCGTGGCGCTTCACCAGGAAGTCCGGCAGCCAGAAGAGGAACATCCACCACACGGGATCGGTGAGGAACTTGCCGACGGCGAACGCCCAGGTCTCGCGTCGGCCGAGCAGGCGCAGCCAGGGCACGCGGGCGACCGGGTCGGCAGGGTCGCTCTCGATATAGGCGAGCTCGGCCTCGGACACCTGCTTCGACTGGCGGGGGCGGCGGTAGAGGCCCACCCAGGCGACCAGCCAGACGAGGCTGACGGCGCCGGTGACGACGAAGGCGCCGCGCCAGCCATAAGCGAGGGTGAGGGCTGGGACGATCAGCGGCGTGATGATCGCGCCGACATTGCTGCCGGCGTTGAAGATGCCGGTGGCGAGGGCCCGCTCCTTCTTGGGGAACCACTCGGTCACCGCCTTGAGTCCCGACGGGAAGTTGCCGCTCTCGCCGATGCCGAGCATGAACCGCACCGCCGCGAAGCCGAACACCGAATGCGCCAGGGCATGGAGCATGTGCGCGCCGGTCCAGATGAGGAAGGCTGCCGCATAGCCGAGCCGCGCGCCGATCCGGTCGACGATGTTGCCGAAGAAGATGTAGCCGACGGCGTAGGCGAGTTGGAACCAGAAGACGATGTCGGCATAGGTCGTCTCGTTCCAGCGAAACTCGGTTTGCAGGGTCGGCTTCAGGAGGCCGATCATCTGGCGGTCGACATAGTTGATCGCCGTCGCCGCGAAGAGCAGGCCGACGATCACCCAGCGCACCCGCCCCACCGGACGCACCGCGTCGGCGGGCGCGGCTCCCCTGTCGGTCACGTCGGTCGCCATCCGTCATCCTCTCCGGCTCCGCCTCTGGAGCCTTGCCGCCGGTCCCGCGCCTTTACGCTGGTTCCGGCCGTGCCTCGATCACAGTGCAGGCGAGTGAGAAGCCGTCGCCGAAGCGGGCCTCCACCCTCTCGCCCGGCGCGGCCCTGTGCACCCCGCTCACCGCGCCCGATGAAATCCACTGCCCCGGCGCCAGCGCGATGCCGCGCCGCGCCATCAGCTCGAACAGGAAACGGGCCGCACCGATCGCCCCGTCCGGAAAGCCGGATGCCCTGCCGGTGCCGACGGGCGCGCCATCGATCAGCGTGGTGACCGGCCATTGCTCGAAGCCGCTCGACCGCCAGTCGGCGACGGCCGGTCCCACGACCAAGCCGTTATTGTTGCCGAAGTCGGAGATTACCGCCACCGGGCCGAGATCGTTGATGGCGCCGAGCGGCGAGCTGGCGATCTCGATGCCGACATGGACGGCGTCGATCAGGTCCGCGGCTTCGTCGAGGGTAAAGCGGTTCTGCCCCACCGGCGGGGCCCGCCCGATGCGGAGCAGGAACTCGGCCTCACCCGCGGCGAAGCCTTCGGCGAACACCGGCATGTCCGGAATGCACCCGTCGGACCGGCCCGGCGTGAGGGCGAAGATCGGCCCGGCGAGCCGGTCGGCGCCGTAGCGGGCGTCGAGCGGCGAGTTGATGCGTCCCACCTTCCACCCGAGAACCGGCTTACGCCACGCTGCGATCGCCGCATCCTGCACGGCGTAGGCGGCGTCGAGCGTCTCGGGGAAATCGCCGGGATAAGCGGCGAGGCCGCCGGCGCTGCGCCGCGCGGCAAGGAACCGGCCCGCGATCGTCGCGGAATCGTCGGTCGGCAGATCCACGTCCAGCAGCCCCTCACTCTTTTCTGTCTGGGGAAGGCTAGAGGAAACCGGTGTCATAGGCAATGGGGTGGTGGCGGAATTGGCGCACTCCCCGCTGGTTCAGGCGCTTGGGCGGAGCGCCGCCGCGCGCGCCGCAAGGGCGCGGATGGCGTCCGGTGAGGCGACCTCAGGGACCAGCCAGCTGCCGCCGACGCAGGCGACGGACGGGAGGGCGAGCCAGTCCGGCGCCGTCTCCAGCGTGACGCCGCCGGTGGGGCAGAAACGAACGCCGCCGAACACCGCGCTATGCCCCTTCAGCGCGGCGATGCCTCCGGCCGCCACGGCGGGGAAGAATTTGAGCCGCGTGAAGCCGAGGTCGAGCGCGCGCATGATTTCGCCGGCCGTCGCGATTCCCGGGAGCAGCGGGATCGGCGAGTCGGCCGCGGCCTCGCCCAGCCGCCTGGTGAGGCCGGGGCTGACGGCGAACTCGGCGCCCGCGTCCACCGCCTGCCCGAGCTGCTCCGGGTTGAGCACCGTGCCGGCGCCAACGATGGCGCCCTCCACCGTCTTCATCGCGCGAATCGCATCGAGCGCCGCCCGGGTGCGCAGCGTCACCTCCAGCACCGGCAACCCGCCCTCGACCAGCGCCCGCGCGATCGGCAACGCATCCTCCACCCGCTCGATCACCAGCACCGGGATGACCGGCGCCGCATTCATGATCGTGTCGAGGTCACGCATCGCCCAATCCTTCAATCAGCACCGCCCGCGGCCCCGCCGCGCGCATCCGCGCCGCCGCGCTGGAGACCGCATCAGCGAAGCGCGGATCTTCCGCCAGCGCGGCGGGAAAGACCTGCCGGAGCGCGAGCAGCCCCGCAACCGCATCCTCGCCGCGGCCGACCCGGGCGAGCGTCTCGCCGAGTGGATCGACGATCTCGGCCCCGCTTCGCGCCTGCCGCTCCACGAAGAGGGCCCAGGCCGCGACCGGGACCGCCAGCCGCGCCACCGGCCGTCCCGCCGCCAGCGCCACCGTGATGGTGTCCAGAAGCCGGTAGGGAAGCTTCTGCGAGCCGTCCCAGGCGATCTGCGACAGCTTGTGGCCGATGGCGGGGTTGCGGAACCGGGCGAGGATTTCCGTCGCATAGGTTTCGAGATCGAGCGGCGACGGCGCCAGGCTCAGCACGATATCGCAGCGGATCAGCCGTTCGGCGAACCCGGCGAGCGCCGCGTCCGCCATCGCATCGGAGACGGTCTCGTGGCCGAGCAGCAGGCCGAGATAGGCGAGGGTGGAATGGGCGCCGTTCAAGATGCGCAGCTTGGCTTTCTCCCACGCCGCGATGTCCTTCGCCATCACCACGCCGGCGCCGGCAAGGTTTGGTGCGCCGGCCGGCAGCACGTCCTCGATCACCCAGGCGGCATAGGCCTCCCGGCTCACCGGGATCCCGTCGTCATAGCCCTCTGCCTGCACCAGGGCCCGCAGCCTGTCGTCGGTGGCCGGCGTGATCGAATCGACCATCGCATTCGGGAACACGGCCTCGCCGGCGATCCAGTCGGCCAGCCCGGGATCGAACCGGCGCGCATAGTCCGCCACCGCCGCGCCCAGCTTGTCGCCGTTCGATGCCATATTGTCGCAGCACAGCGGCGTGAAGGGCGCCAAACCCGCGTCGCGCCGGTCGCGGAGGCCGAGCGCCAGCCAGCCGACGACGCTCGCCGGCCGCTCCGGATGCGCGAGGTCGCTCAGGATATCCGGGTGATCGAAATCCAGGCTCCCGCCGCCGGCCAGGCAATAGCCTTTCTCGGTGACGGTGCTGGAGACGATCCGCACCGCCGGGTCGCGAAGCAAGGCGCGCACGCTTTCGGCCTCGCCCGGTCCGAAGAAACGGGTGTGCGCAGCGAGGGTGCGAAAGCTCGGCGCCTCGTCGAGGATGGCGAGCGTGTATCGCCCCTGCTGCCGCTTCAGCGCCTCGACAGTGCCCGGCGAGCGCAGCGACACGGCGGCGATGCCCCAGCGCGGGTCGTGCTGCAGCAGGCGGTCGACGTAATCCGCCTGGTGCGCGCGGTGGAACGCGCCCGGGCCGAAATGGACGATGCCGGTGCCGGGCCTCACAAGGTGACGCCGCGTTTCCAGATCGCGATCTCACGCTCGCCGTTGCGCTCGGCGGCGCTTTCCTCGCCCGAGGCGATCGCCGCGATCCGCGCCGCCAGGGCTTCCGCGGCGGCGTCCAGCCCCTCGCTCAGCACCGCGCCGGCGTCGAAGTCGATCCAGCCGCGCTTGCGCATCGCAAGATCGCTGTTCGACGCGATCTTCACCGTCGGCACGGGAAACCCGAGCGGCGTGCCCCGGCCGGTGGTGAAGAGGATGATCGTCGCCCCCGCCGCAGCCAGCGCGGTCGACGAGACGGCGTCGTTGCCCGGCGCCTCGAGCAGGCTCAGCCCCCGCCGCCGCATCCGCCCGCCGTAGCGCAGCACGTCCTCGAGCGGCGCCCGGCCCGATTTCTGCACCGCGCCCAGCGACTTTTCCTCGAGCGTCGTGATGCCGCCGGCGATATTGCCCGGCGACGGATTCTCCGACACCGGCTCTCCATGCGCGAGGAAGTAGCGCTTGAAGTCGTTGACCACGCTGGCGAGCGCGTCGAATACGTCTGCGCTCCGCGCCCGCGCCATCAGGAGCCGCTCGGCGGCGAAAATCTCGGGGATCTCGCTGAGGATCGCGCTGCCGCCAGCGGCGGCGGCGCGGTCGGCCATCCGCCCGACCAGCGGGTTGGCGGTGAGCCCGGAAAAGCCGTCCGAGCCGCCGCATTTGAGGCCGATGACGAGCTCCCCGAAGCCGACGCGTTCCCGCTTCGCCGGCGCGGCCTGCGCGACCAGCGTGTCGACCAGCGCCAGCCCGGCCTCCATCTCATCCTCGACCCCCTGCGCCCGCAGCGTCCGCACCCGCTCGCGCAGCGGCTCGGGTATCTCCTCGACCAGAGGGTCGATCTGGTTCGATTCGCAGCCGAGGCCGACGAGCAGCACGCCGCCGGCATTGGGGTGGCAGGCAAGCGCCGCGAGGATAGCCCGGGTGCCGCCGAGATCGTCTCCGAGCTGGGAGCAGCCGAACGGGTGCGCAAAGGCGTGGATGCCGTCGACCTGCCCCGCGTGCCGCGCCTGCGCCGCCGCGGCGATCTTCTGCGCCGTCCGCCCGACGCAGCCGACGGTCGGCAGGATCCATATCTCGTTCCGCGTCCCGACCCGCCCGTCGGCGCGGCGGTAGCCGAGGAAACCAAGCGAGTCCGGCGCCTCCACCGGACCGTCGCCGGCAGGCGCGTAGGCATAGCCTTCGACGCCGCTCAGCAAGGTGGAGAGGTTGTGGCTGTGGACATGTTCGCCCTCTGCCACCGGGGCGGTGAGGACGCCGATCGGCCAGCCGAATTTATGGACCCTCTCCCCCGCGGCCATGGCGTGGAGCGCGAGCTTGTGGCCGTGCGGCACCTCTTCCGCTACCGTGAGCAAGTGCCCGTCGATCTCCACGACCTCCCCCGCGGCAAGCGGCCGCAGCGCCACCGCGACGTCGTCGCGCGGGTCGAGGCGGAGCACGGCCTTCGCGGCCGCGGCGGGTTCAAGGAAATCGGCTTCGCGCATTCCGTCTTGTCTGTGTCGGTAACCGGTGTCAGATAAACATGGGGACCAAGTCCGGCAAGGGCGGCCCGAGGGGAGAGGGGCTTGAGCAGCATTTCGGACAGCGATCCGCCGGCGGCGGGCCGGCGCACCGGCAAGCCGACGATCAACGACGTCGCGCGCCTGTCGGGCGTCTCGAAGAAGACCGTGAGCCGGGTCATCAACCGCTCCCCGCTCCTCAATGACGAGACTCGCGAGCGCGTCCAGAAAGTGATCCGCGAACTCGGCTATGTGCCCAATCCGCAGGCGCGGGCGCTGGCACTGCGCACCAACTTCCTGATCGGCCTCATCCACGACAACCCGAACGCGCAGATGGTGCTGAACGTCCAGCAGGGCATCCTCGAGGCGCTTCAGGGCACCGACTTCGCCATGGTGGTGCGGCCGGTCGACCGCGGCGCCGCCAGCCTGATGGACGACGTGCGCACCTTCCTCGAGCGGCAGCGGCCCTACGGCGTCGTCATCCTGCCGCCTTTGTCGGAGAACGATGCGATCGCGCGGCTCTGCAACGAGGTGGGCTGCCGCTACGTGCGCATGGGCTCCGCCGTGCTCGATGACCCGGATCACATGGTCGCCTCGAACGACCGCGAGGCCGTCGCCGAGGCCGTGCAGTACCTCTATATCCACGGCCACAAGATGATCGGCCTGATCGCCGGCCCGCACGGCTTCCGCTCCGCCGCCGAGCGCCGCCGCGGCTTCGAGGACGCGCTGCGCACCGCCTCGATCAAGCTGCCCAGGAGCCTCATCGCCGAGGGCAATTACACGTTCGAATCGGGCATCGCCGCCGCCGAGAAGCTGCTCGACCTGTCGCCGCGCCCAACGGCGATCTTCGCCAGCAACGACGAGATGGCCGCCGGCATCGTCCACGCCGCGCGCGAGCGGGGCATCGCCATCCCCGACGATCTGTCCGTGATTGGCTTCGACGACACGCCGATCGCCGGTCACATCTGGCCGCCGCTCACCACGGTGCGCTGGCCGATCGTCTCGATGGCCCGCGCCGCCGCGCTCAAGCTCCTGGCCGGCGAAACCGGGGGCGGCGACGTCCCCGAGCCCTCGCTCTTCCTCTCCCGCCTGGTCAAGCGCGCCTCCGTCGCCTTCGCGCCGAAGGGCTGATGCGAGTGCCGGCGCGACGGCTTGCTTTCGCGTATGACACCGGTTACCGGCTTGACCGCCACGGTGGCGGAGACCACCGCGCGATTAGGCGTTGAGGAGAGCGGATGCCACGGCCCCTGAAGCTCGATCCGGACCGGCTGTTCCCCGCCGATGCCGCGACGCGGGCGGTGGCGCGGGCGCTCTACGCCGACGTCGCGAGCCTTCCGATCGTCAGCCCCCACGGCCATACCGACCCCGCCTGGTTCGCCGTCAACGAGGCCTGGTCGAACCCCACCGAGCTGCTGCTCGCGCCGGACCATTATCTGTTCCGCATGCTCTACAGCCAGGGCGTGTCGCTGGAGGCGCTCGGCGTCCCCAGCCGCGCCGGCCCGTCGCCGGCCGATCCCCGCGCCGCCTGGCGGCTGTTCGCAAGCCACTATTACCTCTTCCGCGGCACCCCCTCGCGCCTCTGGCTGGACCATGTCTTCGCCGATGTGTTCGGGTTCGACGTGGCGCTCGATGCGGAGACGGCGGACCTTTACTACGACCGCATCGCCGAGGCGTTGGCGACCCCCGCCTTCCGCCCTCGGGCGCTGTTCGACCGGTTCGGGATCGAGCTGCTCGCCACCACCGAGGGCGCGCACGAGGACCTCGCCCACCATGCCCGCATCCGCGCGTCGGGGTGGAAGGGGCGGGTCGTCACCACCTACCGCCCCGACGCCGTCGTCGATCCCGAGCATGAGCAATTCGCCGAGGCGCTGGCCCGGTTCGGCACCCTCACCGGCGAGGATGTCGGCAGCTGGAAGGGCTATCTCGCCGCGCACCGCAAGCGCCGCGCCGACTTCCGCGCCGCCGGCGCCACCGCCACCGATCACGGCCACCCCACCGCCCGCACCGCCGACCTCGCGGCCGCCGAGGCCGAGGCGCTGTTCCGCCGCATCGTCAGCGGCAATTGGACGGGCGACGACGCCGAGCTGTTCCGCGCCCAGATGCTGACCGAGTTGGCGGCGATGAGCGTCGAGGACGGGATGGTGATGCAGATCCACCCGGGCGCCTTCCGCAACCACAATCTCTGGCTGCACCGCACCTACGGCCGCGACAAGGGCGCCGACATCCCGACCCGCACCGACTATGTCGGAGCGCTGAAGCCGCTGCTCGACCGCTTCGGCAACGAGCCGCGGCTGGCGATCATCCTCTTCACCCTCGACGAGACCGCCTATGCGCGCGAGCTTGCCCCGCTCGCCGGCCATTATCCATGCCTGAAGCTGGGGCCCGCCTGGTGGTTCCACGACAGCCCCGAAGGCATGCGCCGCTTCCGCGAAATGACGACGGAGAGTGCCGGCTTCTACAACACGGTCGGCTTCAACGACGACACCCGCGCCTTCCTTTCCATCCCCGCCCGCCACGACGTCGCCCGCCGCGTCGACTGCGCGTTCCTTGCCCGTCTGGTCGCCGAAGGGCGCCTCCAGGATTGGGAAGCGGCGGAGCTCGCCCACGAACTCACCTACGGCCTCGTCAAGCGTGCCTACCGCCTCGACGATGCTCAAACCCTCGCAGCCTGACGGAGCCGCCATGTTCGAACGCACTTATTACGCCACCCATCCCGACATGATGGAGTGCGTCTCCAACGACGAATTGCGCGACCGCTACCTGCTCCAGGACCTGTTCCGCGAGGGCGAGTGCGTGTTGAACTACACCCACGCCGACCGCTTCGTGATCGGCGGCGTCGTCGTCGGCAGCGGCGCGGTCCGGCTCCCCGACCAGACGGAACCGCCCTCGGCGGCGGGCCATCCGTTCCTGGAGCGGCGCGAGCTGGCGATCGTCAATGTCGGCGAGGCGGCGGGGACCGTCACGGTGGACGGCGAGGCGTTCCACCTCGGCAACAAGGATTGCCTGTTCGTGACAATGGGCGCGAAGGAGGTGGTCTTCTCCGACGCAGGCGCCCGCTTCTACCTCGCCTCCTGCCCCGCGCATAAGGCGTTCCAGACCCGCAAGCTGGAGATCGCCCAGGCCAACGCGCTGGAGCGCGGCAGCCTCGAGGAATCGAACGAGCGCACCATCTACCAGCTCGTCATCCCCGGCGTGTGCGATTCGGCGCAGCTCGTCATGGGCCTCACCGTCTTGAAGCCGGGCAGCGTCTGGAACACGATGCCGCCGCACATCCACGAGCGCCGCAGCGAAATCTATTTCTACTTCGAGCTGGACGGCGACAGCGACCGCGTCTTCCACTTCATGGGCGAGGGCGAGCAGCTGCGCCACATCGTCATCGCGAACGAGGAAGCGGTGATCAGCCCGGTCTGGTCGGTGCATATGGGCGCGGGCACCAAGGCCTATGCCTTCATCTGGGCGATGGCCGGCGAGAACCAGGATTATACCGACATGAACGTCCTCGACATCTGCCAGCTGCAGTGAGCC
Source organism: Allosphingosinicella sp. (assembly GCF_036403745.1). Classification (GTDB taxonomy): domain Bacteria; phylum Pseudomonadota; class Alphaproteobacteria; order Sphingomonadales; family Sphingomonadaceae; genus Allosphingosinicella. The sequence continues at coordinate 34,838 of NZ_DASWQI010000057.1, forward strand.
CGCTCTTCGATCTCAGCGGCCGCGTCGCCATCGTCACCGGGGCCAATACCGGCATCGGCCAGGGCATCGCCGTTGCGCTGGCCGAGGCGGGGGCGGACGTGGCGCTGGTCGGCCGCTCGCCCGCCGACGAGACGGCGGAGCGGGTCGCCGCCGCCGGCCGCCGCGCGATCCAGGTCCGCGCCGACCTTTCCACGATCGCGCCGGTGGCGGAGGTGGTCGAGGCTACGATCGCAGAGCTTGGCGGGCTCGACATCCTCGTCAACAATGCCGGGATCATCCGCCGCGCCGACGCGGTCGATTTCACCGAGGCGGATTGGGACGCGGTTCTCGACACGAACCTCAAGTCCGTGTTCTTCCTGTGCCAGGCCGCCGGGCGGCACATGATCGGGCAGGGGAGGGGCAAAATCGTCAACATCGCCTCGATGCTGAGCTTCCAGGGCGGCATCCGCGTGCCGAGCTACACGGCCTCCAAGTCCGGCGTCGCCGGCCTGACCAAGCTGCTCGCCAACGAATGGGCGGCGAAGGGCGTCAACGTCAACGCGATCGCGCCGGGCTATATCGCCACCAACAACACGGCGGCGCTCCAGGCCGACGAAACGCGCAACCGCTCGATCCTCGAGCGTATCCCGGCCGGCCGCTGGGGCG